>JAGOZU010000051.1 GCA_018058545.1 Promineifilum sp. | reverse complement strand
GGATTGCCGGGGCCGGCGCCCAGATCCACACCAGCCGGCGGGGTCAACTGGACGATTACGTTTCCGATACCCGTCTCGCCAACATCCTGAACACCATCGCCGTCCGTATCGTACCAGACCGTGTCGCCGATCGCGCCCGGGGTTTGAGGCTCGGAAAAGCCGAAGTCCAGCGTCGGGTTGTGGTTGCCGTTATTGGCCGGTTCACTGCCGGCCGACAGCGTGATCGCGTTGCTGACAACGCCGTAGCCGGCCAGCGGCAAGCCGTTGTTGTCATGGTCAACGTTGTCGTTCGGTGTGGAGTTTTGGACCGGAGAGCTTTCCATCCCCGCCAGCGGGCCGCCGGAGACGAAGTTCGACGGATCCACCTGGACGATGTAGTCGCCCGCGGGCAGGTCTTTGAACTCATAGTATCCGGGCGCGCCGCCCTGGGTGAAGGTCGTGGTCATGGCGAAGAACTGGTCGACGCCGGGCGTGTACACGCCGTTGCCGTCGGTGTCCTGATACAGATTCAGCCGGACGCCGTTGACGCCCAGTTCGCCGTCTAGAGGCTCATAGATGCCGTCGCTGTCGGCATCGTTCCACACGCGGTCGCCGAGGCTCAACGTGCCCTTGGGCAGGATCATGCCCGCGTCCCAGGTCGGGTCGTACTGGCCGCCCGTGAGCGTGAAGGTCGCCGTCTGGCCCGTGCCCGTGTCCGGGTCAGAGTTGTTGGCGGCATTGCTTCCCGACGCGTTCTGCGTCGTCAGGGTGAAGCCGGAGGGCTTCACGAACTCGAGGTAATAGTCGCCCGGAGTTAAACCATCGAACAGATAGTAGCCCGGATTGCCGTTGACATCGTCGGCCGTCACTCTTGTGCCGACCAGAACATTGTTGCTATCGTACAGGTTGACGGTGATGCCGTTGAGGCCCGCCGAAGCCGGCTCGTTCTGGATCCCGTCGCTGTTCAGGTCATTCCACACGTAGTTGCCGACGGCCGCGACCGGGGTCTCGGGCTGGTAGAAGCCCTGATCCCAGGTGCGATCGTCCTCCAAGGTGTCGAGCGTCGTCACCGGGGCGATGTAGGCCGGGAAGCCGCGCACCGTGCTCGATATACCGTCGGAGTCCTTGGCGTCGTCGCTGCCCTGATCGTTCGGCGAGCCGGCGAAGGTCGGCGGCTTGAAGAACACGGCGTAGTAGTCGCCCGCGGGCAGGTTGGTGAACAGATATTCGCCGTTGGCGTCGGTGAGCGTGAAGCCGACGTACTCATCGGTGTCCGGGTCGCTGATGCCGTCGCCGTTGTCGCGATACAGCTCAACGCGCACGCCATTGATCCCCGGCTCGCTGGAGTCCTGGATGCCGTCGCGATTCAGATCGTTCCAGACCTTGTCGCCGTAGGCCGCAGGTTCCGGCTCTTGAGATGCGACGCCCACCTTGATCGGCTCCGTCGGCAAGAGCGGGCTGTTGTTGTCGGCCCGCGTGGCCACCACGCCGAAGGAGTTCCAGGCCACCTCGCCCGCGAAGGGCGCATTGACCGGCGCGCGCATCGGCCAGTTCAGCTCGAACTCGTCGAGGGGACCGAGGACCAGCGACCCGAAGTCGAAGCGGATCGAATGAACGGTGGTGATGTCCACCGGAGGCACGGCCGACCAGCTGGCGGCGGCGCAACCGCTGGGGAAGGGGCTGGGAGAGCCCATCTCGTCGCGGCACGGGTTTTTCTCGGTGCTGTATTCGACCGTCACACCCGACGGCGCGGAGACCGGCCCGGCCAGGAACAGGTCGAATGCAGAGCCGCGCGCCACGGTCGAGGTCACCGCCGTATCGCCGACGAAAGGCAGGATATCGATGACGACTACATTCTTCAGCGACACGTTGCCGGTGTTGATGACGACCAGCTTGTAATCGGCCGTGCCGCCGGGGCTGGTCTGGCCTTTATCGGGATACTTGGAGTAGTCGCTGTCCAGTTGCCCCTTCACCAGCTTGTAGGAGTCAAGCGAAGCGGCCGAACCGACTGTGACGTTAACCGCACTCGACCGGCCGATTGAATCGGTCGTGCTGCCATTGCCGTTGAGATCGTCCGTGTCGGTTACCGGAGAAGGGTACACGACCGGGCCGGCCTGGTCAGCCGGAACGACCGAGACATTGGCGTAGTTCGGGATTAATCCGGGAACTGTGCCCGGCTTCACTTTCGTCTGAAATTCGACAGTAGACCTGGTGTTGATCGGGAACGAGTGGCTGTACGTCCAACGTAACAACGTACGTCCCGTGCTGTTATAGTTGTTGATCACTTCCAGCGTCGGGGCTGGGGCGCCTGAACTATTGTACGAACCAGATATGTTTTGTGTGAAAGAACCAGGCACATACTCCAGTTCCGCGGGCAGCAGATCCATGCCGACGGGATTGACCATTGAGATGTCAGATGAGCTTGGATTGCTCACTTCTACTCGCCAGGTCGTCGTTCCACCGGGGATGATCGAGGAGCCGGACACAATGCTCTTGGCGACGGTCGGCCGCACAGTGGGATCGATGGCCGTCACGCACTGGGTGTCGGGCCTTGGGGTGAAAGCTGGGCTGCTGTTATAGACGGCCGAGAGCGTCATGGTATTGCAGACCTGTTCGCCTATGTCCAGCGTATTGGACGGGCTGCCCCAACCGGTTGTCAGCAATGTGCCATACAGCCGGATCGTGGTATTGATATTGAAGCCAACCGGCACAGTGCCCATGTCGAAGCGCAGATAGCTGACATAAACACCGGCGGGCAAACCAAGCGCGCTGACCGGGAGAGACGCAACCCCGGCGGGAAAAGGCGAACCGGTCCAGGTGTACTCAGTATTTCCCGTGTCACTGCGGCGATAGACAACGTTGATGAAGTTACCGCCCGGACCATTGTTGACGCTCGGCAGGCTGATCGACGTCAGCGCAAAGTTCTGGGGCAATTCGTCAGTGATAATAAAGTTATCCAGACCGACGTTGCCGGTATTGTTGGCGTCGAGGGTGAAATAGAATTCCTGCGTCCCGGGAATTACCGTGGTATCGGGGGCGGTCTTGTCTACCGTGCCGTTGGGGGCAGGCGTGAATGTCTCGAGTGTGGTGCTCTGGCTGTCGGTGCCGCCGCACGTGCCATTGCCGACAACGGTCAGGCTTGACAATTGCGATACGCTAACGGCCTGACCGTTTGTGAAGCGAGCCGAGTCGTAACGAATGACCAGGTTGCGAGTATAGTTACTTCCAACATTATGGCTGGGGGTAATCGTCCAGGTGACGACCACCGGATCACCAGAAATGCCAGTGCCGCTAATCACTCCTCCGTTGGTATTAACCACATCTGCGGATAACACACCAACCGGTAAAGTGATGCTGGTGGTGCTGGGAGTGATTATATTCAGGTTACCGGTAACCGGGGACGGCTGATCGAGCCGAGCCACGTAGGTCACGTCGGTATCCAGCATGGCATTCGTCGGGCCGGTGATGTTGGTGATCCAACCACAAGAAGCGGCGGCGGCGATTTGAACGTTATTGCTGGTGGCGGGATCAACATTGTCGCCATCCATAGTGGCCGTGTTATCGGCCACTGTTCCCGGCGCGGTCTTGCCATTGGGGAAGCGAACCTTCACCGTCAACTGACCGCTGGCGCCTGATGCCAACGGATCGACGAACGTCCACTTCACCTCACCTGTTGAAGAATTGAAGGAGGTTGAGGCGATATGGCCCGTCTGTCCAATAACGACCTCCGCACCAGTCCAACTCAGGTCCGGATCCAGCATATCGACGAGGGTGATATTGTCGCCGTCGTCAGTCGTGCTGGCATACTTATAGTTAATTAAATAGGTGAACTCGACTCCCGATGGGACGGTGGTCGGGTTGCCCACAATTTCCTTGGTGACTTCGACAGTGCCGGTTGCTCCCTGGGCTTGGGTAGCCTTCGGCGCGGTCATCGTGAGGATGCCGGCAACCAGCAGCAAACTCGCCAGTATGGCGAGAGTGCGTTTAGGCAATCGTGTAATCATGGTTTCTCTCCTAAAAGTTGATTTGGCTATCTTGGCGTGATACTCACGCTTCGTGATACTCACACTTGCGGAGGCAGCCAACCTTTCTGCCGGTCAGTACCTGTTGTGGCTTTGTCCGCAATGGGATATCACCCATGCCGGATAGTTCGGTATGGGTATCGTTCTGCTTCAATGTGTTCAGTGTTGACTCAAATTCAACTGACACCTCCGGTTACGTATGACCAGGCCGGGCTATCGAGGCCGGCACACGCCGATCCTCTCAGCCCGCTATCGCGCCTTACCGGCAGAAGGCGCGTCTTTCCACGATTCTTAACTTTGGCAACGCTGTCAGGTTCAAGCCATTCGGCGCCCGATGAGGCGCGCAGGCAACCCAAACGGGCCTGCCTTATCTATCTACTTGGACAGTGTACTGACACTCATGTGCTTATAGGCACATTTCACAGGATATTCTTTATCCTTATGAAAGGATATCATCGAATTGTTACAATCCAGCTTAAGGTAGGGGTGAGTTTTCTGTATTTGCCTAAATAATAGTGATATTTAACGTATCTGTATGCGTCATATTACTTATCTGGATATATGTGTTGATCTTATATAGTCTTGAGGATGCCTCCCAAGGTGACCCGACCCCTGTTTCCTCTTTACAAGGATGAAATGAAGCAAGGCCCTACACAAACTGCCGTTATGGTATACTTCAAATGCGGCCGACCCGATCATCGGCCTCAAGCGAGGTGAGCATGAACGTTCAGGAAACGCTGATCAGCATCGGTAACGACCCGGAACAACTGGAGCAGCTCTACCAAACAGCCGTTGGGGATGGCCAAATCGAAGCCTTCCGCAAAGCCATCGAGATCGAACGAACGGCCGCGCCCGACAATCTGCTCTATGCGGCGTGGTATTATCGCCTCCGGTCGACGGCCGTCAAAGCCAGGGAATCCTTCACCGCCTGGGGTTGGGCTATCCCTCTGGCCTTGCTCAATGGGCTGCTCCTGTGGGTGTTCTCCGATGAGACGCGATTTGCCCTCACCTATGCCGGAGCGCGGCCGGGACTGCCCATGCACTTCCTCCCCTCCTCCTTTCCTCTGATCGCCCTGCTGGCGGCTCCCATCTCGGCCGTATTTATCATAGCCTATCTGTCCCTCGCGGGACGGAAGCGCCGGCAGCAGGCGGTGATCATCAGCCTCGTCCTGTTGGCGGCCACGGCCTACGTAGCCGGGGTCTACCCACGCCTGGGATCAAGACCCTACCAGGAACAATACCTCACTCTTATGATCGTCCACCTGTCGCTGCTGGCCTGGGCCGGTGTGGGCGCGTTCCTGGTCCTTGACCGCGGCGATGCAGACCGCAACCCTCCTGACAGGACGTCCAATACCTTCGCCTTCCTCAACAAATCGCTGGAACTTTTCATCATGGCCGGGCTGTTCGCCGTCGCCGGGGGCATCTTCACCGGCATCACCGTGGGGCTTTTCGACGCGCTGGGCATCACCCTCTCCGACGCCGTCATGCGGTTGCTCCTGGCCGGTGGCGGGGGGATGCTGCCGGTCATCGCCACGGCCATCCTCTATAATCCGCGCGTGGCTCCGGCGAGGCAAGAGTTCGAGGGCGGGCTAAGTGGGCTGGTGGCCATGCTGACACGGGTCATGCTGCCGTTGACCGTGCTGGTCTTGCTGGTCTATCTGGCCTTCATTCCATTGAACTTCAGGGAGCCGTTCGAGAACCGGGATGTGTTGATTATCTACAACGCCATGCTCTTCGCCGTTATTGCCCTGATGGTTGGAGCCACGCCCGTCATCCCTTCGCACGTTTCGCGCAGAATAGGAGTCTGGCTGCGCCGGGGGATTATCCTCCTCGCGGCCCTGGCGGCCATCATCAGCGTCTACGCCCTGGTAGCCATCCTTTATCGCACGGCCATGGACCGGCTGACGCCCAACCGTCTGACGTTCATCGGCTGGAATATCATCAACATCGGCCTGCTGCTACTGTTGTTATATCGCCAGGCACGAGCCGGGAACAATTGGGTGGATGGGCTGCATCGTGCCTTCGCTGCCGGCGCGGCCGCTTACGCTCTTTGGGCAGTGGCGGTCATCATCACTCTACCATGGCTATTCGGCATCAACCAGACCAGAATCGAGGGCTTGCCGCCATCGGTGCAGGCGATCATCTACGAGCAATCCGCCCCCATCCTGCTCAAATGTCTCGATAGCCCCCATATCTACCTGTTGGAAGACGGTACCAAACGCTGGATCAACACCATCGCGACCTTCACCGAACGCGGCTACGTCTGGCGCGATGTGAGTTTCATTCCCTGCGATGACTTGCGGGCGATCCCTGATGGGGTACCGATCCCGGAAAGCGCCGGGCCTCCGCCACAGCCATAGAAATAAAAGCCGGGTTATCAGAAACAACCCGGCTTTTATATCTTTATATATCGAACAGTCTCCTCTACTTCCTCAGCCGTCCCCGAAACACCTTTATCTGCGCCGCATGCTCCTTCTTATGTCCGTACAGCATGTAAACGATGAAATCTTCCAGATCATATCCCATCCCGTAGGCGGGCAGGAAGCCGGAATTAATATAGAGCGATGGCGGTAATGCGACCGCCAAGGCCATTGCCTGAGCGTGGGCTTCCTCATATTGAGCCAGAACCTCGGCCGCCGAATAGCCCACCCGCAGGGCCACCTGAGTGTCGTTAAATAGCTCGCCGTCACGAATCAGTCCCGTCAGGTAGCCCCCTGGCGGCTCGCCTCTCGCCGACCGTAACGCCTCCACCATCGCTCTCTCATACGATGTCAGATGAGCCATGATATCCTTGGCCGACCAATGGCCGCAGACTTCGGGGGCGAGCCATTCCTCCTCGGTCATGCTCTCAATCGCGTCCATGACAGCCTGGTGGCCCCGCTGCAATATTTCAACGGCGTGCATAGCTTGCTCCGACACCTTGGTTAAATGGCATACAATATCTGTAGCATATCATCACAATGACGAATGGCGAATGACGAATGATGATATGGAGTGGCGACTTTCATTAATCCCCCTGGTTTCACATGTAGACTATAATCTACTCCATGACCTACCACATGACCCCCAACGAATTCCGGGAACACGGCAAGGCGCTGATCGACTGGATCGCCGACTACTACGAGCAGGTGGAGACCTACCCGGTGCTGTCGGCCGTGGCTCCGGGCAGCATACGCGCCGCCCTGCCACCCAATCCCCCTGACAAGCCTGAGTCGTTTGATGAAATGATGGATGATGTCGGGCACGTTATCATGCCCGGCATCACCCATTGGCAATCGCCCAACTTCTTCGCCTACTTCCCCGCCAACACTTCCTTCCCCTCAATCCTGGGCGAACTGCTGTCAGCCGGGCTGGGCGTGCAGGGCATGATCTGGGCCACCAGTCCCGCCGCCACCGAGCTGGAGACCCACATCCTCGATTGGCTGGTGGCAATGATGGGCCTACCCGACCATTTTCTCTCCACCGGCTCCGGCGGCGGCGTCATCCAGGACACGGCCAGCAGCGCCGTGCTGACCGCCATGCTCACCGCCCGCGACAGGGCGGATACGGGATATGGTGAACGCGATAAGGAAATGAGCGACTCACCACACAAGGCATCCTCCGTCGCCGGCAACGACCCCCGTTTGCGGGCTTACTGCTCGACCCAGACTCACTCATCGATGGAGAAAGCGGCCGGGATAGCCGGCATAGGCCGAGCCAACGTGCGCGCCGTGGCCGTCGACGAGCAATTCGCTATGCGGCCCGATGACTTGCGTCGGCATATCGAAGCCGATCTGGCCGAAGGACTACGGCCGTTTTTCGTCGTCGCCACTGTCGGCACCACCTCCTCGCTGGCCATGGACCCCATCCGAGCCATCGGCAAGGTCTGTCGTGAGTACGGTCTATGGTTCCATGTCGACGCCGCCATGGCCGGTACGGCCGCCCTCTGCCCTGAGTTTCGTCCCTTGCAGGATGGATTGGAACTGGCCGACAGCTATGCTTTTAATCCCCACAAGTGGATGTTCACCAACTTCGATTGTAACTGCTTCTGGGTGGCCGACCGCGCAGCCCTCATCCACACCTTGAGCATCTTGCCCGAGTATCTCAAGAACGCCGCCACGGCCTCCGGCGCGGTAATCGACTATCGCGACTGGCACATCCAGCTCGGCCGCCGTTTTCGAGCGCTCAAACTATGGTTCGTCATCCGCCACTATGGCGTGGAAGGGCTGCACCATCACATCCGCGAGCATGTCCGGCTGGCGCAACAGTTCGCCACCTGGGTTGAAGCTGAACCCCGCTTCGAGCTGGCCACCCCTGTTTCGCTCAATCTGGTATGCTTTCGGCTATGCGAAGGAGGAGACGACGCCAATCGTGCCTTGCTGGAGCAATTGAACCGGTCCGGCAAGATGTACCTCACCCACACCGTGCTGGACGGCAAATATACGTTGCGCCTGTCAATCGGCGGAACCTTGACCGAAGAGCGACATGTCTTCCAGGCTTGGCAACTGATCCGGGAGACGAGCGGTCAATGATGGCCGCTGACTCATCGGGAATCAGCAGCGCATGCAGTCAGAATAATGAGCGCGACAGGTAAGAAGCATCATACCAATTTCATCTGAGAGACAGGCAAGCCGGTCATACCCCTCTCCATCCCCGAAGCATACGACCGACCTAAACAACCGACAGGCGATATACCTAAAGGTAATAGAGCGAGAGAATCATGGAAGACAAAATCCCTGAACTGTGGGAGTGGGCCGAGTATTATTGACCGTGGTGCTATATTGCGGCCGTGCGCCTGCATAGAGTAGCCCCCGAGTTTGAAGGCCGAGTTCGATTGGTCGAGCGCGCCTTCCCGCTGGAAGTTTTCGGCGGTGGCCCGCCGGATCGACAGGAACTGGAACTGGAGATCTGGCTGGCGGCGTTGCAGGAACCCGAGGCGATTTTCAAGCCATTCTCAGATGAGTGGCCGACGACAACCCTGCCCGCCTTCGAAGCCGCCTGGTGCGCGGCGCAACAAGGCGCGACCGTCGGCCGTGACTTCGATTTACGCATCCGACGGGCCTTTTTCGCCGAGGGGCGCAATATCGGACGGCGCGAGGTGATGATCGATCTGGCGCATGAAGCCGGGCTGGATATGAAACACTTCACCCACCGCTTCAACAATGGTCAGGCTCTGGCCGCCATTCTGGCGGAAGGCAAGCTGGGTAAGGAGCATTTCGGTGTCCGCGGCACACCTACGTTGATGTTGAGCGACGGGACCAGATTACGACACCCGATGGCTTTTCCAAAAATTAAGAACGGCAAAATCCTTTCGGTCGGTCGCATGTCTTGTTATGGCGAAAGTTGCTACGACGCCACCCGCCAGTTCTTTATTAGAGCATTGCAAAAGGAGTAGAGTCACCATGCAACCACGTATAAATTATTCCAAAGTCGCCCCCGACGGAGTCGAGGGTATCTCACAACTGGAGAAATATATCCATAGCGGCGAGTTGGAGGACAGCCTAATCGAGTTAGTGAAGTTGCGCGCGTCGCAAATCAACGGCTGCGCCTACTGCATCGACATGCACACCAAGGATGCGCGCAGCCACGGCGAGAGCGAGCAGCGCCTCTACGGCATCAGCGCCTGGCCCGAAGCGCCCTTCTATACCGAACGCGAACGGGCCGCGCTGGCCTGGACCGAGGCCGTGACTCTTATCAGTCATGACCACGTGCCTGATGAACTTTATGACGAAGTGCGCCAACATTTCACCGAGAAGGAACTCGTTGATCTGACTCTCGCTGTCATCGCTATCAATAGCTGGAACCGGCTGGCAATCAGCTTTCGCACAGTGCCGGGAACCTACCGACCCAACCATCCGGCCACGATGAAAAACTCGCTGGTGGCGACACTGTAAACCCGCCCACTTTGCCCCGAAGGATTCGACAAACCCATCACCACTACCCACAGCCACATTTGCCGAACCCTCCGGGACCCGTCGCTTGGCATCCCGCTTCCTCCAATCTCCTGATTTCGCCTTTCCCCCTTTCATCCCTTATAAATCCTTGTCCGCATCTCTCCATTCCAGTACAATGGGCCTCATCTTCGCAACAGATTCTATTATCATCGTCATATTTGGGGGTGTTGAGTGTTACGTAGAACTCGTCCACGGCCGGTAGAAATGATAGACATGCTACGATCGAAAAATCTCAAAAAGTTTACCGATGTGTACACGGCCGACGGCGAGCGTGTCGGCGCCGCCATGCGCTATGTGCACCGGCCCATTCTGGAGGTCGACGAGGAGATGAAGCTCTATCCGACCTACCTGATCGTGCGCAGCATCCTCATTGGTGGGTCGGCCTACATACCGACCGTCTTTATTGACGATTACGATCCCCAAACCAACCGGCTGACGCTCTCCGTCAATTTCGAAACCATCCAGGACGAAACCTGGAACCGGGAACCTCGCTTCGCGGCCCTCGGTCAGGGCGTCTACGAAGAACTAGCCGACTAATCCACCTGCTTCGGTTTCAAGGGAACAACCGCTATTTTCGTGGTTCAAAGATAACTGCTCAGGTCAACACATTGATTGATCCATAGGCGCCGTTCAAACGGTTTCATCTGCGTTAACCCGCATCAAGTGGCTTAACTGTCCTATCGCTTAACAAATTCCCTTTGAATTAAAAGCATCATACGGCTACAATGGGCGTATCGGTATGGCTCCGCGACGTCGACGACATGGAAACAAGCCTGTTAGCCACCTCGCCCCAATTCCAGCGCTTCTTCTATGACAGCCCTGTGGGGATGGTCATCATCTCCGTTGACGGCGGCCGCTATGCCGACGTGAACCATTCCTTCGCCCACATGCTCGGCTACAAGCGCGAAGACCTCATCGGTCGCCCTTTCGAGGTCATGGGGCTGAGCGACAGCGACACGCGCCAGACGGTACTAAATGCCCTGATCAATATTCGCAAGTTGGGCGACATACCCCTCCAAATGGTGGCGCGCGATGGTAAGTCACGCGCCTGCATCGCCTCAGCCCAACTCGAATACATCGACGACATTCCCTTCTTCTTCCTCATCGTCCAGGATCTGACCGAGCAGGAGCGCACCCTGGAAGAATTACGCCTATCGGAAGCAAGGTTTCAGCTGCTCCTGCGCAGCATCCCTCTGCCCCTGCTGGTGATCGATAAGGAAACCAACCACATTCTGGACATCAACCCCGCCGCCTGCGAGATGTACGGCTACACACCCACCGAATTTACCAACCTATCGCTGATCGACATTACACCAGCGGAAGACTGGGCTGAGTTCCTGCGCGCCACGAAATCAGATACCCCCGGCGCGCCCTCAGTCATTTGTCGCCAACTGCTGAAGAGCGGGGAGATAATCGAGGTCGAGGTCAGCAGCGACACCGTCATGCTCGACGGTCGCGCCCTCAATCTGTCAATCATACGCGACGTGACCGAGCAGCGAGCGTTTGAAGCAGCGTTGCGGGCGAGCCAGGAACGATTGCGCATCGTGGCCGACGTGACGACCGACACCATCCGGATCCGGGATATGGCCACGGATCTAACGACATGGAGCCCCAGTCTCAAGACCAAATTCGGATATACGGGTGATGAAACCTTGGACTATCATTGGTGGAGCGCTCGCTTGCATCCGGATGACCGCGCGAACATTGAAACCTCGCTGGGGACAGCCATCCGCACTGGAGAGGATCATTGGTCGAGCGAATATCGTTTCCTGCGCGCTGATGGCGAATATGCCAATGTCCTGGATCGGGGACGAATCATCCGGGATGAGATCGGCCGTCCGACTCGATTCCTGGGGGCAATGGTCGATATTACCGAGCAATTGCAGGTGGCCGAAGCCGCCAGTCAGGCCGCTCTGGAAGAGCGCCAACGATTGGCCCGCGACCTGCATGAGTCTGTCACCCAATCCCTCTACAGCCTCAGTCTGATGGCCGAGGCGGTGCGGCGACACTCGATGGATAACGCCGACCCGCTGTCAACAGAATATATCAGTCGCCTGGGGGAACTGTCCCGACAAGCCCTGCGGCAATTACGATTGCTGGTTTACGAGCTGCGCCCCTCGCAATTGGAGCAAGTGGGATTAGCGGCCGCGCTGCGCCACAGGCTGGAGGCTGTGGAACAACGAGCTGGAGTGAAGTTCCAGTTACAGGTCGAACTGGCGGCCAACATTTCGACTAACCAGAAGGGGGATATCTTCCGCCTGGCGCAAGATATGCTGAACCTGTCGTTGAAACATGCCGGGGCGACATCCGTATCCGTCCGGCTTTGGGAGGAGGAGCGACGGCTACTGCTGGAGATCAGCGATGACGGTCGAAGACTGGATGCGCCACAGTCCAGAGACGATTTGACGGCAATCTATAAACAAGTGGACACGCTTGGTGGTGAGATGATAATCAGCCATGGAGACAAGGGCGGCATGACCTTGCGCGCTCGCATTCCTACTGACTCCACCGGGGTATCCAAAGCCTTTGAGTCCTTCACACTCATGCGCTATAATCAATAGTATCAGGCGCTTGCATTGCTTTGCCAATCAATGAACCTAACCATGCAGCCAACCCTGTTGATTACGCCGGGCAGTTTCTTTTCCAGAGTATTTCACGCCAGCCCTGTGGCGATGTGCCTTGCATCTCTGGCTGATGGACGATGCGTCGACGCTAACGAAGCTTATGCAGGACTTCTTGGCCGGTCGCGAGCAGAACTCATAGGCCGAACCAATCGGGATCTGCAGCCGATCGACGAATTATTCCCCTACCCGCCAACATCTCCTCCAAATTCACCTCCCGACCCGCACCCACAGCCACAGCGCGTTTATCGCCTGACCGGCGCGGACGGTGACATCAAGGAGGTACTGGTGTCAGCCCAATTCGAGGAGTGGCGCGGCGAACGTTACATTATTACATTGGTCCAGGACCTGGGGCGATTCCAGCAGGCCCAGGACGAGTTACGCCGGTCGGAAAACCGGTCCAGACTATTCTTCGATCGGATGCCTCTGCCGATTTTCGTATTCGATATGGCGACAACGAATATTCTGGCCGCCAACAAACGAGCGGCCGAACATTACGGATATAGCCGCGAAGAGTTGTCGTCGATGAATATGCTGGACATTCGACCACCCGAGGAATATGCAGGCTTCCTCGACCTCATCCAGAAACTATCGGATGAGACCGAGCGTGTCGGCATCAGGACCCATCAAAAGCGGGACGGCACGGTAATCAGCGTCAACGTGACCAGCTACGCGCTCACTATCGAGGGCTATCACGCCCGCCTGGGTGTCATGCAAGATGTGACTGAAAAGCAGGCGCTGCAAAAATCGCTCCAGGCCGGCGAGGAATATCTCCAGCTCATCGCCAATATAACCAGTGACGTCATATGGGATCTGGATACTTCCACGATGATGTTTGATTTCAGTAATGGCCTGCGCACAATGTACGGCTACGACGGCTGCGATTATGTGCCGCTTGACTGGTGGACGAGCCATATTCACCCCGACGAACGGGATGCGATCGCCGAAACCTTCCAGGATGCCTTGGCCGGCGATAGCTCAGCCTGGGAAGCGCAGTATCGGTTTCGAAGGTTTGACGGAACATATGCCTATGTACTCGATCGTGGGTATATTTTAAGGGACAGGGACGGCCGCGCGACCCGTTCCATCGGCGCGATGGTAGATATCACCCGACAAGTGGAGTTACGTGAAGCGGCCGCGCAGGCCATGATGCGGGAACGGCAGCGACTGGCGCGCGATCTGCACGACACCGTGACCCAATCTCTCTACAGTCTGTCACTGATGGCTGAGGCGGCGCGACGATTGGCCCTCGCGGGCGACCGCAAGGCCACAATCGATTACATTGTACGCTTGGGCGAATTAGCCCAACAATCATTAAAGGAAATGCGTTTGTTGGTGTATGAATCCAGGCCAACAGCGCTGGAGAAAGACGGCCTGGCTGGCGCTATCGAGGCACGTCTGGACGCGGTTGAACGTCGCTCAGGCATACAAGCCCGCCTCAGCGTAGGTTTGGATGACGAGCTTTCGGCCGATATTCAGACTCAGCTCTTTCGAGTGGCGGAGGAAGCGCTTAATAACGCCCTGAAACATGCTTCCGCCACTGAGGTGCAAGTTCTAATCCGGTCATCGAATGGAACTGCCACACTGGAGATCGGCGACAATGGCCGGGGATTCGATCCGGCGGAAACAGTCATGACCGGCGGTTTGGGTCTCATCAGCATGCAAGAACGGCTGGAGAAACTCGGCGGTCGATTTGAACTTATATCAGAACCCGGATTGGGGACAACTGTTCGGGTTAATCTGGATCAACTGGACGGAGAACATGGAAAACACGATTCGGATCCTAATCTGCGATGATCATTCGGTCGTACGGGAAGGGCTGCGAGCGCTCATCGCCACTGAACCCAACATGGAGGTCGTGGGAGAGGCGGTCGACGGCGAGAGGGCAATCCTGGCCTACAAGGCTTTACAGCCCGATATCGCTCTAATCGATATGGTGATGCCACGCCTGGACGGCATCGGGGCCATTCGGGCGATCAAGAGCGAATTCCCCAACGCCCGCATCCTGGTGCTGACCTCCTTTGCCGAAGACGATATGGTCTTTCCGGCCATCAAGTCAGGGGCATTGGGTTACCTACTCAAGGATTCATCCCCGGAAGAGCTGATTCGCGCCATTCGCGACGTAGCCCGCGGGGAAGCATCGCTCCACCCTACCATCGCTCATCGTCTGATCATGGAGCTAAGCCAGCCGACTACCTTGCCTCCCACACCGGAACCGTTGTCGGAACGCGAGCTGGACGTGTTAAAGCTGGTCGCCAAGGGTTACTCAAATGAGGAGATCGCCGACACGCTTATCGTCAGCGAGCGAACGGCGCGAGGCCACGTCAGCAGCATATTGAGCAAACTCCACCTGGCCAATCGGACACAGGCTGCGCTCTACGCACTTCGTGAGGGAATTGCCACATTAGACGACGAATCCGGTTCCAAAAATCCGGGCCAGTAGACGCCCGCCTTTCGGGCGAACTCCTCCACCCTATCGGACAAGAAAATGATGCGATAACCCGTCGCATCAGTCAAATGACCTATTCTCCTCGGCCGATTTCCACCTCGTTTTATCTCAGGAATCCGTCTTTTTTCCGGCCAGCTCTCGACAGATAACGTATGTGAATGACCAACTGGTCGGTTAAAATACTGTCTGCATTTCAAGAGCTTATCCACCCGCATTCAAGTGACTTTGTGATGACCGGCTGCAGAATGGACACGGCGATTTTGGTGACAAGATCGAATACTCTGGCAATGGGTCTCGATGCATTGCTGTTGTCCATCTCTCCAATTAAACATGTTGAATGGGCGGCAGATCCGGACGTATTAGTCGAACTTCTGTCGGAGATTAATCCAATCCTCATCGTCATCGACACCGATATACTTCCCCAGGATCCAGCCGTCACGCTGGACCAGATAAATGAACGCTCCCCGAATGCGTTATGCGTACTGCTCAGCGACGATATGACGGAATATCGCGAACTGGCCTATGATGACGGCTCAAATTTGGTCATCCTTAAAGGGGCCGATCCTGGCCGGCTGGCTCGCGCTATCGAATTTCTGCTCAACAAGGGCGTCGCCGTCTGAGCCTCACCGGCCCATCAGTCTCTACTCCTGCTTTGCATTCATTACCTCGGTCACCAATGCCGCGGCAGCATCGATTTCATCCTGATTGATCGTGTGCCCCATGCGAGGATAGATGCGCTCGTCAACGATGGCCCCCAGCCATTGCAGGGCTTCGGCCGTCTCGCGAACACGCGCCAACGGGATATGGGGATCCACATCGCTGCAACCGAGAAAGACCGGTGTGCCGTCCAGCGATCCGGGATAATCGCGCGGTGTTCCCTCCGATCCGATCAACCCGCCGCTGAAGATCAGCAATCCGCCATAGCGTCGAGCAAAGCGGGCAGCAAACTCAGCCGCCAGGCACGCCCCCTGAGAAAAGCCGCCGAGCACAATTCGTTCCATGGGGATGCCCGCCGCCTCTGCCTCGGCCACCGTCCTGCCCACCATCTCCAGCGCCGAGGACAACCAAGGTTCGTTTTGGGCTGTCGAAGTAAGGAAGCTGTAGGGATACCAGGTATAGTCGGCCGCCTGCGGAGCCAGATAAGCCAATCCTAAGTGTGGCAAAAAACCGGCCAGATCGAGGATGCTCTCGGCCGTCGCGCCGCGGCCGTGGATCAGGATCAGCGCGCCCTCAGCCTTATCCAGCGAGACACCGGCACGAATGATGGGCTGATTTCGATGCGGATTATTGTTCATAGAGATTTCACATGAATGAAAAGTACGTGACTAGCCCGATCATTCTCGCGCCGTCGTCTGGGCCAGCCCCAGCTTGCGGCAGAGCACAGCCAGCGTGGATTGCTCGTCAGCCGTCAGAGCCGACAGGGCTTCGACAACCCCTGCCACGTGGCCGGGCAGGATATTAGCGATAAGCTCGCGGCCGTCGTCAGTCAGGCTGATCTCCACCGCACGGCGGTCATCTGGGCGACGCGTGCGGTAGACAAGCCCGCGCTTGACCAGATTATCGATCACCAATGTCAGGTTGGCGCTGCTACGCAAGATCTTCCCGGCCAGCCGTCCGGCGGGCATTGGCCCGAGATGGTGCAACACCTCGAGCACCCCGAATTGACTGACGCTGAGATCGTCCTCCCGAAGGTGATCGTTGACCCGCCCACCGACGGAATCGGCTGCACGACTGAGCTTGATAAAGGCGTCGAGAGCCAGCCTCTCCTGTTCGGTTCCCCGGTAATGTGTACTCATGTGATAATATTCGATGTCTAATGGTTTGATATCGATATATTAATGATGATTGGAATGATTGTCAAGAATTTCGTTGCGCGATGTTCTTCTACGAGAGGCATGATCAAACAGGATTCCCCCGCCTGCGAACCACCTGGTAGCCTCGAAAGCCGGTATTGGCCAGCACATAGCTGCCCAACGCCAGGCCAAGCGCGATGAGCAGATAGCCGACAAGGATGCGCAGCAGAAACGCCTCGGGAGCCGCCACCGGCGTATGGGCAGCCAGCCAGCCCAACGCCAATCCGCCGACACGCGGCGTCGAAGCATAGAGCGGGGCCATGACCAGGTTGTTGGCCAGCGCCATGCCGGAGAAAAACGGTGCGCGCGGCATATCGTCAAAACGACGAGTCACATAGGCAGCCAAAGCCATGTCAACCAGCGGGATAGGAATGGTGCTGATGAGCGTGCCCACAGCAAACGAAGCCGCCAGCGTGCTCGCCGGAGCCTCGGCCGCGGCCATCTCTTGCCAATTGATGCTCACCTCATGCCGGATCGCATCGAACCGTTTTGTCAGATATCGTTTGATCGTTTGCTTCGTGAATCGTCTCATCGCTATTCTCTCCGGCCGCCGGATAAGAATTCCGCGCGGTCTTGTAAGTGGAAAACGATGGTCGATTGACACTTGTTCCCCTTCTTCGGCGACCGTTGGGCGAGCATAGTGCGACCGTCGAGTTGGCGTAGGCTGGGTCTTATAAAGTAAAATAGGATGTGCCATCCGGCATGACAAGGAGACAACATGTCTGAATCTCTTCTGGAAGCCCGCAACCTGACCCGCATCTTCGGCGATTTCAAGGCCGTTGATGATGTCTCGTTCACCATTCAACCCGGCGAGATCGTCGGCTTTCTGGGGCCAAACGGCGCAGGCAAGACAACAACTATCAAGATGCTCACCGGCTTGCTCGCCCCATCAAGCGGAGTAGCCCGCATCGCCGGCTACGATATCAACGAATCGCCACTGGAAGCGAAGTCACGCATTGGCTACGTGCCCGATACGCCCAACCTCTATGGCAAGCTGAAAGCCGGTGAATATCTGCGTTTCATCGGCCAGCTATACAAAGTCGATCCGGCCAAGGTTGAGGAACGCATGCGACCGCTGCTGGATATGTTCGATCTGACTGACGTGGCCGGTAACTACCTCGATACGTTCAGCCACGGTATGCAACAAAAAGTGGCCATCATCGGTGCGTTCCTCCACGGCCCGCAACTTGTCTTCATGGACGAACCAACTGTGGGGCTGGATCCTCGCTCGGCGCGGCTGATCAAGGATCTGATGATCCTGAATCGCAACAAAGGCCGCTCCATCTTCTTCTCAACCCACATTCTGGAGATCGCCCAGACAATGTGCGATCGGGTGATCATCATCAACAAGGGGCAGATCGTCGCCGACGGTCGGGTTGAGGAGATGCGCCGGCTGCGCGGCGATCAGTCACTCGAGGATATCTTCCTGGAACTGACCGGCGGCCAGGAGGTCGACGAAATGGTCAAGGAGCTGGCTGATGGTGCATGATGCCTGGCTGCTGATGCAACTCTACTGGAAGCTTGATCGGCGGGAGATCGGCGGCCAGTCGCAATGGCGTATCTTATTGCTGCTCCTTGGCGGGTTTGCCGTACTGGCCATCGGAGCCGCTTCAGCTTTCGTTGGCTTTGGTCTCTCTTTTCTGGCCCAGCCTGACCTGCCGGTGCACATTCCGCCTGGGTTGGTTCCGGGATTGATCCTGACCTTTGTGCTAATCGGCGTGCTGTTCACCGGGCTGAACCAATCGGTGAAGGCGTTGTTCCTCAGTGGCGATCTTGACCAGCTGATGGTCGCGCCGATACACGCGCGTTCGGTGATGATGGCCAAGTTGTTGGGCCGCCTGCCGTCAACGCTTCTCCTGCTGTTCGCCGTCGCCGGGCCTGCCTTCGCCGGGTACGGCATCGGCATGGGCGCGGGGCCGGTCTACTACGTAGTCGGCGCACTATTACTTCTTTTCGCGCCGCTTTTCGGTTTGTCATTGGGAGCCGTCCTGGCGATGTTGCTGGTGCGCTGGCTGCCGGTGAATCGCCTGAGCGAGCTACTGGCCGCCGCTTATGCTTTCGTCGGCATCGCCATCGCCTTGTTGTTCCAATTGCCTCGCCTCTTTCTCGATGACGGCGGCTTCACCTTTGAGGTTGAATCGGCGACCACGATGGAGCCATTTAATCAGTTCGTGGGTGCTATCGAGCGGCTACCCATTCCCACGCTATGGGCCGGGCGTGGATTGATGGCTCTGGATGCGGGTGCTATCGACGCCACCGGCTTGTTAGGCATCGGCGTCTATCTGATTATCACCATCGGCTTGTTCATCCTGATCATTATGACCGCCGACAGGCTGTATCTCTCCGGCTGGCTGAAGACGCAGAGCGCCGGCGGCAAGCGTCGCGGTCTGGAGGCTCGCGGCGGCGTGTTCGGCGGCCGCTCGCTGGCCGCCGCCATCGGCTACAAGGATTGGCTCTTGCGCCTTCGCGATCCGCGTCAGCTTATCAGCCTCCTCGGCGGCGGGTTCATCGCCATCGTCGTCGGCGGTTTGGCAATTTTTCGTGGCAATGGCGGCGACATGAGTCTGATGGACTCCGCCACCGGCATGTCGACTGAGGGGCCAGTGGTGTGGCGGGTGTTCACCAGTATTTTCAGTTCCGGCGTGATCATCGCTTCCTATGCCTTCTTCGTCGGTTATGTGTTCCTGTCCAACATGGCCCTCTATGCCCTCGCGCTGGAAGGGCGATCGTTCCCCCTGCTGAAGTCCGCTCCAGTGCGGCCACGCGACGTGTGGCAAGCCAAGTTGCGCGGCATCTATCTGCCGTTTATCGTCGTATTCGTGCTGGCCCTGATGGTGGCGTGGTTCTTCACCCGCTATAGCCTGGCATGGTTGCCCTACACCCTGGTGACTGGGTTCGTACTTGGCTACGGGCTGTTGGCGATGAACATCACGTTGGGATTTCGCTTCGCCAACCTCGAATGGACGGACCCTCGACGTATGGTGACTCAAGGAGGCGGCTTATTCTCGCTAATCCTGACGGTCATCTACGGCGTGCCGGCGTCGCTCCTCGTCGCCCTGGGCTTCGGGCTATCGTTGGTGTTCCCGCAGTGGTCGCTCCTGCCCCCGGTTGTGGCGCTGGCCCTACTGGTCGCCCTCACCTGGGGATTACATATCCTGATGACACGCTGGGCTGAAAGCGCCTGGGACAAGCTGCCGGCCTAACTAAACGTCCGCAAGTGCTCAACCTTAGGACAGCCTAAACTCAATCCACCACGGGTGCCAACCGCCGAAGTATGTGGTAAAATTCACATATCAGTGCTTTCAACGACGGCCCGTCGTCCGGCACGGTTGCCGCCCTACCTTTCCACCCGCCGGACAACTCTACCAAAGGACAATATATCCATGGACAAAAAGACATTGATCGATAAATTGAACGGCGATCTCGCCGAAGAGTTGGCGGCTGTAATCCAATACACTGTCTACGCTGCCAAGGTAACTGGCCCCTATCGCCCCCAGCTGGTGCAATTCATGATGGCCGAAGTGCCCGATGAGTTGGGTCACGCCTCGTTCCTGGCAAACAAGATAGTCGCCCTTGGCGGCGAGCCGATCCTGGCTGCCAATCCGGTGAAACCCGCCCGGAACGATCGTGAGATGCTGGAGGCCATCCTGGAGGCCGAGGCGAGAGCCGTAGCCGGCTACACCGAACGCGCCGCCCAAGCCGAAGAGTACGGCGACAAAGGCTTGCAGGTGCAGCTGGAGGACATGGTTCGCGATGAGACAGGGCACCGTGAGGAGACTGCCCGTATCCTGCGTGACTGGCCTCTCTAGTATTAAACTTCAATGCGCGGGGTCGGGTGATATGCCCGCCTCCGCGTCATCGACTCTCATACGATAGAGGCACGCTTGCTTCTGCCCGACAAAAACAATAGATAACGCAACCGAAAAAACTCGGTTTGACACGGCCCAAGCAGTTCGTTATATTACACTCTGACTGGTGTGCGTATTGCTGGGTCCGATTCGCGGCCGCCTGGACTTACGAAGTCAGGGCGGCTTTTTTTATGAACGGGCGGCCGGTCCGTAGAGCGTATTAAAATTTGGAAGCACACCGGTTCAGGAGATCTGTTTGAGTAATGATTTGGTAAAGCAAGACGACCACGCCGGCAACGATCTCGTCGTCGCCGACGGTCTGGTCGTCAGCCTGGCGTATGTCTTGCGCCTGGATGACGGCGAAGAGATCGACTCGGCCGCGAGCGATGATCCCCTTGTCTATTTGCACGGCGCCCAGAATATCATTCCGGGACTGGAGCAAGCGCTGACGGGCCTGAAAGTTGGTGACGCTCGCAAAGTCAGCGTCAATCCTGACGACGCCTATGGAGACGTCGACCCTGATGCCTATGAGTTGGTACCCTACGATGCCTTTCCCGGAGATGTCGATCTGGAAGAAGGTATGGGGTTGCGCATGGTTGACAACAACACCGGCCAACAGATGGAAGCGTATATCACGGAGTTGCGCGATGATGGCGCGCTACTGGATATGAATCATCCCTTGGCCGGGGAAACCCTGCACTTTGAAATTGAGATCGTTGGTTTACGCCGGGCGACAACGGATGAAATCGCCCACGGGCATGCCCATACAGCAGATCACACACATTAGTATTCTTGGGGTTTGAAAAAGGAAGATGAAAAAGCTTTACGTTGGAAACTTGCCGTTTGACACGGACGAAGAACAGGTTCGCGAGCTGTTTTCCACCTACGGCGACGTCCACTCGGTCGATATGATCAACGACCGGGAGACGGGCCGTTTTCGTGGTTTTTGCTTTGTAGCAATGGACAACTCCGAAGCTGATGCGGCGGTAGCAGCATTGAACGGGTATTCACTCGGCGGCCGTCCGCTGAAGGTGAATGAAGCCAAACCGCGCGAAGAGCGCCCGGCCGGCGGCAGCGGCGGCCGGGGTGGCTATGGTGGCGGTCGACCCGACAACCGCAATCGCGGTGGTGGCTATAACCAGGGTGGCGGCGGCGGTGGTTACAACCAAGGCCGCGGCGGCGATCGGGATCGCGATCGTAATCGCTGGTAGGAATCGAATTACTGACTGTCAGACGGCGTAGACCATTCATCCAGACGGTGGTTGTCGGGTTTCCCGGCAGCCACCGTTTTTAGTTTCCTCAGCCGGCTACCCCGGCGGCATCGGCGCGTAACTGCCGTTCAGCGCGGGCTTCGTCGCCAAAGAACCACTTCTCCACCAGAATGGCCGTGATATAGAATCCCGTGACCCCCGCAAAAACGTAGGCGAAACCCGACGGCCCGTGCGCCACCTGCAAACGGCCGCTGACCTGGGGCATGATGAACCAGCCTACCTGGAAAACGAGCGTGGTCAGGCTAATGGACAATGCCTGCGCCTGCTCGGGCACACGCTCCAGAATAAAGGTGCTATAGACGGGGTTGCTCAAATTCATGAGCGCCAATCGAAAGATATAGGCGATCCCCGCTAAAATAAAAAATACCTCAGCCCGCGCCAGACCCGCCGGAACCAGCCACGCCCCCAAGCCCAAAGTGATCAAAAAAGGAATAGAAAGGGCTTGTGTTACCATGACAGTGCGGATCTTGCCCATCCGATCAGCCATAGGCGGCCCGACGAATTGGCCGACAGCCATGGCAAGCCCCGCCAGAGCGAAAACGATGCCGATGGCCGCATCAGGCTTCCCGTAGACGTTGCGAAAATAGACGTTCATGAACGGCTGCATGAGTCCCGCACCCAAACCGATGAGCAATGAAGGCAGCAGGACGATGCCGAAAAGACGCCAGTGGCGTCGCAATTGCGTCCACGGCAGCTCGGCTTCGACGGTTGCTTTCTCTCCCACGACGATGAGAAATAACGGGATGATAGCCAGCGCGCCAACGACCACCATCGTTGCCAGCGATGCCCGATAGGCCAATGTATCCATCGGCCCCACCTCGAATATGATCGCCATTCGACCGGGCAAGATGCCAGCCAACAGGTTACCGAAGAAACTGGCGACAGTCGACAGTCCCGCCTGGAAGCTGAAAGCCCATTGGCGGTCGGCCGCCCCGGTGTTGGCCATGAGGAACGGCGCGGCAGCTACCGTGGTCAGACTCATGGCGACGCCAGCCATCATGCGAAAGAAGATGAGCGCCTCACGCACAGGAAAAAGGACGATGCCCAAATAGGCTATCATGCCGATGATTCCCCCCGCCACCATTACCCATTTAGCGGAGTAGCGTTGGGCGATCCAGGCCGAGGGCAAAGCCATGGCAATGGTGGCGAAGGAGGCGGCCGAGGTCAGCGTCCCCAGAAAGGCTTCATCATACGCAGGACCAAGGCTGAGGACGTAGAAGTTGAAGATAAACAGAAAGACGCCAAAAGCGAATCCGTTGCCCATGCCGAACAACAGCACGAACCAGACGTTGCGCGAGAACAGGCGCAGATGGGCGATATAGGACGATCCGGCTCGGCCGATTCGGTCGAGGAAATCGTTGGCGGATGGGGTCATGGAAGGCTCCGACCGCTCCCCCCTCATGCAAGGGGAAGGCGATGTTGTTAGATGATTATCTAATCAACAGTATACACGACCGGATTAGGAAAAGCTACCCGACAATTTACTCGGTTTCGTAGCCTTCTTCGATCCAGGCCACAATGCCGCCATCCATGTTATGGACATTGGTGAAGCCCTGGCCGCGCAAAAATTCGACCACTTGTCCGCTGCGATTGCCCGTGCGGCAGGTGACGATGATCGGTTTGTCGGTGGGCAACTCGCTGAGACGGCCAGGGATTTCCCCCATGGGAATGAGAGTGATACCGGGGATATGGCCGCCGGCGTATTCGTCAGGTTCGCGGACATCGAGTAGGAGGACATCGGGGGATTTCAGCAATGCGTAAACGGTGTGAACATCGACGGTGGGAGCCAAGGCGGCGACATCGACCGGTTCGATCGTCGGAGCGCTCGCCCCGTCACCGCCCGCGCCACCACAGGCAACCAACGCCAACATCACCAACATGGACAGTATAAAGAGCTTTCTCATGATCATCATTTCCTGATTCCTAATTCCGCTTTCACCGCTATACTATACACGACAAAGCGGCGAGATTCACTATCCTCTCCGCAGGAACCACACGATGCAGGTTGTCGTCACATTTCTCACCGAGGAGCCTCTCTTTCTCCTTTTTATCGTCGTTGGATTGGGCTATCTGCTTGGAAATGTCCAAATCAAGGGCATCAGCCTGGGCGTCGCAGCCGTATTGTTCGTCGGCCTGGCGTTTGGCGCACTCGGCTCCGGTATCCATTTGCCACCGGTAATCGTCGATCTGGGCTTGATCATCTTTGTCTACACGATCGGTCTCAGCAGTGGGCCGGGTTTCTTCGCTTCCTTCCGGCGTAAGGGGCTGCGCGACAACACCTTCGTTTTATTAATATTGCTGGCGGCCGCGGGGTTGACCGTGGCATTCGCCCTTCTCCTCGATCTGCGAGCCACGGTCGCTTCGGGCATGTACGCCGGCAGTCTGACCAATACACCCGCGCTGGCCGGCATCCTGGAAACCATCATCCGCAACGCCCCGGCTGACCAACTCGATCTGCTGGAAACCGAGCCGGTGATCGGCTACTCGGTAGCCTACCCGATGGGCGTTATCGCCCACTTGATAGCTATCTATGTTATGCAGCGGGTCTTCCGGATCGACTACAAGGCTGAAGCCAAAAGCCTGCGTCAGTACAACATCACCGAACAGGAACTATACACTCGCACAGTTACCATCACCCGGCCGGATGTCATCGGCGTACCGGTAACCGAGCTATTTAGACGGCACCAATGGGATGTCGTGCTGTCGCGCATCAGGTCTAGCGGCGGGATAACCCTGGCGTCGGGCGAGACGACCTTTGCCGCAGGCGACGAGGTGGTGCTGGTGGGTGTGCCCGAAGAGGTCGACCGCGCCGTGGTCGGCCTGGGCGAGCCGGCCAGCGAACAACTCAACCTCGATCGCGGCGACTATGACTTCCGCCGTATCTTTGTCTCCAATCACGCCGTCGTTGGCAAGCGTATCAGCGAGCTTTACCTGCCTCGCGACTATGGAGCGCTCATCTCGCGTGTCCGGCGAGGGGATATCGACCTGCTGGCTCGAGGCGACACTGTTCTGGAGTTAGGTGACCGCGTTCGTGTGGTTGCTCGTCCGGCCGATATACCGCGGCTGACAGCCCTGTTCGGTGACTCCTACAAGGCCCTCAGCGAGGTCAACTTGCTATCACTGAGCCTGGGGCTGGTCCTGGGCGTGCTGATAGGCCTCATCCCTATTCCCCTACCCGGAGGAGTACGCATCACTTTGGGCATGGCCGGTGGGCCGCTGCTGGTCGGGTTGATATTAGGCGCGTTGCGACGCACACGTGGCGTCGTCTGGACGATCCCCTATAGCGCCAATCTGACATTACGCCAGATCGGGTTATCTCTCCTGCTGGCCGGTATCGGCGTGCGTTCAGGTTATACCTTCCTGACCAACTTCACGGCCAGCGGCGGGTTGCAAGTATTTTTTGCCGGGGCGCTCATCACGGCGCTGGTGGCTTTTGCGACACTCATCATTGGCTACAAAGCGCTCAAGATTCCCTTTGGGATGCTGACGGGGATGTTATCCGGACTGGGCACTCAGCCGGCCGCACTGGGCTTCGCGCTGCAACAGGCTGATAACGAGCTGCCTAATCTGGGGTATGCGCTGGTTTTCCCGGTGGCCACCATCACCAAGGTCATCGTAGCTCAACTGTTGCTGATTTTCCTCTCCGGATGAGTCCGGGCGGGTCATCCCTCACAGGTGTCTGTAGCCACCCCCTTGACAGGCATCTCTCATCCCTTAAAATGTAAACAAACAGGCGTGAACACCCAACCATCCGCACAGGAGGCTTCCTCATGCGACGCTACTATTCCGCCCTCTATATCATCGGCTCCATCGCTCTCATCCTGGTGATCGGTATGTCCGGCCGATTGACGCTGTCATGGCGCTGGCTCCTGGTCATGGTCACCTTTGTGGGTTTGCTGGCGCTCATTGGCCGCGACATCACCGGCCGCGAGGATGTCGTTCGTCTACGCAGCGGCCGCGTGGAGACTCAATTCGTTCCAGGACGCATCGACGGCGTGCTCATTGATGCCCGCAACAAGTTCAGCCTCTCGAGACTGCAATTATTATTGTGGACGGTCGTCGTGCTATCGGCCTGGATCACCCTGGCGCCCCATCGGGTCACGCCCATCCTGCTTGGAAACGTGGCTTCATCGGACACTCAGTTGATAGAGACCATCGCCGAAGTATTAGCCGGGAACGATTCGGTTGACAAGGCCCTCCTACGACGTGCCACAGC
>JAGOZU010000050.1 GCA_018058545.1 Promineifilum sp. | reverse complement strand
AGGTGATCATTCGCTCGCACGAAGGGCGCAGCGTCGGCGAACTGTTCAATGAGTAGCCGCCAGCACGCTACAGACGCAACTTAAGGATTGACTAGGGAAACAGTACCATCCCCGGTTGATTTCCTATAATAGAAACAACATGTTTAAGAAACTCGTAACCAGCATCGTCGGTGATCCGAACAAGAAGATCATCAATAACCTGCGGCCGATCGTCTCGGCCGTGGCTGAATTCGAGCCGGGACTGCAACGGCTGCCCGATGAGGCCTTTCGCGAGCGCACGGCCGCGCTGAAGGAACGCGTCGCCGCGGGCGCGACCCTCGACGACATCCTGCCCGAAGCGTTCGCGCTGGTGCGCGAGGCCTCGCGCCGCGCCATCGGGCTGCGGCACTACGACGTGCAGCTCATGGGCGGCGTCCTGCTGCATCGCGGCGACGTGGTCGAGATGCGCACCGGCGAGGGCAAGACGCTCGTCGCCACCCTGCCGCTCTATCTCAACGCGCTGGCCGGCGAGGGCGTCCACCTGGTGACGGTCAACGAATACCTGGCCCGACGCGACGGCGGCTGGATGGGCAAGATCTTCCACCTGCTCGGCCTGTCGGTCGGCGTCATCGGCCCGCTCCAATTCTCGGCCCTGTTCGACCCGGAGTACGTCAACCCCGGCGCGGAACTGGAGGACGAGCGGCTGGTTCACTGGCGGCCGTGCACGCGCCTGCAGGCCTACGAGGCCGACATCACCTACGGCATCAGCAGCGAGTTCGGCTTCGACTATCTGCGCGATAATATGGCCATCCAGCGCGACCAGCTGGTCCAGCGCAAGCTCCACTACGCCATCGTCGACGAGGTCGACAACATCCTTATTGACGAGGCGCGAACTCCGCTGATCATCTCCGGCCCCGCGGATCGTTCGGGCAGCGACTACATCCGCTTTGCCGGGTATGTGAAGGGGCTGCGGGCGAACACGGCCGATGAGGATGAGGAAGCCAACGGCCATTACGATATCGACGAGAAAAGTCGCAGCATCAACCTGACCGAAATGGGTATTGCCGAGATCGAGCGACGAATCGAGGAGATCGATCAGGACGCCGGCGACAACCTCTACGATCCGCGATTCTACCACCTGACGTACTACCTCGACAACGCCCTGCGCGCCCAATACCTTTTCAAGCGGGACGTGGACTACGTCGTTCAGGAGGATGAGGTCGTCATCGTCGACGACTTCACCGGTCGCCTTATGCCCGGCCGCCGCTATTCCGAGGGTCTCCACGAGGCCATCGAAGCCAAGGAAGGGGTCAACGTCAAACGCGAGACCGTCACGGTGGCCACCATCACCCTGCAAAACTACTTCCGCCTTTTCGACAAGCTGGCCGGCATGACCGGTACCGCGCTGACCGATGCCGAGGAGTTCGACAAGATCTATGAGTTGGGCGTGACGCCGCTGCCGACGAATGTCGATTACATCATCGATACCGGCCAGATGGGGCTGGAGACCCGGCGCGAGAAGGTCGGTGGGGCCGAATCGATCGTCTACGTTGATCATGAATCGGGCAAGCCGCAGTACTACAAGCGTATCGACTTCGCCGACCAGGTATACGGAACGATTGAGGCCAAGGACAAGGCCATCCTCAACGAGATCAAGGCGGTTCACGCCACCGGGCGGCCCATCCTCGTCGGCACGACCTCGGTCGAGCACTCCGAGACGATTCATGAATACCTGGAGAGGTCAAAGATCGACCACACCGTCCTCAACGCCAAGATTCACCAGTCTGAGGCGCAGATCATCGCCCAGGCGGGCCGCAAGGGCGCGGTGACCATCTCGACCAACATGGCCGGTCGTGGTACCGACATTCTTCTGGGCGGCAATGCCGAGGGGTTGGCGGCCAAGGCGCTGAATGCGGAGATGTTCGATCGGTCCGATCTGAAGCATCTGGCCGGTATATTGCAGAATGAAGGCGAGTCGGCCGCCCGCGATTATGCGCGCAAGCACGATAAACTGGCGGAAGATCTCGTCGACGCCCTGCTGGAGACGAAGAATCATTTCACGGAAGCCATGGCCGAGATCGATCAGATGCAGATCGTCGGCCACCTGGCGCGTATTTTACAAGAGCCATACGGCATCGACTACAACGTCTTGCTGGAAGTCCTGCGCCGGGTGCGCGGTGGGCGGTTGGCCGAAGCGCGCACCTATGTCGAAGATCTGGATAAGGATGTCGCCCTGGTTGACGACATCATACGCCGCTGGAACGAGCTGGTGCGCTATCAGAACATCCAGGCCGATGACAAACGGGTCTCCCAATTCCTGGCCGATCTGATCTTTGAGCGGCATTACAACGCCCGGGCCGCGCTTATTCGCGCCGTCCTGGGCGACCGGCTGGAAGAGGCGCAACACCTTGTGGCGACCATTCCCGTCCTCGACACGCGCCACATCGACCGCATCCAGGAGCTCCGCCGGCAGGTCCGGCGCGATAAGGACGATATCTGGCAGCTGGGCGGCCTGCACGTCGTCGGATCGGAGCGCCACGAGTCGCGGCGCATTGACAATCAGTTGCGCGGCCGTGCCGCCCGTCAGGGCGACCCCGGCTCATCCCGCTTCTTCCTGTCGCTGGAAGACGACCTGATGCGCCGTTTCGGCGGTGAGCGGCTGAAGGGCTTCATGGCCCGAACCAATATCCCCGAAGACATGCCCATCGAGAACGGCGTCCTCGATCGGCTGATCGAGAATTCCCAGGAGCGCATCGAGGGCTATAACTTTGATACGCGCAAGAACATCGTCGAATATGACGACGTGATGAATCTGCAGCGCCAGGCCATCTATAACGAGCGACGCGAAATCCTCATGGGTGAGGATTTCGACATGGACAGAAAGGTTGACGCGGCGTTCGACCAGGCCATCGAGGAACTGGTTGATCATTATGTCGGCGATTACCCCGCCTTCATTCGCAGCGAGGTTGAGCGCGTCGTCCAGGACTTCACCACCGACGCCACCAACACCGTCAACGTGGCCGCCGTGGTGCGCCGCCTGGAAAGCCTGCTACCCCTGATGTCGGAGCTGGATCGCGAGGAGCTGGATCGCCTGTCGCCGGATCGGCTGGCAACCCGCCTGGCCTCGCTGGCCCACGAGCAGGAACGGCAGGGTACCAACCTGCTACAACTGCTCCAGGCGATGGGCCGCTTCCTGCCGCTGATTCCGGCCGTGCCCAATCTCGGCTTGCTGGTGTACCAAAAAAGAGGCCAGATGCAGATCCGCGAGCAGTGGCGGAGTGAATATTTGTCCTTGGTTCAGGTGTTTTTCCAGGATTTCCTGGCCGATCATATCGAGGAATCCGATCGCGACGCCATCCTGGCCGAGGTGGAGGCGGAGATCAACAGCGCCTTCTCCCATTTCAGCCTTGATAGCCTGTCGTTGAAAAATAGGGTTGAGCGACAGGCCCGCTTTCGCGAGCGTGTGGACACGGTACTTCGTGACCTGCTGATGGAAACCTTGCCGTCGCTGGATGCCGAGCATCTGACCGAGGCGCTGGAAGGCTACGTCGACAAGCGGCAGGAGAAATGGCAGGAGGACATCGGCGAGGAAGAGTATCGCAACTACGAGCGGCTGTTGCTGTTACAGGCTATCGACCGCGAGTGGCGCGACTACCTGACGGCGATAGACGACCTGCGGCGGGAGATCGGCCTGCAAGCTTTCGGCCAGCGCGACCCCAAGATCGCCTACAAGAAGCGCTCGTTCGAGATGTTCAGCGACATGCGCCAAAACATCGATCGTAATATCGCCGACTGGTTCTTCCGCAACCTCCCCAATCATCAGGCGTTCATCCACCAGCAGCAGCAGGAAGTGGCCTACAAGACCCAGTCGCAGGATTCCGGCTATCAGGTCGTGAAGCGCGAGCGGGGCAAGGGAACGGAAATGCGCAAGGACACGCCCGATGTCGGCCGCAACGATCCGTGTCCATGCGGCAGCGGTCGGAAGTACAAGAACTGCCACGGCCGCCCGGGCATGACCCCGGCCGCGGCGGGGGGCGGCAATGGACAGGCGGCCCAGCCGGCGCAGGGCGGCAAGAATAAGCCGCAATCGAAGAAGCCCGTGCGTCGCTAGGGCGCAGTCGCCTTACCGCTGGCAATGCGGGCAGTAATGCGTGCTGCGGCCGCCCAAGACCATCCGCTCGATCGGCCGGCCGCAGGTATAGCAGGCCTGCCCCGTGCGGCGGAAGACGGCCACCGCGTTCTGCATGTCGCCCTTCTGCCCGTCGGCCTTCACGTAGGTGCTGATGCTGGCTCCCTCGCGCTCGATGCCCATCGCCAGCACCCGGCGAATGGCGGCGTGGAGCGCGTCGATCTCGGCCGTGTCCAGTGTGTCGCTGCGGCGGGTGGGCCGGATGCCCGCCAGGAATAACGCCTCGTCGGCATAGATATTGCCGATCCCCGCGACGAACGTCTGATCCAGCAGCAAGGGCTTGATGACCCGCTTGCGCCTGGCCAGCCGGGCGGCCAGTTCCGCGGCCGTGAACGCCCCTTCCAGCGGCTCCGGCCCAAGCGCTCCCAGCACGTCGGCCGGCTCATGCGTCAGATAGACGCGGCCGAACTTGCGCGGGTCGCGAAAGCGCAACTCGCGGTCGTCGTCCAGCTCGAACACGGTGTGGGCATAGCGATCGGTGGGCGTATCGGATGGGACGACCGACAGGTGGCCGGTCATCTTGAGGTGGATGATGAGCGTCTCGTCCTCGCTGAGGGTGAACACCAGATATTTGGCGCGGCGGTCGACGGCCTCGATGCGCCGGCCGATGAGGCGCTCGCGGGCCGCGTCGGGCGAGAGGACGGCGATCTGGCGCGGCCAGTCGTTGCGCAGGTTGGTGATCGTTCGGCCGATGAGTGGTGCTCGCAGGGCGCGGACGAAAGTTTCTACTTCAGGTAACTCGGGCATTCGTGCAGCTAATCCCGCCGGAGTCGCATAACAGCTTTATCACCCGCGTAGCCTAGTTTCATGCAGTTATTCGTTGGCTTAAACGAGTGAAGAGCTGGTCGGGCTGGTCGGTGACTTCGACGATAAGGACGGGTAAGTCTCCGTATTGAGAGCGCATGCGCGCGTACAAATCACCACCATTCGGATCATGATCCAGAACTTGCCCGCCGCGTAAGGCGATAAACTGACCCCCGTATTGCCGTTGCAGGTCTGAATGGATGCCGCGGAAGCGTTCCATTTCATCCATCAGATAGCCGTGACGCTGGTCTCGCAGATAATCGGCGATCAACTGCTCGACAATCTCGTTCACAGATTCGCCGCGCTCGGCGGCCAATTGTTCAAGGGGCTTGATCAGTTCAGCGGGAACGTCGATTCCTGACATAGGCTACCTCGATTGAATTATACCAAACGGAGCGACATAGAACATTGCGCCTTTTCGCGGTAAACTAGCGGCATGTACCCCGAAGATCGCGTCCTGGTCGCCTACGTCCCGCGGCCGTCGGATTTCGATATCATCCGCCGCGAGGGCTGGTATCGCATCCCCCAACGGTTCGCGCCCAAGGGGCTGAACGCCGAATACCTGGCCTTCTACTTCGGCTCCAGGTTCGGCGAGGAGAAGTGGGCCGTCCACTACTACGCCCGACGCGCCGGGCACGAGCTGGTGCGCCGCCGCGACTTGCTGCCCGACCAGCCGAATCACCCCCGCGCCGATGACATTTACTACAAGGTGCAGCTGGAGGCGTTGACCAAGTTGGCCCAACCCATCGTCAGCCTGCGCTGGCGACGTCTCACCTTCATCCACACCACCTGGGATCGCTTTCGGGATGCGACGGAGATCAACGATCTGTTTATCGAAGGCGGCCCCTATGTCGATCGCCTCTACGCCACCCTCAAGGAACGCGGCATCCATGCCGAGCGGGATTACCGTCTCGATGGGGATTCCGCGCCGGGCGCCGTCGCCCTGTCCGTGCCCACCCGCGACGGCCGCGTGAACCTGCCCTACGGCGACCTGCCTCTCGACGACGCGGCCGTGCTGGCTCTGGCCGAAGCGCTGGTGCAGGAGATCGCCCGTCAGGGCGGAGCACTCCATTGACCGGAGGACGCGTGACTCCGACGAGCGGCTCCCCCGGCCGGAAGCGCCTGTTGGCCATCGGGGTGATTGTCGCTCTGGCCGCCGCACCCTTCGCGCTGAATCTGGCCGGTGACGCGCAGGTTCATCTGGCTATCGCCGAAGCCTTCGCCGGCGGCCGCCCCTTCCAGTTCAACCCCGGCGGCGAGATCGTCGTCGCCTCCACCAGCCCCTTCTGGACGATGATGCTGGCCCTCTTCTATCGCCTGGCCGGGCCGCTCACGCCCGCCTTGCTGACGGGCGTCGCCCTGGGCTTCTGGGCGGCATCGGGCTATCTCCTCACTCGGTTGGCGCGGGAGTTGTGGGAGTTGCGCGGCGTGGCGCTGTGGGCCGTCGTCCTGCTGTGGCTGGCTCATACGACCATCGTCGCCAACGCCCTCGGCGGGCTGGAGAACGTGGCCGGGGCTTTTCAACTGCTGGCGCTCTACGGCCTGGTTGCCGGGGGTCGGGCGGGCGATCGGCCGCTGAGCGCTGGACGGGCCGCCCTGATCGGCGGGCTGCTGGGCTGGGCCATGCTGACCCGACCCGACAGCGGCGCTTTCGCGCTGCTGCTGTTCGTCCTGTCATGGCCGGCGTTGCTTCATCCGATGGTGGGCGGAACGGGATCGCCGGGCGGCTGGGGATTTGTCGCCCGTCGCCTGTTCCTCATCGCTCTCGTGGCCGCGGCCGTCCTGCTGCCCTGGTTCGTGTGGCAATACCGGGTCACCGGCAACCTGCTGACCGACTCGTCGCTGGCTCGGCTCTACAACGGCCGCATGGGATCGCTGATGCTCATCCCCGACCGGCTCTACCTGCACCCCAAGGCGCTCCTCTCATTGAGCAGCGCCTTCCTGCCGTTGGCGCTGGGCTTCATCGCCACGGCCGTCGAGCTGGCCTTGCGCCTATGGCGGGCGAAACCGGAACGCCTGGCTGGCTATCGGCGCGACTTCCCCCGCATCGCCGCCGTGCTGCTGGTGATGGCCGGGGTGTTGTTCTTCACCTTCATCGTCGGCGCGGAAGCGTTCGGCCGCTACTTCCTGCCCCTCTTTCCGTTCTTCTTTCTGGCCGGGGTGGCCGGGCTGGCACTTATCTATGACCGGCTCGTCGCCTCCGGGCGGTCCCGTACGGCCGTCGCGCTGGTCGTCCTGTGCGTCCTCTTTCTCGTCTCGACCAGCGCGCTGGACTATTACCGGCGGCTTGGCCCCGGCCGTTTTATGCCCCAGCGCGCCCTCGACGTCATTCGTGGCCCGGCCGATCGGCGTTACTACTCCCCCAACATGCCCCTGCTGGTGACCGTCCCCGCGCGACGACCCGAACTCACCGCCGGCTTCCTGAGCGATCTGGGGCGGCCCGATGCCGGCCATGTCTCCATCGCCGTCACCGAAGTGCAGCTGCGCTACTTCCTGGACGAGCGGGTGACGGTGCTCAGCCTGGACGGCCGCACGTCGGCCGACATCCTTCGCTATGTGGACCCGATGACCGGCGTGCCCGATTTCGAGGCCTACTTTCTGGAGGCGCGCCCCGATTACGTCCACGCCCGGCAATGGTGCGAGGTCGGCGGCTGGCTGGCGACTGTTTTCCCGTCCACCATCGAGGAAAATCTGGTTTGCGCCTGGGAGCGTCGCGCGGCGACGATGGCTCTTGGCGACTCATTCGATTGGCAGGGACGGACGGTGACGCTGGTCGCGCCGGATATTTTGCGCATCGACTGGATGGCCCCATAATCAGGTTGCTCGAACATACCCTGCCGCTATAAATCAGGATAGATATGAACGAAACACCTCCCCCCACGCTCCGGGAAGAAGGCGCGCCCGACCCCAATCAGGAGCCGGTTTGGACTTTTCGCGGCTACAAGATGCGGCCGTCGGAGTTCAATACGGCCATGACCCACTACTATCGGGCCGAGATTCAGCGCTCCAACGTGTGGCGCAGCCGGCTGGACATGACCACCAACTGGGCCGTCGTGTCGGTGGCCGCGGCCGTCACCTTCGTATTCGCCGCCCCCGAAAATCATTGGAGCGTGTTCCTGCTGGTCATGCTGCTGACCACGCTCTTCCTGTTCATTGAGGCGCGACGCTATCGCTATTATGAGCTGTGGAGCCTGCGCGCCCGCCTGATGGAGACCGATTTCTTCGCCGCCATGCTGGTGCCTCCCTTCGCCCCCCATGCCGAATGGAGCGAGACGCTGGCCGAAACGCTCCTGCAGCCGGAGTTTCCCATCTCGCGCCTGGAGGCCACCGGCCGTCGCTTGCGCAATAACTACCTGGCCATCTACTTCATTTTGAGCTTCGCCATCCTGATGAAGCTCTATTTGCATCCGACCGAGGCGCTGTCGATAGCCGAGATGGTCTCGCGCGCGGACATTGGCGCTGTTCCCGGGGCAGTGGTTCTGGCGCTGGGGACGGTGTTTCTCCTCATCTTGGGCCTGATCGCCTTCATCACCCGCGACCTGCACGAGGCCAGCGGTGAGGTGGTTCCCAAGTATGATGTCGAGGACTTTCTGGGCAACTTGTGGCCCGCGGCCGACGACAAGCGGACGTCCATCGCCAAAACCGCCTCATCGCGCCTTGCCGTCCGCAAGCGTCGCCGGCAGCAGGTGATGGCCCTGGTGGTGGCCGCCGATCCCGAGAGAATCGCCGGCCGGGTGATTCAGGAGATGCATCGCGGGGCGACGGCCTTGCACGGTCGCGGCATGTACAAGCAGCAGGAGCGCGAGGTGTTGCTCATCGCCCTGACCGTGACGGAGATCGAGCAGCTCAAGACCATCGTCCACGAGGAGGATCCTCGCGCCTTCATCACCGTCATCCCGGCCAACGAGATCGTCGGCCAGGGATTCATGCCGCTGAAAGAAGAAGAGTAACTCCGGCGGTCAGCCGTCGCCCAGAGGCGGGCAAAAGTCCGCCGCCCCCAGCGCGGGGTTACCGTAGCCCATATCGGCCAGCGCCCCGGCCGGGTTCTCGCGCGTCAGCAATTCCGTTTCGATACTCGCACAGAGCGCCCCGGCGTTCTCCGGCCCACTCCAGCCGCTGACCAGCGTCTCCGCCGCCCCGGCCGCGGCCGAATCGGGATACATGGCTTCCAGCCACGCCAGCCTACCGCCGGCGCGCTCGTTGTTGCCCTGCAGCAGGTCGATCAGGATGAGGCGGAAGGCGGCGAAGGCGCTGACGTCGGCGTAGACCTGATCCGGCGTGTGCAGGAGCGGGAAGCCGTCGCTGTTCAGGGCGGGATCGTTGATGGTCGCCTCATAGAGCCGCAGCGCCTCGTCCAGGTCGCCCCCGGCCATGAGGTCATTGGCTTCGTAGAGGAGGAGGTGACGATAGTTCGTCGGGTCGAGGACCGTCTGCGCCAGCGAGACGGCCGCGCCGTCCCAGCGCCATATCTCCGTGCGCGGCCGGACGACGCCCGACCCCGCCGAGCCGAGCGTCCCGCCGTGGATGATCAGGTCCGGCAGCCCGTCGTCGTTCGTGTCCGCAAAGCGAACGTCGGAGTAGCTGATGGATATGGGCGAGACCCCGCCGGCGACGTCCGACGAATTTTGCACCGCCTGGAGATCGACCAGCCCGCCGTCCCGCCAGCCGAGGACGCGATAGTTGTCGAAGCAGGTGTTGGCTCCGCACATCGGCTCATTGGTGATGAGTTCGGGGCGGCCGTCGCCGGTCATATCGATCAGGGTGACGATGCGGGGAGCCAGGAACTCAAAGATGTCGTCGCTGGGCGCATTGTAATAGCGGAAGACCGCGCCGGCGCCGTTCACCACCCACAGGTCGCCGGGCGAGCCGAACACCGTCCCGGGCATGGATTGGTCGTAGAGGATCAGCACCCATTCGTCCTGCATGTCGCCGTCGAAATCGGCCGCGCGCCAGTCGTCGAGGCTTTTCTGCAGGCCCGCTTGCTGCAGCGCGGCTCGCACGGCCGCCGGATTCACGTTGGCCTGCCACATCGACGCCAGCCAGCCCTCAAGACCCTCCCAGTCGGTGGGGGCAGGCGGCAGCGGGCCGCTAACGGGCGTGGCGGCGACGCACACCGTGCCGCAGCCGCCGGGGCAGTCGCCGGTGGGGCAGCCGGTGGTCTCGCCGGGGCCGCAGGCGGGCGGCGTGCACATGAGGCTGGGGGCCTCGCCGGTTAACGAGAGGGCGGGCGGTGGCGTGGCCACCGGCCCGGCGACGGCCGTCGCCGCGGGATTGGCGATGCCGGTCGGGTCGTCGCCGCCGGGCAGAAATCGGCCGGGGTCGAACCCGGCACAAGCCGCCAGTGCCGTCAGTGCCGTCAACAAGAGCGCGATGGCCAGCGCCCGGGCGCGAAATAACAGGATGTTCACTTGTCTATTCTCCTTCACCCGCCACGATCCGGCGACTCCGCCGTCTCGTCTTCCGGCGGCCGCGGCAATTCCAGCCGGAAGCGCAGCGTCACCCGGCCCAGCTGCACGACGTCATTGTGATGTAGCCGACGCGGCGCCAGGCCGAGCCGGGCGTAGTTCAAAAAGGTGCCCTCGATGCTGCCCTCGTCGTAGAGCCAAAACTCTCCGGCGGCGTTGCGACGGATGCGCGTGTGAAGGCGGGAGATGGTGGGATCGTCCATCACGATATCGACATCGTCCGGGTCGCGACCGAGAGTCACGTCGGCGGCGACCAGCTCGATCCGGTCCGTGCCCACGGCCTCGTCCGACCACACCAGCACGGCCACATGGCGATCGTCGGGCGGGGGGCCGGCCGCGGGGATGATCCGGGGGATCGGCGGCTCGCTCGCCTCGGACGGCCGCGCCGCTCGCCGTTTCCTGGCCCGGACGACGGCCGCGGCGACGGCAATGACGGCAACAGCCACCAGCAGGGCCAGCAGGGGAATCAGGGAGCCGCCGGCCCGCTCCGTCAGGGAGGACAGGGTTGGCGGGGGCACGCGCGTCGGCTTGGGGGTGGGTGTCGGCGGCGTCGGCCGGGTCACCTCGATGGTGATCGTCGCCGGCGCGGCCGTGGCCCGGAAGCCCAGCCCGTCGGCCACCTCCACCTCAAGCCGGTAGCTGCCCGCGTCCCGCTCGCTGATGTCCCAGACGAGGGGGATGCGGCCGTCGCTGTCGGGCGCGAGATCGGCCGCCAGCGGTTGGGGCACGCCGTCGACGCGAAAGATGAACGCCGATAGCGGCCGCGGGTGGCCGTCGGGCCAGTTGATCTGCACCGTCAGCGGCAGGATGGCCGGTTGCAGCAGGGGGAGCGGTGTGTCGATGGCGCTGCCCGCGCGGCGAACGGTCGTCTGCGGGGCGATGAGAGTCACTTCCGGCGCGGCCGGCGACAGTTCGAACCGGGCCGTGTCGCGCACGTTGCCCAGACTGACCGAGACCTCATGCGTGCCGCCCTGCCGCACTTCCGATTGATAGGAGATCTCCGGCTGCGCGCTTTGCCCGCGGAAGATGTCGTACAGCGGATCGGCCGCCTCCGGCTCCGGCATGTGAATGTGGACGCCGTTGGTCGGAGCGGTCAGAGCGGCGACGTTGGCGACTTCGTCGGCCGAAGCGTCCGCGCCCAGGATGGCGACATAGATGGGGATGTCGGCCGCCTGCGCCGCCTCCACCAGCGCCCGGTAGTCGAGTTGCCGGTCGAGGCGCGCGCCGTCGGTATAGAGCAGCAGCGCCCGAAAGCGGCCCTCCTCGCCCGCGGTCAGATGGTCGACGGCGGCCGATATCATGAGTTGCAGGGGGGTCAGGCGCGGCGGCACGGGCTGCCAGGCGTTCAGGACACCGGCCAGCTCGTCGGGCCGGGTCGCATCTTGCGCCAGAAAGGCCGCGCCCTCGTCCGTCTCGTCGGGCACGATGATCGACACCCGATCCCGCCCGGCGGGGTCCATGAACTGCTCCGTGTGGCCAATGATGCCGGCCACGACCTTGTCCCGGCGGCTCAATCCGTCGCCGCCGTCAACCAGCAAAAAGTCGGGGTTGGCGTCGATGACCAGCGCCAGGTCGATGCCCACCGGCGCGCGGGCCAACGTTGTCTCTGGGATGGGCACGCCGTTCTCGCGCAGCACCAGCCGCGTCAGGTCGGCGATGGGGGCGCTGCCCTGGGTGGTCGTCAGGATGCGAACGGTCACGGCCGGAAAGGCGGATGTGTCCACGGCCGTGATGCGCAGAGCGTTGTTCTGCCGCTCTACCTGCCGGGCCTCGAGGCGGGTATGGCGACCGAGCAGCGCCGCCGCCGCCAGAAGCGCAATGTAAAAAAGTAGTGACCTTCTCGTCCGTCCGTCGATCATCTGTTTCTTTTCCACCCTTCGTCTGGTATTATATCAACATAACTTCTATGGAAGGGAGAAGACTCATGGGTCATGCCGTCAATCGCGCCCTGCGTGGCTTGCTGATCGCGTCCACCCTGCTCCTCGGCGTGTTCGCCGTCGCCCGGGCACAGGGGGCGAACCAGATCGGACGAATCTTCATCACCGATTCCAACGCCGACAGCTTTCCGACCATTCAGCTTCGCCTGTACGGCAAGGATGGGCAGGGGAATCCGATAGACTTCGCCACCGAGCCGCTATCCATCAGCCATAACGGCTATCCGGTCGAGGAGATTGTGTTCGACAGTCGGGTTCCGGTCGGCACGCTGACCGTCTTCCTCATCGACGCCGCCGGTGGGTCTAAGGACCAGATCCCGGCCATCGACGCCGCCATCCGGCAATTCGCCTCGCCGGGCAACATGCAGGAGCAACTCGACTACGTCGCCGTCTATCAGGTGCGCGCCAATGGCCCCCAGGAACTGCTGGCCCCGACCGCCTTCCACAACGGCGTCTATAATCTGCTCAATACCGCCCCCCTGATCCCGGAACAGGGGGCCACGTCGCTCTATGACAGCGTCATCGACATGATCGGCCGGGTGGAGGGGTTGAAACCCGATCCGAACATGGCCGCCTCCATCGTCCTCATCGGCGACGGGACCGATCCCGGCACGTCCCAGGCCCAGCCCGAGGATGTGATCCGGCGGGCCGCGGACGCGGGTATCCCCGTTCATACCCTGCACCTGGAAGACCCCGCCCTCGGCGCGGGGCTGGAGTTGGGGCGAACCTATATGCACGATCTGTCGACCGGCTCGCGCGGCGTGGCCGCCGAGTTGGCCGATCCGGAGGGCGTGGCGTCCGTATGGGCGCGCATCGCCCAATTCCGCGACCATTCGTGGATCCACTACATCGTGTCCGAACCGGTCGGCGGCCGCGTCCCGGTGGAGGTCAGCCTGACCAACAATCCCGATGTCACGGCGTCGACCGAGGTGGAAATCTCCACCGTCGCGCCCAATGTAGTCATCGAACTGCCGCGCGAGAGCCGCAGTCTCATCCTGCCCAATGTGGACAAGCCGGTGGGGTTGCAGCTGTCGACCACCGTGTCCTGGCTCGACGGCCAGGAGCGCAAGGTGACGGCCGCTCAGTTGCGCGTCAACGGCGTGGATGCGATGGAGATCCCGCCGTCAAGCCTCGGCTCGTTCAAGGCCGACATTCCGTTCACATTTGGCGACAACCGGCTGGAGGTCGTCGTCACCGATGACCAGGGCATCACATCCACCAGCGCGCCCGTTTTCATCACCGTGTCGCAGGGCGAGCGGCTGGAGGTGCCGGAGGCGCTCCAGCCGGCGGGGCCACGATTTGGTTGGCCGTGGCTGTTGTGTCTGCCGGCGCTGGTCGGGCTGGCCGGTTTAGGCTACTGGGTCTGGCGCAATCGGGCGAGCACCGAAGGATCGTCTCGCCGGCGCCGCAGCCGAAGACGAACCCCGTCCGAAGTTCCGCCCGCGCCGGAATCGCCGGTCGACTCCGGGACGAGGGACGATCTGGACTTCCTGTTTAACGACCCGGCCCAGGAAGAGCCTTTCGTAATGGCCCATCTGGAGGTGTTGAACGCCCAGACGCCGACGCCCCACGAGCTGACGTTGGCGGATACGGAGGTGCGAGTCGGCCGTTCGCCCGCTCAGGCGCAGATCGCTTTTCGCGATGACATCACCGTCTCGCGCTTCCATGCTGTTCTGCGGCTGGAGGGCAACCGCTATCGCATCTATGACGCGGGCAGCACCAGCGGCACCTTCGTCAATGACCGGCCGGTTCCCGAGTACGGGCTGCAACTGGCCGACGGCGACGAGATCCAGCTGGGCGCGGTTCGTCTGCGCTACCGACAGCTCTGATTATGTCAACTGGCCTTTGAGCGCCTGAGATTCGGGGACGCCGCGGGCCTCAGCCGGTGTTCTTCAAGCCGGAGGCGATGCCGCTGATCGTCAGGAAGATCGGCTCGCGCAGTCGCTCGGCCGTTTCGCCTTCGGGGTCGGGCAGCGCCCGCAGGCGACGCAGCAGGCTGATCTGGATGAAGTTGAGCGGGTCGATGTAGGGGTTGCGGCGACGAACGGCGCGCTGCAGCACCGGCGCGTTGTCCAGCAACTCCCGCAGCCCCACCGTTTGCAGAATGGCCTCGCGCGTGCTGTTGAAGGCGGCTTCCACCCGATTGAACACGAGGTTGCGCACCCGACTGTCCTCCACCAGTTCCGCATAGAGCCGGGCGATGCCCATATCGGCCTGGGCCATCGACACCTGCGAGTTGTCGAGCAGATTGCGGAAGAAGGGCCACTGGCGATACATCTCCTGCAGGCCGGACAGCCCCGCGGGGGTGCGGCCGAACGATGACAGCGCCTCGCCGACGCCGAGCCAGCCGGGCAGGACGTGACGGCATTGCATCCAGCTGAAGCCCCAGGGGATGGCCCGCAGGCTGTCGAAGGTCGCCGCCCCCGTCCGGCGCGACGGCCGCGAGCCGATGCGCAGCTGGTTGATCTCGTCCATCGGCGTGGCCTGGCTCCAATAGGTCAGCAGTTCGGGCGTCTCGTAGATGAGGCCGCGATAGGCGCGATAGGAGACAGCCGCCAGCTCGTCCATGGCTGCCGTCCATTCCGGCTTGGGCCGCGCCCCCGGCCGGTAGCCCTCCGGCGCGCTGGAGGTCAGCACGGCGTGGACGACCTGCTGCAGGTGGCGCGCAGCGACGGCGGGATGGCTGTAGCGGTCGGCGATGACCTCCCCCTGCTCGGTGATGCGAATGCGGCCGCCCACGGAGCCGGGCGGCTGGGCCAGGATGGCCCGATTGGCCGGGCCGCCGCCGCGAGCGATGGTTCCGCCGCGGCCGTGGAACAGAGTCATCATCACCCCGTGGGCCTCGCAGGTGCGGGCCAGGGCGTCCTGCCCCTGATATAGCTCCCAGTTGGCGGCCAGATAGCCGGCGTCCTTGTTGCTGTCGGAATAGCCGATCATGATCGTCTGGCGGCGGCCGGCGCGAGCCAGGTGCGGCGCGTAGCCGGGATGGGTGAACAGCGCGGTCATGATCGCCGGCGCGGCCCGCAGGTCGTCGCGCGTCTCGAACAGGGGGGCGAAGCTGATCCCTTCCGGCGCGCCGTCGTCCCGCAGGCAGATGCCGTGCCAGCGCGCCAGAAGCAGCGGGGCCAGGATGTCCTCCGCGCCGTGGGTCATGCTGACGACATAGGGGCCGAACAGCTCCGGGCCGTAATAATCGACCGCCCGCCGGACGATGCGGAACAGGTCGAGCGTCTCGGCCGTTTTGTCCGACAGCTCGCCCAAGTCGTCCAGAGCGGGGATGGGCCGGGCCAGCATGTCGGTCAGCACCTCGGCGCGGCGCGTCCCGTCCAGCCCCGCGAAGCCGTCGAACCAGCCCAAACGGCCGAACAATTCATCGAGGACGGCCGTGTTGTAGTCGCTGTACTGCCGCAGGTCGAGGCGGGCGGTATGCAGCCCGAAACTGCGCGCCTGATGAATCGTGCGCTCCAGATCGGCGCGGGCGATGTCGTCCATGCCCGCCTCGCGCAACGACCGGTCCATCAGGGCCAGCGGCTCCAGCAGATTCTCCATCCGGCGCATGCGCAGGGGCGGCAGGTCCTCGCCTTTCAGCCGGGCGACCATATCCCCGGCCGACGCCTCGGCCAGATCGACGCCCAGTTGGGCGGCCATGTGGCGGTAGGTCTCGTGGGGGTAGCGGGCGCGCAGAAAGGCCAGATGCCCCTCCGGTTCGCCCTGGGCGGCGACGGCGTCATGCATCGCCTCGGGCACCTCGGCCAGGCGTTCGGAGACGCTCAGCGAGCGGTCCAGGTTGCGGGCGGCGGCGCGATGCTTCTCCAGCGCCAGGCCGCGATGCAGCCGCAGCGTCTCGGCCGAAACCCCGGCGGTGACGTTGGGATTGCCGTCACGGTCGCCGCCGATCCACGAGGCGAAGGTCAGGAACCGTTCGGGCGGCCGCAGGTTGGGGTAATAGCGGGCCAGCGCGGCGGCCATGTCGCGGTAGATGGCGGGCACGACATCCCACAAGGTGGTGTCGAAGTAGAAAAGGCCGGTGCGCACCTCGTCGGTCACGGTGGGGCGCGAGGTGCGGCTGCGGTCGGTCACCCACAGCAGGGTCACCTCGGCCGTGATCTGCTCGATGAGCGCCTGCCGCTCGGTCGGCAACAGGTCGCGCTCGTCGAGGTCGGTCAGCGCGGCGGCGATGCGGCGCAGCTTGGTCAGGACGGTGCGGCGTTTGGCCTGGGTCGGGTGGGCGGTGAAGACCAGCTCGATGTGGAGCCGGTTGAGCAGGCGGCGCATCTCGAACTCGTCCACGCCCGCCTTCCACAGGTCGGCCACGGCCGCGGCCACCGATTCGGCCGTCGGCTGGGGGTGGGCCTCGCGCTCGCGCTCGCGCAACACGCGCACGCGCTGCTCCTCTTCGGCCAGATTGACCAGCTCGAAATAGGTGGTGAAGCTGCGGGCCACCAGCTCGGCCTCGTCGGGGTCCAGACGGCCGACGACGTAGGCCAGTCGGGTGTCGATGCCGGGGTCGTCCTCCAGCCGGCGCGCCTTGGACAGGGCGCGGATGCGTTCCTCCAGCTCGAAAATCTCGATGCCCGCCTGCCGCCGGATCACGTGGCCCAGGATGTCGCCCAGCAGGTGGATGTCATCGCTCATGTCGTTGGCGGCCGACGTGGCCGGTTGTTTGTTCATCAGGTACCTCGCTTCCAGTCGTCGGGTAGTGTAGGCCCAAGAGGGGGATTGCACAAGAGGGGGAAGGCGCAGCTCCGGCGAGGGAGGGAACCAATCAAAGGATCCAGGATGATCGGGGAGCGATAACTTACCCTCCGATCGCTTTATTACCTGGCGCACCGTTGCTACAATGCCCCTATGCCGTCCCGAATATTACTGGTTGAAGACGACGTCACCCTGCGCGAGACAGTCGAGTATAACCTGCGCCATCAGGGCTATGAAGTGCATACCGCCGACGACGGCTACAAGGCGCTGGACACGGCCCGCCGCGAGCAGCCGGACCTGATGGTGCTCGACGTGATGCTGCCGGGCATCGACGGTTTCGAGGTTTGTCGCATCCTGCGCAAGGAGACGAACCTGCCTATCCTGATGCTGACGGCGCGCACCGAGGAAGTCGACCGCGTCGTGGGTCTGGAGATGGGGGCCGACGACTATCTGATCAAGCCGTTCAGCATGCGCGAGTTGATGGCTCGCGTAAAGGCGCTCCTGCGACGGGTTGAGTTGATCCGCGAGGACCTGGCGGCCGCGCAGCAAGAGGGAACCGCCGCTCGTGACGATGCGATGCGGACCGAGACGCTGGCTTTCGGCGATCTGGAGATCGACCAGACCCGGCGCGAGGTGCGTCTGGCCGGCGCGCCGGTTCGCCTGAAGCCTAAGGAGTTTGACCTGCTTCTCTTCCTGGCTCGCAACGTGGGCATCGCCCTGTCGCGCGATCTGATTCTGGAGCGTGTCTGGGGCTGGACGTTCGACGGCAACAGCCGCACGGTCGATGTCCACGTTCGCTGGCTGCGCGAGAAGGTCGAACCCGACCCGGCGGCGGCGACCCGCATCGTCACTGTTCGCGGCATCGGCTATCGCTTTGACGGCTGACGAGGAGAGATACGCTTGTTGCCCAAGGTATTCTGGCGTATCGCCATCCCTTTCCTGACCGTCACGCTGGCGGCTATGGGCGCTGCTCTGCTCCTGTCCCGTTCCGGTTGTGCGGCCGACGCCGATTGCGTCCTCAACACCATTCTGGTCATCGCGGGCCTGTCGGTGGGGGCCGTCCTGCTTCTGTCTTGGGCCATTGCCGAACGGACGACGCGGCCGTTGCGAAACATGACCGAGGTTGCCAAACGTATCGCCGCCGGGGATGATTCGGCCCGCGTCCTCACCCAGCGACGGGATGAAACAGGCGACCTCATCCGCGCCTTTGGCGAGATGACCGAGCACCAGCGCGACCGGATCGGCAGCCTCTCCCAGGATTACCGCCGTTTCGCCACCGTCCTCGATCACATGGCCGACGGCGTCCTCATCACCGACCACATGGGCCACGTCCTGTTCGTCAATCCCGCCGCCCGCCGCCTGTTGGCCACGACGGAGCGCGACGCGCTGGGCCGGTCGTTCGCCGCCGTGGTGCGCCATCACGCCCTCATCGAGTTGTGGCAGCGCGGCCGCGACGAGCGCACCGAGCAGGTCGAGGCGGTCGAGATCAGCCCGGACCTCTTTTTGCAGGCGGTGGTCACGCCGTATCAGGGCGATGAGGCCAGCGGCTATGTGATCATCATCCAGGACCTGACCCAGGTGCGGCGGCTCCAGGTGATGCGCCGCGACTTCATCAGCAATCTGTCGCACGAATTGCGCTCGCCGCTGGCCTCGCTGCGGGCGGTGGTCGAGACGCTGGAGGACGGCGCGATAAACGACCCACCCGCGGCCGAACGTTTTTTGCGGCAAGCCGAGAATGAGGTCAACACCATGACCCAGATGGTGGAGGAGTTGACCGAGCTGTCGCAGATCGAATCGGGCCAAATCCGGCTGCGGCTGGCTCCGACGACCGTGGTCGATCTCATCGACGGGCCGGTGGAGCGGTTGCGGCCGCAGGCCGAAGCGAACGGGCTGGCGCTGGCCGTTGACCTGCCGCCCGACCTGCCGCGCGTCCTGGTCGACGGCGAGCGCGTGCGCCAGGTCGTGGCCAATCTGCTGCATAACGCCATCAAGTTCACCCCGTCCGGCGGCCGCGTGCTCGTCACCGCCGCGCCGGCTGAGGGGAAAGGGAAGTCGGCCGCCGCGGAAGAGGTGGTGATCGAGGTGCGCGACACCGGAGTGGGCATCGCCAAAGGCGATCTGCCGCGGGTGTTCGAACGGTTCTACAAGTCCGATCGGGCGCGGACGCGCGGCCGCGGCGGCACGGGACTGGGGCTGGCCATCGCCCGCCACATCGTCGAGACCCACGGCGGCCGCATCTGGGTGAAAAGCAAGGAAGGCCAAGGCAGCAGCTTCTTCTTTAGCCTGCCTGCGACGGGGGGTTATGAAGACCGCTTGCAGGTCTGAGGTGATTCGTATTTAAGCTAATTGATGGAGAATCCATCGATTTCACGGATTTGCTGGAGTTTTAATATGACTACCCACTATGACATTACCGATGCTCCGCCCATCCCCGGCCTGCAGTTTCGCTCCTTCGCCGGGGTCACCGACGCCGGCGCACTGCACGCCATCTTGTCCGGCTCCGTCGTGGCCGACGGTTTCGACCCATTGTCGAGCGCGGAGAGCCTCTGGACGACTGACCAATTCGCCGAATCGCTGGCTGCCATGACCGCCGCTGGAAGTGAGGACCGCACCATTCTGGCCGAGATCGACGGCCGCCCTGCCGGCTACAACCGCCTGTGGGACTGGGAAGAGATGGACGGCACCCGTGTCTGGCTCAACGTTGGCTGGGTGTTGCCGGAATGGCGTGGCCGCGGCCTGGGCACGGCGTTGCTCCACTGGTCCGAGCAGCGCACGCGTGAGCTGGCCGCCGCTCAACCCGGCCGGTGGGAGTATGCCGCCAACGCCTCGGGCACCGAGGTTGCGGCGACGGCCCTGTTGCGCGATAACGGCTATTTGGTCGTCTACACGGTGCTGGAGATGGGTCTGGACTGGGCGGCCTTTGCCCCGGTGACGACCCTGCCGCCGGGGATTGAGATGCGGTCGGGCGACATCGACCATGCCGGACAAATCGCCGCCTCCATCCACGAAGCCTACCGTGGCGAATTCGAAGGTGGCCGCTTTAACGAAAGGTTCGACTCGGCCGACTATGCAGAAGAGTTGACCGGGCAACCGCACGACCCGACGCTGTGGCGGGTAGCCTGGGCCGGGGATGAGGTCGTCGGGCAGGTCATCCCGAAGATCGAGCGCGGCCGGGCGGAGATTTACGAGGTGAGTGTGCGGCCGGGGTGGCGTCGCGGCGGCGTGGCTCGGGCGTTGCTGTCGGCGGCGCTGTTGGGCTTGGGCGCTCGCGAGGTCGAGGTCGTCCGGCTCCACACCAACGCTGAATTCAGGACACGGGCGGTAGACCTGTACGAAAGCCTCGGTTTCCGCGTCCTTAAAGAGTTTCCACGCTATCGCAAGGCATCATAGACCGCAGCACGTTTGTAGTCGGGCGCTTTGGCGTCGTTCTCCCGAGCAATCAATTCGTTTACATCGCGTTAAACGAACCTTAGCCTGATATTAACCGACCGGACCCTAATCCTTAACCACCGCGTGTTAATCTCCTCAATAGAAATTCGAATATCTGTTTGAATTATTATCTCTATGGAGGAGATAAATATGCTGTCAAGAAAACTGTTTGGCTTGTTGACGTTCGTTGTGCTTGTGGCCGTCGCCTGTGGCGGACAGGCACAACAGACGGTTCAGGAGCTTGCGCCGACCGCGCAAGCCGTGGTTGAAGAAGTCGCGCCGACCGTTGTGGCAGCCGCCACCTCGGCCGCCGGTTCCCCGGTCGAAGATGCGCCGGGTGCCGTGCCGGTGCCGGATCCGCTTTCGGTGTCGGGCGACATCGTGACGGCGGGCAGTTCGACGGTGTATCCGCTGTCGGAGCGGATGGCCGAGCGCTACCACAGCGAGGGCTACGCCGGTCAGATCACGATCGACAGCATCGGGTCGGGGGCGGGCTTCGAGCGCTTTTGCGTGGCCGGCGAGACCGACATCGCCAACGCCAGCCGGGCGATTAAGGATAGCGAAGTGGAAGCGTGCCGGGTCATTGGCCGCGAACCGATCGAGTTCCGGGTGGGCACCGACGCCATCGCGCTGGTGGTGAATCCCAACAACGACTTTGTCGATAACCTGACGCTGGAGCAACTGGCGCTGGTCTTCGGGACGGCAGAGACGTGGGCGGATGTCGATCCGGGCTTCCCGGCCGAGCCGATCCGCCGCTACAGCCCGGGAACGGACAGCGGCACGTTCGACTTCCTGGTGGAAGTGGTGTTCGATAAGGACACGACGGCGATTCTGTCGGGATCGAACTTCCAGTTCAGCGAGGACGACAACGTGCTGGTGCAGGGGGTTGAAGGCGACCCGTATGCCATCGGTTACTTCGGCTATGCCTACTATATGGAGAACGCCGACCGGCTGAAGATCCTCCAGGTCGAAGGCGTGGAGCCGACGGCGCAATCGGCCGAAGACGGCAGCTACCCGCTGTCCCGCCCGCTGTTCCTCTATAGCGACGCGACCATCATGCAGGAGAAGTCGCAGGTGGCCGACTTCATCAACTTCTACCTGACCTACGTCAACGAAGAGATCCTCGATGTCGGCTACTTCCCCGCCAGCGCCGAGGCGCTCCAGGCGTCCATTGATAAGTGGCTCAGCGGCATGGGCGCGCCGTAAGCAAGAGGCATATTGGACAAACAAAGCGGATGTAACCACGGTTGCATCCGCTTTGAAAGTCGCCGCTCCCATTTAAGGTCACCCGGCTAAAAGCTGTGACGACGAGCAAGGAAGGACCATGTTATGAGCCGTGAAGCGTTGGCTGAATCATCACCGTCGAGGTTCTCCCCCGAAGCGGGAGGCACGGGGCCTCAGGATATGGCCGGCCTGCTGAGAAAACGAACCCGCATCGGTGAATCGATCATCGAAGGGTCGCTCTTTTTCGCCGGGGCGGTGTCCATCCTGACGACCATCGGCATCGTCTACATCCTCGCGCGGGACGCCCTCACCTTCTTTGCCTTGCCGGAGGTGAGACTGGCTGACTTTCTGACCGGGACGACCTGGCAGCCGATGCTCGGCGAGTTTGGCATCTGGCCCTTGTTGACATCAACGCTGATCATCACCGCCATCGCCATGTTGTTTGGCGTGCCCATCGGCTTCTTCACCGCCGTCTACCTGAGCGAGTACGCCTCGCCGCGATTTCGGGCGATCATGAAGCCGGTTCTTGAGGTTCTGGCCGGGATTCCGACCGTCGTTCTGGGCTATTTCGCGCTGACCTTCGTGACGCCTTTCCTGCGCTCGATATTCGGGGACGACGTCGTCAAAATTTACAATATGATGTCGGCCGGTCTGGTGGTCGGCATTCTAATCGTGCCGATCATCGCTTCGCTGAGCGAGGACGCGCTCCACGCCGTGCCCGACTCATTGCGTCAGGCATCCTTCGGTCTGGGCGCGACGCGGATGGAGACGAGCCTCAAGGTGGTGACCCCGGCTGCCCTGTCGGGCATTTCGGCCGCCGTGGTAGTGGCCGCCTCGCGCGCCATGGGCGAGACGATGATCGTCGCCCTGGCGGCCGGGGCCGGCTCAAACTTCACCTTCAACCCGTTTGAATCGGCCGAGTCCTTGACCGGCTTCATGGTGCGCATCAGCGGCGGCGACCTGAGCTATGGGTCGATTGACTATCAGAGCATCTTCGCCGTCGGTCTGGTAGTGTTTTTGCTGACGTTTCTGCTGAACATCATCAGCCGCCGCATCGTGCTCCGCTTTCGCGAGGTTTACGAATGACCAGCAAGGATACCGTTGGCAACAAGGCGCCGAAAGACCTGTTTCCCCGGGGCGAAGAGGTCGAGCAAGACATCCGCAAACGCCGGCGCGCGGGGACCATCTGGCGCACGATCTTCCTCGGCGCCACCGTTTTCGCCGTGATCGTCCTTTCCGTTTTGCTTCTGAAGATCATCAACGATTCCATGGGGCTGGTGGCCGAGGAGGCGGCGATCCCGGAGCGCGAGCTGTTGCGGGCGTATCATGAGGGCCGGCTCACGGCCGCGCCCAACAGCGCTCCGGGCGGGGAAGGCGACCCTGTTGAAACGGCGGAATCCTTGGCCGATCTGCCCTATGACGCGCTGGTGGGGATATACGCGACCAATGTGTCGCGTGGCCGGTGCCGCGCCGTCGAACGCGAGCAGCGTTTCGTTGCCGACAGTCTGGTGTGTGAGACTGAAGAACTGTTCGCCCAGGTATGCGCGTCGGACAATCCGGCGGCGGCCTGTGCGCTTGGCCCGCGCGATTCGGCACAAGTGATCCGGTTGATCCGGGCCGACGTCATCAAGCCCAAAGTTGTCGCCACCTGGAACGCGCTGGAATCCATCACGAACCGGGAGGAGATCCTCGCCACGGCCGCCCGGCGATTCCCGAACGCCGAGGTCTACTTCAAGTCGTGGCTTTCCTGGCGATTCCTCACCAGCCCGCAGTCGAGCTTTCCGGAGATCGCTGGCATCCGAACGGCGCTGTTGGGCACGTTGTGGGTGGTGGGCATCGCCGTGCTGGTCAGCTTTCCGCTGGGCGTGGGCGCGGCCGTCTACCTTGAGGAGTACGCCGACAGTCGCAGCCGCCTAAACCGGATCATCCAGACCAACATCAATAATCTGGCCGGGGTGCCTTCGATTATCTATGGCTTGCTGGGTCTGGCGGTGTTTGTGCGGGCGCTGGAGCCGATCACCAGCGGAGCGATCTTCGGCGCCGGTGATGCCGCGGCCACGGCCAACGGCCGAACCGTTTTGTCGGCCGGGTTGACGCTGGCCTTGCTGGGCTTGCCGGTGATCATCATCAGCGCCCAGGAGGCCATCCGCGCCGTGCCGTCCTCGCTGCGACAGGCCAGCTACGGCCTGGGGGCGACGAAATGGCAGACGGTTCGCAGTCATGTGCTGCCCAATGCCGTCGCGGGGATCACGACCGGCGTGATTCTGTCGATGTCGCGCATCATCGGCGAAACGGCGCCGCTGGTGGTGGTGGGCGCGTCGACTTTTATCACCACCGATCCGGACGGGCCGTTTTCAAAATTCACGGCCTTGCCGGTGCAGATCTATCAATGGACGGCCCGGCCCCAGGACGCCTATCGGGATATCGCCGCCGCCACAATTATTGTGCTATTGCTTCTCCTGCTCTTGCTGAACGCGACGGCCATCTTCTTGCGCAATCGCTACGGCAAGCGGTTGGGATGACGGGACGGGATCAGATTATGACCGACACGATGACCCCTCAGGCCAACGGTGACGCCAATTACGCCATCGAGGCCCGGGACCTGCATATTTATTACGGCAACTTTCGCGCCGTCAAGGGCGTCAACCTTCAGTTCCCCCAACGCCGGATCACGGCTCTCATCGGCCCGTCCGGCTGCGGCAAGAGCACCGTGCTGCGGGCCTTCAACCGGATGAACGACCTTATCCCAACGACCCGCGCCGAGGGCGAAGTCCTTTTTCACGGCAAGAACATCTACGACCCGGACGTCGACCCGGTGGAAGTGCGCCGCCGCATCGGCATGGTGTTCCAGAAGCCGAACCCGTTCCCCAAGAGCATCTATGAAAATGTGGCCTGGGGGGCGCGCATCAACGGCTTCAAGGGCACCAAGGCCGACATGGACGCGCTGGTGGAGCAATCGCTGCGCTCGGCGGCCGTGTGGGATGAGGTGAAGGACAAGCTGGATCAGAGCGGCCTGTCGCTCTCCGGCGGGCAACAGCAGCGGCTGTGCATTGCCCGGGCCATCGCCATTCGTCCGGAGATCATCCTGATGGACGAACCCGCCTCGGCCCTCGATCCCGTCTCGACGCTGCGGATCGAGGAGTTGCTCGAGGAGTTGAAGGAGCTTTACACGATCCTCATTGTCACTCATAATATGCAGCAGGCGGCGCGTGCGTCGGATTACACGGCGTTTTTCAATATGGACACCGACCGGGCGGGCTATCTGGTGGAGTATGGGGCCACGAACGGCCTGTTCACCAACCCGAAAAACGAGATGACGGAGCTATACATCACCGGCCGCTTCGGCTAAGAGGGCCGGACTACGGATAGGGACGGAAGGGACGGATTGGGACATGGCAGGCGATCAGTCGCCCGGCCCATGAATAGCCGTCGCTGATGACCAGGGAGAAGGACAGTATCATGCGCTTGTCATTTGATCGCGAACTGCAACGATTGCAGGACGGAGTCCTGAGCATGGGCAGCGAGGTCCAGGAGCACCTCATCCAGGTGACGTCCGCCTTTGTGGCCCGCGATCTGGTCGCCTCGCAACGCCTGATCGACGCCGATCGCTCGATCAACGAGCGCCGAATCAGGATCGGCCTCGACGCGCTGACTCTCATCGCCACCCAGGCCCCCATGGCCGGCGACATGCGCATGATCGGGGCCATCCTGGAGACTGTCGGCGAGCTGGAGCGCATCCATGACTACATCAAGGGCATCGGCAGGATCAGCCTTAATCTCGGCCCGGAACCCATCCCGCAATCGCTGGCGCCGCGCCTGCCGGAGATGGCCGAGATCGCCGGCGAGATGCTCTCCCAGGCGCTCAAGGCGTTTGCCAATCGGGATCAGGCGCTGGCCAGGCAGGTCCCGGAGATGGACGACCGGGTCGACAGCCTGTTCAAGGAGCTTTATGGCGAGATCATCAGCCTGGTGCTGGCCGATCCGAGCCAGATCGATCGTGCCAACCAGCTGGAGTGGGCGCTTCACAATCTGGAGCGTTCGGCCGACCGCACGATCAATATCTGCGAATGGGTGGTCTACATGGTCACCGGGGTTTACGCGGAGATGGGCATGGGCGAACATGAATCTCCTCCGAGCCGGAGGTAACTGTTCACACTTACGGAAAACACAAGCTAAACTCTGAGGGATGACGCACGAGGAAGGGCAAGCACTACTGGCGGAAAACGCAGCACTGCGGCAACTGGTAGGCGAACTGCAAGAGCAGGTCGAAGAACTGACTCGCCGACTGGCCGAGCTGGAGAAACGGTCGAAGATACCCTCGTTTGTGAAGGCGAATCGACCGAAGAGTCGGCCAAGACGCGAAAGAAGCGCGCCGCCGAGCACGACCAGGCCCGGCGGCGGGAAGAGCCGACACGGGTCCAGGCCAGTAGTTGCTCGGCGTCAACTGTCTTCGGGTCGCAACTGGTCAGGCCGTAGATTGTCTCACAGGATTCATGACCGGTACGCAGATGAAGTGACTTGCGATGCAATTTGAAGACCTGACGGACACCGGGCCAATCCAGAAAGCCTGACTCATCGACCATGAGCGTCAAAGTGCGCTGGTCCAGACGACCATGCCGCTTCTGCGTGGACTGGGCGACGGTCTGCGGTA
>JAGOZU010000049.1 GCA_018058545.1 Promineifilum sp. | reverse complement strand
CGCGTAACTACATGGCAAACTTGCAACCCCATCCGGAGAAACCACCGCCCAACCCCCGCTCCCCAGCTCCCCTGCTCCTCTTCTCCCCCGCTCCCCTGCTCCTCCGCCCCCAAATCTGCTAAACTCCCTCCATGCAAATCGGACTCGTCTACCCTCAAACCGAATACCCCACCGACCCGGCGGCCGTCCGCGATTATGCGCAGGCGGCCGAAGCCCTCGGCTACAGCCATGTGCTGGCCTACGACCACATCCTCGGCGCCAACCCCGACCGGCCCGGCGGCTGGAGCGGCCCCTACACCTTCCGCGACCCGTTCATGGAGCCGTTCCTGCTGTTCACCTGGATGGCCGCCGTCGCCCCGCGGCTGGGGTTCATCACCGGCATCCTCATCCTGCCGCAGCGCGAGACAACCCTCGTGGCCAAACAGGCGGCCGTGCTCGATGTGCTGTGCGGAGGCCGCTTCAGGCTGGGCGTCGGCACCGGCTGGAACCCGGTCGAATACACCGCCGCCGGCTACGACTTCCACACCCGCGGCAAGCGGCAGGAGGAACAGGTCGAGCTTCTCAAGCTGCTATGGACGCGGGAGCTGGTCACGTTCAAGGGGCGCTGGCACGACATCCCCGACGCCGGACTGAACCCCCTGCCCGTGCAGCGGCCGATCCCCGTCTGGTTCGGCGGCCATGCCGACGCCGTGCTGCGACGGGTGGCGCGGCTGGGCGACGGCTGGCTGCCCGGCTTCCGCACCGCCGAATCGGCCGCGGGCCATCTGGAGACGCTCGACCGCTACCTGGCCGAAAATGACCGCAGCCGCGCCGATATCGGCATCGAGCCGCGTATCCATTGGGGCAACGGCGACCTCGACGCGCTCGGCCGCACGCTGGAAGGCTGGCGCGCCGCCGGAGCCACGCATGTCAGTTTGAATACGATGGGGTTGGGGTTCAGAACGGCTGAAGAACACCTTGCGGCAATCCGGGAATTCGCTGATGCGGCCCCCCTTGCTGACCAGGATGGGTAGACATTTCAATAGCGATCCGTCATACTTGTGGCTCGGCAATGGCCGTTGGATATATCATGCGGATCGATGTACTGACCCTCTTCCCCAACATGTTCTCCGCCTACACGGGCGAGAGTATCCTGCAGCGGGCGCAATCGGCCGGCCTGATCTCCCTCCGGACGCATAATATTCGCGACTATGCCGAAGGCAAGCATCGCGTGACCGACGAGCCGCCTTATGGGGGCGGGGGAGGCATGATCCTCAAACCCGACCCGATATTCAAAGCGGTGGAGAGCATCGTTGCCGAAGATCCGACGATGAAGCCCAAGGTCATCCTGCTGTCCCCGCAAGGTCGCCTGCTGACCCACGCGGTGGCTGTGGAGTTGTCGGCCGAGCCCTGGTTGATCTTCCTCTGCGGCCGCTATGAGGGCGTGGATGAACGGGTGCGCGAGCATCTTGTCGATGATGAGATCTCAATCGGTGATTACGTGCTGACCGGTGGGGAACTGGCCGCGCTGGTGACCATCGACGCGCTGGCGCGCCATATCCCCGGCGTGTTGGGCGATGAGGATGCCGCCGAACACGACAGCCATTCGACCGGATTGTTGGAAGGGCCGCATTACACCCGGCCGGAGGTCTTTCGCGACTGGAGGGTGCCGGAGGTATTGCGCTCCGGCCACGCCGGGCGCATCCGGCGCTGGCGACGCGAGGCGGCATTGCGCCGAACCTGGGAGCATCGGCCCGATCTCCTGTTGACGGCCGAGTTGGATGAAGAAGACAAATTATTCCTGATGACATTGGCTCAGGAGATAACGAACCATACAATCAATGGACAACCAGGCAATGAAAGGAAGAACGGTTAGCGAATCAAGGATTACCCTGACTCAGGTGATGGGCATTTCCGAGGCCAATGTCCTGGGCAACGTTCACGGTGGAGTCATCATGAAACTGTGCGACGAGGCCGGCGGCATGGCTGCTATCAAGCACGCCCGTCGCCCGGTTGTCACCGTGGCCGTCGACTCGATGAGTTTTCATTCACCCGTCCATATCGGCAACCTGTTGACCGTCCAGGCTCAGGTCACCTGGGTCGGCCGCACGTCCCTGGAAACGCGAATGATCGTGACGGCCGAAGATATCATCACCGGTAAGGTGACCCATACGGACACGGCCTACTACGTCTACGTCGCCCTGGATAAAAAGGGATGCACTACCGAAGTCCCGCCCCTGATCTGCGAGACCGACGAGGAATGCTCCTTGTTTGAAGAAGCCGCCTTGCGTCAGGAGCAGCGGCTCGAACGTCGTCGGCTCGAACGGCCGATCAACCTTGATGATCGATGACTGATCAGCCGACCACTGTTCACGGCATGCCGCGCCTCCTGCTGTTCCTGGGCCTGACGGCCGCCTTTGTCGGATACTTCCGGATATGGTTGCCCGGCCCGGCGGCCGGCTTGCAGATCATCGGCCTGGAGATGGGGGAATGGATCAAGTTCCTGGGCGTCGGGCCACGCCGTGATCTGTTCTATCTGCCGCCCATCGCCATTGGTTTGGTAATCGCCCTGCTGGCGTCAACCTGGCCAAACAACCGGCCGCGTACCTGGATCGCGCGCGGGTTGGCCGTGGCCGTGGCCATGCTGTCGTTTCCGGCCATCGCCGTCATCCAGCTGGAGCCGCCCGGTGAGTGGCTGTTGCGACTGAGCCTGATCGGTCTGGTGGCCTTTGTGGCCGGGGCGGGGGCGTTGTTCTCTCGACGCGCGGCCGCGTTGCCATGGATCTGGTTACCTATCGCGGCCGTGGCCGTGCTGGGGGCCATGTTGCCCACGCTCCAGTATTTTGCCGTCCGGCCGGTGGTGGAGGCGATCATGCGTCGCCCTATCGGGATTGGCCTGGGGGTGTGGATCAATTCGGCTGGACTATTGCTGGTGGCGGCCGTCGCCCTGACTGAATTCTTCAAACTGCGGCGTGCCCAATAAAAAAGACAGCCGCCGGAAGGGCGACTGTCTTCGTATAAACCAGGTCGGTTGTAATTGCCGAGCGGAGAGATTAAGACCGCATGCTGCTGTTGATATAATTGACCGCCTCGCCGACGGTCGTGATCTTTTGAGCTTCCTCGTCCGAAATCTCGCCTTCGAACTCTTCCTCAAAAGCCATGATCAACTCGACCAGGTCCAGCGAGTCCGCTTCCAGGTCTTCGCGAAAGCTCTTCTCCAGGGTTACCTGGTCTTCGTCTACGCCCAACAGATCGACGATGATCGCGCGAACTCTTTCTTCAGTGTCATTCATTGACTGCCTCTCCTTCAAGGACAATTTTTTACATGATGCGCCGCGTGTCGCGGCAATCCACACAAATATTTCAATTTCAATAAAGCCCGAACATTCGGCCCATTGGCCGATGATTTCACATCTTTGCGGATGCCGACATTGGATTTTATGGCTTACCCGCGGAATGTCAAGACCCTCATGATCGATGATCAGGTAACTCGACAAATAAAACCCGCGTCCGCGCCAATGGTTGCGCCATTTGACGGAAGGGGGGGCGGATTGGCCGCAACCTGATCCGCGCTCCCGTCGTAAAGTCTACCGTTAATGTCTATGAAGATAGTCGGATTAGCCATATAATGGATTGGTGCGATTATCGCAATTTATTGTTGTCGACAATTATTCAGGAGTAAGCCATGAACGAAAAACGACTGGTTCGCGTGGAAGATGGAAAGATGATCGCCGGAGTTTGTACCGGACTGGCAAAGTACTTTGGGGTGGACCCGACGATTATACGGATCATCTTCGTCCTGTTAGGGCTGTTTGCCGCCGGCGGCGTATTGCTCTATTTGATCCTGTGGGCCGTCATGCCTGTTGAAGGGGCTGCCTGAGCCTCAGCGCGGACTAACGATATTGCGAGAGCGTCTGAATAAGCCTATACTTCGATGGAGTGGGACGGTCGCGTTGAGTGTGCCGCCGTCCCATTTCACTGAAGCAAGGCATGATGGAGTCGCTCCTCGCATTAATCCCGGAAGACAGACGCATTGCCCTGGCCGATGGCCGGGAATTACCCGACCGGGCAACCGGTTCGGTTCTGTTTGCCGATATATCCGGCTTCACCCCCCTGACCGCGGCATTGGCCCAGGAGTTGGGGATCCATCGCGGGGCTGAGGAAGTCCTCAATCAGATCAATCCGGTCTATGAGGCCATCATCGCCGAGCTTCACCGCTATGGCGGCAGTGTCCTGGGGTTTGCCGGAGATTCAATCACCTGCTGGCTCAATGACGACCCGGGCGTGCGTGGGGTGGCTTGCGCCCTGGCCATGCAGAGGGCGATGCAGCCCTTCGCGACTGTCCAGACTCCGGCCGGCACGCCCATCTCTCTGGCCATCAAGGTCGCCATCGCTGCCGGTCCGGCACGTCGCTTCATTGTCGGCGATCCCGAAATCCAGCGTATCGATGTGCTGGCTGGGCGAACGCTTGACCATGTGGCCGCGGCCGAGAAAATGGCCGAGAAGGGAGAAGTCGTCGCCGGCGAAGAGGTTGTGGATGCGCTGAACGGCAGCGGCCACATCGTGGAATGGCGCGTAGCCTCCGCCGGTGAGCGCTACGCCGTTATCGACCGCCTCGCTGTTTTGCCGGCTCCGCGCCCCCATCCGGTTATGCGCCCCGGCACGCTATCGGACGACCAAACTCGCTCGTGGGCCTTGCCGCCGATATATAGTCGTCTGGAGAGCGGCACTGAATTCCTGGCGGAACTTCGGCCGTCGGTGGCCCTGTTCCTGAGATTCTCAGGGATTGATTACGATCATGACGAGGATGCGCAGCAGAAGCTCGATCGGTTCGTGCGCTGGATGCAGTCCACCGGCCAAGCTCAGGGTGGCTTCCTCATCCAGTTAACGATTGGCGACAAGGGCAGCTATGCCTATTTCAGCTTTGGCGCGCCGATCGCCCATGATGACGATAGCCTGCGGGCCGTCGCCGCCGCCATCGAACTGCTGAAGATCCCGCCGGAATTAAATTACATCAAGGACATTCAAATAGGCATCAGCCGGGGTCGGGTGTGGGCCGGGGAGGTTGGCGCGAGCAGTCGCCATACCTATGGCGTGATGGGTAATGAGGTCAATATGGCCGCCCGACTCATGAGCAAAGCCCGGCCGGGGCAAATCCTTGTCCGACGCCGCGTGGCCGAGGAGACACGGCAAGCCTTTCAATACCGGCAACTGGGCCTGATCACCGTCAAAGGCGGAGCCGAGCCGATACCTGTTGCTGAACTGGTCGGCCGCCAGCAAGCCCAAAACGTCCACAGCTCCCTGTTCGAATTGCCGTTGGTCGGCCGTGAAGGAGAACTGGAGCGGTTGGAGCGGCTGTTGGACGGAGTGCTGGCCGGTCAGGGGCGTTTGGTCACGCTGCAAGGGCCGACGGGCATCGGCAAGAGCCACCTTGCCTCTGTTTTTCAACAACACGCCAGCGCCAACGGCTTCCAGGTTGCGACGGGTTCCAGCCAGCGGATATTCCAATCCACAGCCTACTATCCCTGGCAGCAGATCATGCGCCAGATATTCGGTTTGAATCGCGAGGTGGGCGAGACAGGCGACGAGTTGGACGCCGAGGCCCAGATCGCCGCGCTTGAATCGACCTTGATCCAGATGAATCCGGGTTGGCAGATTCGGCTCCCCTTGTTGGGCGATCTGCTGGGATTAGCGATCCCCGATAATCCCGCGACAGCCGCCTTCGATCCCAAACAAAGGCAGGAGTCGCTGTTCAATTTCGTCAGCGAGATACTCCGGACGTGGTCGCGCTCACAACCCTTGTTGCTCACCTTCGAGAACGCGCATTGGCTTGATGAGACGTCGCACAACCTGATTGAGTCCCTGGCGAAGGCCACCGGCGATGTTCCCATCATGATTATCGCTGTTGTGCGGCCTTTGACAGAGACCGGGGCTTCGGCGAGTTCTCTGGCCAAATTCAGAAGCCTTGCGAATCACCAACAGCTTGAACTTGCAGAGCTGGATTCGACAGGGATCCGGCATCTGATCGAGAACCTGCTGGGCGGCCCCGTCTCCCTGCTGGCCAGGCTGCTGATCGAAGCGAAGGCGCAAGGCAGCCCATTTTTCGCTCGCGAACTTGTCGATTCCTTGCGCGAGTCTGGTCAGTTGGTGCCGGAAGACGGGACATGGGTCCTCTCGGGCGAGATGATCGACATGATGCGCAAGGCGAATGCCCTGGTGCAGGAAGAAGAAGCCTGGGTTCTGGCCCAGGCGGCCGATCTGTCGAGCATCAACCTGGGCATCCCTGATTCCGTTCATGGGGTCATCCTCGCCAGAATCGATCGATTGCCGGAATCCCACAAGCCCACGATCAAGGTCGCCAGCGTCATCGGCTATAGCTTCGAACTGGGATTGGTGGCCCAGGCCATGCCGTCAAGCCCATCGATGCGAACGCTTCACGATCAGGCTGTCGCCCTGGAAGAACGCGACTTTATCGTTCAGGATTGGCAAACACATGTCGGTGAGGATTCGGATACATTCAACTTTCGTCAGTTGGCGACGCAGGAGGTGTCCTATGAGACCTTGCTGTTCACCCAACGGCGTGATCTGCATCGTAACCTTGCCCAATTGCTGGAAAGGAAAACGCCTGAAGATGTCAGTCAGATAGCCTATCACGCTTTTCTGGGTGAGGATTGGGGGCGCTCGCTACACTACCATTCGATTGCGGGTAATCAAAACAAGCAGCTATTCGCCAATTTGCAAAGCATCGACCACTTCCATAAGGCCCTGGCCAGCGCGGAGCATCTGTCGGCCGAGGAGACCCTGGCCCAACGCCAAGAGATCCACGCCAACCTGGGCGAACTCCTCGTGACCATCGGCCAGAACGATGAGGGCAAGGAACACCTACAGGCCGCCTTCGATCTGGCCGAGAAAACCGAAAACCCTGAAGCACAGGCCTTCGCCTGCCGGTGGATCGCTCGATCCTATGAGTTGCGTGGCCAATATGAACCGGCGCTGGAATGGATCGACAAAGGATTGGCCATTCTGGGCAATCGCCTGACGCCGTCGGCCATCGAGTTGCGCCTCATCTCCGGCCTCATCTTCTCCCGCCAGGGCGACTATAAACGTTCGGGACAACAGGCCTTGGCCAGTTTGCTGGCGGCCGAAGAACTGAACCAGCCGAAGATCGTTGCCCGCTCCCATAATCTTCTGGGCCTTCTCGACCGGAATCGAGGCCAGGCCAATGAAGCCGTGGCCCATTTCAAGATGGCCCTCTCGATCTATGAAGGATTGGAGGATCTTCAGGGGCAGGCTCTGACCCACAACCTGCTGGCTAATGCCAACTTCGATATGGGGCAGTGGACGGATGCGGATCGTTATTATCGTCAGGCCGGTCACACGTTCAAACAGCTTGGCGTCGTTTATGACACGGTCATCGTCGATAACAATCTGGGCGGGATCGCTCTCAATCAGGGGCGCTTTGATGATGCCCTGCAATTCTACGGCCGCGCTCTCAAGGCGCTGGAGCAAATTGGCGGTTCATTCTGGGTCATGGGCGCGCTTCATCTTAACCTGGGAGCGACCCACACCCGCCGAGGCGAGCTGCCCTCTGCCTTTGAGCATCTGCGCAGGAGCCAGGAGTTGTTCAATCGCGCCCGGAATCGCGACCTGTTGCCGGAGATGCACCGGCGTTTTGCCGAGGCTTATCTGGCCCAAGGGGAGCTTGGCCGCGCCCTTGAGGAAGCGGTCAACTCGCTGGCCATCGCCGAGGAGCTGGGCGTCGTTGGCGAGCAAGCCCTGACCACGCACGTGCTGGGAGCCATCGCCGCGGCCGATGGTCGAGTTAGCGAAGCCAGGCAATATTTCGAAAAGGCGATCCGGCTTTTTAGCGGTGTGGGGGATAATTACGGCATGGCCTGTGCCCAACTGTCGCTGGCCGAATTACATGATGGACAACACGAGAAAAGCCAGAGGGATTTGCTTCTGGCCGAATGTCTGCCGGTATTTGAGCGATTGGGCGCGCAACTCGAAGCCCAGCGCGCCCACAAGCTGCTGTAAGCTAATGTAACCCAGCGGCCTGACTAGAATCTTCCTTCAATCTTTCTGTTAATTCCAGTCGTCGATTCAATCAATGCCAGGGCACGTCCGGAGATGGAAACATCAACGGGATATAGATGCTATAGGATGGCGCGCTGAATGTGGCTGTCGCCGTCGGTGATGGCGGAATGCCAGTCACCGTTGCCGTAGGTGTATACGTCGCCGTTGGCGTGCTGGTGGGCGTAGCTGTGCCGGTGGCTGTCACGGTTGGCTTAGGCGGTTTTTGGGTCGCTGTGGCGGTTGACGTGGGTGGTTTACTCGTGGCCGTGGGCGTGCCGGTGGCTGTTGGCGTGCCAGTGGCCGTGGGCGTGCCGGTAGATGTTGGCGTGTTGGTGGCCGTGGGTGTGCCGGTAGATGTTGGCGTGTTGGTGGCTGTGGGCGTGTTGGTGGCTGTGGGCGTGCTGGTGGACGTGGGTGTGCTGGTGGACGTCGGTGTGCTGGTGGACGTGGGCGGCGCGGTTACGGCCGCATCCACTGTGAAGTAAGTGCCGTGGTTCAGCAGCGCCGACACATTCCCGGCATTATCGACCGCCTGCAGGAAATATTCGTATTGACCGGCCGTCGTTATATTGACCGTCCCGGATGCCTCTTTTGAAGCCGAATCATAGCCCAGGTCGGCCCGGGACCAGGTATCGCTGTTGATGTGGCGATAGAGGACGACGACGCGCATGATCCCCGTTGCCGCCGCGGCCGCCGGCAGGCCGGTGCCGGGTTCCTGATCCTCAATCAGGGCGTTAAATGTGATCTCCCCGCTCGTATCGGCGGAGGCGGAGACACCCCAGATTGATGGTGACAGGAAATCGAGCGAATCGCCCGCCGCCCCGCTGCTCGCACTATAGACCATAAGCTCCAGATCGCTATAGAGCCGCATGATTCCCGTGGTAGTGGGGCTGCCGGCGGTCGAGGTGGCCTTGAACTGCCCCGGAACGACGACCAGCTGCTGCCGGAACAGGGGATTGTCCTTCCCGATGTCGACCAACCGGTTTACACCGGCGGGTATCGACAGATACCATTGGGGCACATCGTAGCGAAGCTCTTGCTCGCCACCCGTCTGGTCCGTCGTGGTATCCTCAAAATTGATGCTGAGGATGGCCGGATCGAAATTCGGATAGTCGACGAACGTGCCGCCCAGCATCAGGACGCCGCGGGCGGTGTGGCTGTCCGAGTCCAGGTTGCGGGTTGTGCGGGGCAAGATCGGCCGACTGCCGGTGCGATGCAATCCACTTTCATTGGTGACCCGGTAGTAGCCTCCGCGATTGGGAACATTCACCAGATCGTAGGCGAAGTTGAGATTGACCGGCGTGGAAGTCAGACCTGGGGCGGTGGTAGTGGCTGCTACGGCGCTGTTGAGCATCGCCCTGTCCGCGACCGAAACACGGTTGTTAGCAGTCAGGCTGCCGGTAGTGGTCAATGACACCGGCTCGCCCTGGGGCGAGACATTGGTCTGTGCCGGCAATTCGACCGACTGCATCGGCAGACCGTACAGCACCATCTCGCCGATCACTTTTTCGTCATAGACGCTGAACGAACCCGAGGCGATGCTGTTGTAATATTGCTTCTTGGCCTCCATCAGGGAGTTGCCGACGGTGGGGTTGTAGGCTTGGCCGTCCGGCTTGTAACCCAGTTCCTGAACAAAGTTGAGCATCAACAGCTCTGAGTAGGCCAGCAGGTCGGCATCGCCATAGCCGAAGCCCGTGTTGCCGATGAACGTCGCCCCGTTGCGAGCGAACATCTGCGCCCAGTCGGAGCCGAGGAAAGGCGTCCCCGGGTCGAAATACCGGTCGCCGACGTTCAGACCCGATTGACAGCCGACCGAGAAGACCAGAGCGCCATCCAGATCGAAGTTAGCCCCGTCCAGCTCTCCGGCATAGACCAGGTTATCCGTTTCGCCGGTTGTGCCGTTGGGGAAGAACAGTTTGTGATCGAAGTGGGAGTTGAGCGAGATCAGGTCATAGCGTTGGCCGGCATTAAACTGTTGGCGAAAATCAGCCCCGCGCCATTGGTCGTCGATCAGGGTGGTCGGATTCTGGATGCCGCGCGCGCCAAGCTCGCCGGAGATCGCTTGCGCCTGATCCATCAAAAAGTCATAGCCGGTTATCAGGGCCGAGGAGGGTTCGATGGTCTGATTATCGGCGAGGTATACATCGATCAGGTTCATAATCTCGCCCGGCGTCTCCACCAGGCGGCCGATGCTGTATTGCGGCAGATAGACCTCGCGGCCGAAGGCGCTGAGCGGCAACGGCGCGGCATAGTAGTCATCGATCAGGAAATAGCGATAGTCATAAGCGGCCGTGATCGCCGGGTCCAGAGGGACGCCCGCCAGATACTCCGGGTAGCGACGCTGGTTGGCCACCAGGGTGTTGTCGACCACGCGCCGGTGGGGCAACATCTCGTCGCCACCGACCAGAACGATGTTCTCCAGATTGGGGTAGGCTGGAATCTGGTCGTATAAGAAAGCCTTGATCGTCCGAGCCACCAGATTGGCGGTTTGCGGGTTTTGGTACTCGTCCGGGGTATCCTCATCCCAAAGGCCATAGACCGCTCTTAGGGCGTTGAAGCCACCTGTAGTTTGCACCGCATCCAGATCGATGACCAGCCCGTCGACCGACGGATCGACTGCCAGTTCGGAGAGCTTGTCGGCCAGCTCGTCGGCCTGGTCGTTGGTCAGGGTATATTGCTCTGTGAAGCGGGCTTTGTTATAGAGGATCAGTGTCCGGACGTCGGGATCCGTCGCCGGCGTTACGAAGTCCGTATCCGGGATTGCGCTATTGGTCGGCACCGGCTCGTTTGGCGGATCGACAGCGACGGTCAACGTGAAGGGCTGATTGATGGCCGTCGCGTCCGTGGCAACCACGGCCACATAATAAGGCCCGGCCAGCTCATGGATATCATAGACGATTCGTTCGTTCTTGCTGGCGGGGTCGTTGGCCGGGCCTTCCTTGATCGACAGGCCGACCAGCGTGCCGTCGACATTGTCGCGCGCGATATTGCTGAGTTGGGCGATGTTGCTCAATTGGGCGATATCCGACAATTGGGCGATGTCGCTGAGCTGGGCGATGTCGCTGAGTTGCGCCAGATCGATGATCTCCCCGATGTTCGACAGTTGGGCGATGTCGCTGAGTTGGGCGATGTCGCTAAGTTGGGCGATATCCGACAGTTGGGCTATATCGCTGAGTTGGGCGATGTCGGATAGTTGGGCCAGATCGCGCAGTTGGCCGTTCTCCTCGTTGATCGATGGCGCGAAGAGGTAGAGGTCGTAGTCGTAATCGCTCTCCAGAGAGGCGGTGATAATCGAACCGGCGTCGGCCACGTCGAACCTGTAGAAATTAGGGTCGGTCGGGTTGTTGGCCGTGTCGACGACCGGAGTGCCCAGCGGCACGGGTTCGGCTTCGCCGCGAGTACCATTGGTTTCGGGCCTTTCATACGCGCCGCTATCGCATTGGGCTGCGGCCGTCCGGTCCTCGCCCCGCTGGTCGGTTGTCGGGCAGTAGATCGGGTCGCCCGCGGCAATCGCCGCGCTGCCTTCGCCTAGCGCCATGGTCATGGTAAGGCCGCCGTTATCGGCCAGCGGCGCGAGGTATGGATCGCCTTCCACTCCCGGACAGCCGTACCCGTTAAATGAGACGTTGCCGCTATGCGTGACGGCGTCGTCATAACAGTTTGTACCGACGCCGGTGCCGACCATGATGCTGTTGTAGATATTCAGCGTAGCCCCGCTCTCACGGAACCATGAGTCGCCCATCTCCTGGGCGTCGTTGTTGGCGAAGGTGACGTTGGTGATGGTCATCACCCCCAGTCGGGCGACTACCGCGCCGCCATTCATGCCGTGGTTGTTGTAGAAGGTGCTATTGGTGATCGAAAAATACGCGGAGTTGCTTCGAATCGCGCCGCCGGAGGCGCTTTCATTGCCTTCGAATGTGCTGTTATCGACGGTGACTGTCCCGCCCGGTATCGAATCTCCGTTGGAATAGATCGCGCCGCCGGCCGTGTCCGTCCCAGGCGCGCCTTGGTAGCCGTTGGATGTGTTGGCGGTGAAGGTGCTGTCGGTGACGCTCAACGAGTTGTTGGTCTCTTCGTCGACACAAATCGCGCCGCCCGCCCACGGGGCGTTGTTGTTCGTGAAGGTGCTCCCGCTTATGGTCGCCGTGGTAGCGGCGGCCGATCCGTTGGCCTTGCCGCTGTAGATAGCCCCGCCGCACTCGGTGTAATCGTTGAGTGCATCGTTGTTATTGGTTGATTGGTTGTTGATAAATTCGCTATCGATTACGTGAAGGACGCCCACCTGGTTCAGGATGCCGCCGCCCCACCTTTCCGCCACATTGTTTTGTACGACGCTTTCCGTCAGTGTGAGGGTCGCGTTTTCGTTGAGAATCCCTCCCCCGGCATGATCGGTGGCGCCTCCCTGGATGACGACGCCCTTGATATCGACCAGCAAATCATCCGGGCCAGTCCCTTCAGTGGGCGAATAGATATCGAAGATTCGGTCTGCGAACCCACTCTTTCCTTCGATAACCGGTTTCGTGGTTGCGTCGGGATGCCTTTCAATCACGACGCTCTGGCTGATGTCCAAATCGCCGGTATTGTTGAGGTCTTCCGTGCCTTCCAGGTTGTCCAGCGTGAGCGTATAGGTTCCGGACGGCAGCAAGATCCTGTAAATGGTGTAATAGCCGTCGCCGTACAGATTCGAACCGGTGATCGCGCCACGCAGGCTGCAATCGCCCTCATCCTCCGAACAGACCTGGGCCGATGGGTCATTGGTGTCGTCAAACCGATCGACGACGACCTCAACGGTCCAATCGATGGCGCGGGCGGGACGGCCGCCCGACAGAGACAACAATATCAGAGAGAGACCCAGGATCAGGATCGACCGTCCGGCTACGTTGTGGGCTGAGATGAATCGGCGAGCACCAAGCATAATAATCCCCTAAAGATAATCTTAGAAACTCAAAGGAATATAGCAAAAGACAGGTCACTTGTCTGTTAAGCAGTTTACACAAACACGCATATTTTTGATGAAAGCATGGATTAAGGCCACAAGGATATGGCACGACGTGGTGAAAACCGCACCGGTCATTCCGCCGGGAGGTATTATAATCAAACGATAGACCATGGGTGGCGATGACCAAGCCGTCTCTCATGATTGTCTGACCCCTTGCCGGGTCGGGCGCATGATTGTTCACATCGACGATTAGTGGGTAACATATCTAAAGATACCCGAAAACCATTCCGCCGAGGGCGAGCCATTTCTGTCGCCCTGCGAACCCGACACGACTCCGGCGCTCAACACCAAGGAGAATTGCTTGTGACCAAACCCGATATTTTTCCCTTTGACTGGCAGGAGGTGGCTCGGCTGGCGCTTGTCTCGCGGCTGATGGACGAACTGGAGGAGCGCGAGTTGACGCCGCAAGGTCATGTCACCTACCAGTTTTCGGCCCGTGGTCACGAGATCGGCCAATTACTGATCGCCCAGATGCTTGTAAAGCCGTTCGATGCCGCCTCCGTCTACTATCGCTCGCGGCCGTTCATGCTCGGCAGCGGGCTGACGGCCGAAGAAGCGCTGGCCTCTGATATGGCTCGCGTCGGCAGCGTCACCGAAGGGCGGGACGTCGGGGTGACGTTTAACATGCCTCGCCGCAACCGGGCGGTGGTGTTCCCGGTGTCCGGGGACGTGGCTTCGCAATACACACCCGCTGCCGGCTGGGCACAAGCCATCCGCTATCGCCATGAGCAGTTGAAAGAGAGCGAAGCCGCGGGCAGCATCGCCGTCGTCTTTGGCGGCGATGGATCCGTGGCCGGCAATGGCTTCTGGTCGGCATTGACGATGGCCACGACGTTGAAATTGCCCCTGCTGTTTGTCATCGAGGACAATACCTATGCTATATCGGTGAAGAGCACCCTCCAGACCCCCGGCGGCAATATCGCCGCCAATCTGGCCTCTTTCAATAGTCTGAAGATATGGGACGGCGACGGCTGTGATCCGGCTGAGGCGGCTGAATTGGTTCATGCGGCCGTGTCGTATGTTCGCTCCTGGGAAGGCCCGGCCTTGCTGCGCCTGACGGTGCCCCGGCTCTCCGGCCACTCCAGCACCGACAATCAAGCCTACAAGTCCGAGGAAGAGCGAGCGGCCGAGATGGCCCGTGATCCCATCCCGGCCTTGCGTCGCTTTCTGGTCCCATCGACAATGAGCGAGGCCGAGTGGATCGCTCTGGAGGAGGTCGCTGCGGCTGAGGTGGCCGGCGCTCGCGATGCCGCCATGGCCCAGCCCCAACCCGATCCGGCCAAAGTGACCAGCCGCGTCTGGGCCGAAGGCTCGCCGGTTCCCCGGCATGGCGGTCTGGCGGCCGAGGGCATCAGCCTCCCGGCAGGGACGGACATCCCGAACCCGCCGGATCCGCGCCGCCTGACAATGGTCGAAGCCATCCGCCGCACGCTCGATGTGGAGTTGAACGTCAACCCTCGCTGCCTGGTCTTCGGCGAGGACGTCGGCCACAAGGGCGGCGTCCACGCGGCTACGCTGGGCTTGCAAGCCCACCACGGCGAGGGGCGCGTTTTCGATACCAGCCTGTCCGAGGAAGGGATCATCGGCCGTTCGGTCGGGATGGCCCTAGCCGGGTTGATGCCCGTGCCGGAGATTCAGTTTCGCAAATACGCCGATCCGGCGACGGAGCAGATGCACAACCTTGGCTCGCTGCGCTGGCGATCGGCCGGTCGCTTCGCCGTCCCCCTGGTGGTGCGCATCCCCGGCGGGTTTCGCCGCATCGGCGATCCCTGGCATAGCGTCACCGACGAGGCCGCTTTCGCCCACAGCGTCGGCTGGCATGTGGCTTTCCCCTCCAATGCCGAGGACGCGGTTGGCCTGTTGCGCGCGGCCTTGCGAGGCAACGATCCGGTGATGTTTTTTGAGCATCGGGCCATGCTTGACGCCGCCTCGGCCCGCCGCCCCTATCCGGGGGATGACTACGTGCTGCCATTCGGCCGCGGGCGGGTGGTGCGGCCGGGCGAGTCGCTGACGGTTGTCACCTGGGGGGCGATGGTGGAGCGTTGTGAGGCGGCCGCGGATGCCGTCGGCGCGAGCATCGAGATCATCGACCTGCGGACGGTCGTGCCCTGGGATCGGGAGATGGTGCTTCGTTCGGTTCGCAAGACGTCCCGCTGCCTCATTGTCCACGAGGATTTCCGGCTGGTCGGTTTCGGCGCGGAGATCGCCGCGGTCATTGCCGAGGATGCCTTCCTCGATCTGGATGCGCCGGTGTTGCGCCTGGCCTCGCCCTCGATCCCCGTGCCGTTCAACACCGGCCTCATGGATGCCATGATCCCCCGCGTCGATGAGATTCGCGAGCGCATGGAGTGGTTGTTGAAGTTCTGATTGCCGCGGTTCCGGGGGTATTGAAACCTGACAAATTATTGCAGGGTAGATGTAGGGACGGGTTTCAAACCCGCCCCCGCACACCAACAGGGTCTACCGATCGGGAAAGACGTAGCCCGCGAACGAACGGCGTCCTCTCCCGGTCACCTGGCCTCTACGCCTGTAAACCGCATTAATTTGTAACAGTTCAAGAACCCGCACGCATGAGATGATGCGCTAATCGACAGCTAATATGCGATTGTCGGATCACCTGCCGTCACTTTGAACTGTCGGTCTGATCAGGCTATAATAGTGGCAGCGAAAGCTTCAATTGAAGCACATCACAGGTTTACGCCTGTTTCTTTTCCACACGATCCCACTATATCAATCTCAGGAGATACCGATGACCCAAAAATTCAAGGTTACTTATTCGACGCTGGCAAGCCCCGATCCCGAGCTTCACCGGCTCTATGACGAAGCCGTCGTCGACTTTCGCGCTCATTCGGGCAAGAACTACCCCATGTTTATCAATGGGAAAGAGGTCTTCGCCAAGGAAACCTTCGCCAAGATCAGCCCGACCGACAAGGATCTGGTGATGGGCTATTTCCAGAAGGGCACCGAGCAGGATGCCAATGACGCCGTTGCCGCGGCCAAGGCGGCATTCCCCGGCTGGCGTGACACACCCTGGCAGGAGCGAGTGGCCCTCCTGCGGCGTGCGGCCGATCTGCTCAGCGATCGGCTGTTCCACATCGGCGCGATCATGAGCCTGGAAGTCGGCAAGAACCGGCTGGAGGCGCTCGGCGATGTCGAGGAAACCGCCGATCTGATTCGCTACAACTGCGATGCGATGGAAGCCAACAACGGCTTCACCCGCTCGCTCAAGAACGAGAGCGATAAACACCACAATCGCAGCGTCCTGAAGCCCTATGGCGTCTGGGTGGTCATCTCCCCGTTTAACTTCCCCGGCGCGTTGGCCGGCGGCCCCAGCGGCGCGGCCCTGGTGGCCGGCAACACGGTTGTTTTCAAGCCGGCGACGGACACCCCCTTCACCGGCTGGTTGCTGACCGAGGCTTTCCGCGACGCGGGACTTCCGCCGGGCGTGTTCAACTTCGTCACCGGTGGCGGCCGCAGCGTGGGCCAGACGCTGGTCGACCATCCCGATGTGGCCGGCATTACCTTCACCGGCAGCTACGACGTCGGCATGAAGATCATCCGCTCCTTCAGCGGCGGGCAGTACCCGCGGCCGTGCGTGGCCGAGATGGGCGGCAAGAATCCAACCATCGTCAGCAATAAGGCCGACCTGGACAAGGCGGCCATGGGGGCCATGCGCTCGGCTTTCGGGCTACAAGGGCAGAAGTGCTCGGCGCTCTCCCGGCTCTACGTGCACAAGGACGTCAAGGATGCGTTTATGAAGAAGTTCGTCGACCTGACGTCGAAGATCAAGGTTGGCGACCCAACCGCCGTCGACAACTGGATGGGGCCGGTCATCAACAAGGGCGCCTATGAGGATTACATGGGTTTCGTCGATGATCTGCGCCAGAGTGGCGATATCGTCTTCGGCGGCAAGGCGCTGGACGACAAGGGCTACTACGTCGCGCCGACCATCGCCGATAACGTGCCGGAAGACCACAAGCTCTGGAAGCAGGAGATGTTCCTGCCCATCGTCATGGTCGAGGCGTTCGATGACTTCGACGAGGTCATGAAGAAGGCCAACGATGTCGAATATGGTCTGACGGCCGGCTTTTTCAGCGAGGACGAGGACGAGATTCAGTGGTTCCTCGACAACATTGAGGCGGGTGTGCTTTATGTCAACCGGGCTTCCGGCGCGACCACCGGCGCGTGGCCCGGCTACCAGTCGTTTGGCGGCTGGAAGGGCAGCGGTTCCACCGGCAAGGCCGCGGGCAGCTTCTACTATGTGCAGCAGTACATGAAGGAACAGAGCCAGACCGTCGTCTCTTAAACCAATGTGTCTTAACCCTGTGGCGCAACCTGTCAGGTTGCGAAATCCTGTCAACCTGTCAGGTTGCGAAATCCTGTCAACCTGACAGGCTGCGAAATCCTGACAACCTGACAGGTTGCCCTACAGGGTTCGTTTTCTTAAACAGATTCCTATGACCAAACTCACCACCATGCGCGAGGCCGTCGATCGCTACGTCAAAGACGGCTGTACGCTGGCCATCGAAGGGTTCACCTCCTTCATCTGTTTCGCGGCCGCCCATGAGATCATTCGCCAACGCAAGCGCGATCTGGTGCTGTGCCGCCTGACGCCCGACCTGATCTACGACCAGATGATCGCCGCCGGCGTGGCCGCCAAGCTGGTCTTCAGCTATCTGGGTAATCCGGGCGTCGGCAGCCTGCATGGCATCCGGCGCGCGCTGGAGAAAGACATCCCCCGGCCGCTGGCGATCGAGGAATATTCCCACTTCGGCATGGTCGGCCGCTATATGGCCGGAGCTGCGGACCTGCCTTTCTTCCCCTTGCGCAGCTATCTGGGCAGCGACATGCCCGCGGCCAACGACCTGATCCGATTCATCGACAATCCGTATGGCGCAGGCCAAATCGCCGTCGTGCCGCCGCTGAAACCGGACGTCTCCTTTGTCCACGCCCAGCGCGCCGACATCCACGGCAACACTCAGCTGTGGGGGCTGTTGGGCACCCAGAAAGAGGTCGCGTTCGCCTCGAAGAAGGTCATCATCGTGGTGGAGGAGATCGTCGATGAGGATGTGATCCGTCGCGACCCGAACCGGACGCTCATCCCCGGCCTCATCGTTGACGCCGTGGTTCACGAGCCATACGGCGCGCACCCCAGCTACGTGCAGGGCTACTACGATCGCGACAATGAGTTCTATCTGAAATGGGACGAATGGTCGCGCGACCGGGAGACGACCGAGGCGTGGCTGGAGGAGTGGGTCTATGGCCTGCCCGACCGCGCCGCCTATCTGGACAAGCTCGGTCGCGAGACGCTCGATCGACTCGCTCCCGGCAAACTGGAAGCCGATCCGGTCAACTATGGCCGCTACGAATAACGATATGGACGATACCCCAAAAATTACCCCGTCCGAATTGATGATCGTCGCCGCATCGCGCGCGCTGGCGGGCAATCGCACCGTCTTCGTCGGCGTCGGCATGCCCAATATCGCCTGCAATCTGGCTCGCCGCAGTCATTCGCCGGGCATGGAACTGGTCTATGAGAGCGGCGTATTCGGCGCGCAACCGGCCCGCCTGCCGCTTTCGATCGGCGACCCGACACTGGTCAGCGGAGCTACCTCCGTCGTCGGCATGGCGGACCTGTTCATGCTCTACTTGCAGGGCGGGTTGATCGATGTCGCCTTGCTTGGCGGGGCGCAGATCGACCGCTTCGGCAACCTGAACACGACCGTCATCGGCGATTACCAGTCGCCCAGGACCCGTCTGCCCGGCTCCGGCGGCGCGTGCGAGATCGCCATCAACGCCCGGCGCATCTTCATGATCATGCGCCTGTCGAAACGGGCCTTCGTGCCCAGGCTCGACTTCCTCACCAGCCCCGGCCATCTGGACGGCGGCGACGCGCGTCAGCGACTGGGCATGCCCGGCTACGGCCCCGACAAGGTTATCACCGATAAGGCGCTGTTCACCTTTGACAACCCGGAGCGGGAGATGATGCTGGTCGAACTGGCCCCCGGCGAGACGCTGGAGAGCGTGCAGGCGGTCGTCGGCTGGCCTGTTCGCGTCGCCGATGAAGTGCGGGAGATGACGCCGCCCTCGGCCAAGGAGCTGGCAATCATCCGCGAGCAACTGGACCCGCAGGGGCTTTATCGTTAACAACGGCCGATCGGCCCGCATGCCCGGTAGCCGATCGGCCTTTTCCCATCTATTGAAAACCTGTCGCTGATTGGCCCGGGCGTGTTCCGGGCCTGGAGTGTATCCCATGCTCTATTCCCACCCTCACGGCAACGTTTTTTACCGTTCGATGAACCACCCGCGGCCGATGATTAGCCATGGCCAGGGTATCTATCTGTACGACGAGAGCGGCAAGCGCTATATTGACGGCAGCGGCGGACCGCTGGTTGTCAACGTCGGCCACGGCCGGGCCGAGATCGTCGAGGCCATGATGGAGCAGGCGCGGTCGGCGGCCTATGTGCACGCCACCATGTTCACCAGCGAGCCGCTGGAGCGCTATGCGGCCGAACTGGCCGGCGTCGTGCCGCTGGCGGAGCCTCGCTTCTATTTCCTCAGCAGCGGCTCCGAGGTCGTCGAAGGGGCGATCAAACTGGCGCGCCAGATTCAGATGGCTCGCGGCGAGAGCAAGCGCAGCATCATCATCAGTCGTTGGCAGAGCTATCACGGCATGACCTTTGGCGCGCTGGCGGCCAGCGGCCGCGCCGGTCTGCGCGCGCCCTACCTGAGCATGCTCCATGACGTACCCCATGTCCCGACGCCCTACCCCTACCGGCGGCCGATCAGCGGGGCGGAATCGGCCGCGCGGCTCGAGGAGATGATCCTGGCCTATGGGCCGGATCACATTGCCGGATTTATCGCCGAACCGATCAGTGGCGCGTCACTGGGTGCGGCCGCGCCGCCCGATGACTACTGGCCATGCATCCGGGAGATTTGCGACCGTTACGGCGTCCTGCTCATCGCGGACGAGGTGTTGGTGGGGCTGGGCCGCACGGGGACGTGGTGGGGGCTGGACCACTGGCACGTGACTCCCGACATCCTGATCACGTCCAAGGGGTCGGCCGGCGGATACTTCCCTCTGGGCTTCATCGCCGCCCGGGGCGAGGACGTCGAGCTGCTGCGCCGGAAGCTGGGCGATTTCAATCATGGCGGCACGTTCAGCCATCACGCCGTGGGGGCTGCGGCCGGACTGGCGACGCTCCATATCCTGCAACGCGAGAAACTGATCGAGCGGTCGGCGGCGATGGGCGACGTGCTCGGCCAGGCATTGCGGGAGCAGATCGGCGATCATCCCAACGTGGGCGATATTCGCGGCCGCGGCCTGTTTTGGGGCATTGAACTGGTGAAAGACCGTGCGACCAAAGAGCCGTTTGCGGCGGCCGAGGGCCTCGCCCATCGTATCCAGAATCGGGCCTTTGACTTGGGGCTGGTCGTCTACTACTCGACCGGCTGTGCCGACGGCAAGAACGGCGATGTGATCATGCTGGGGCCGCCGCTGATCATCGACGAGGCCCAGATCGCGGAGATGGTGGGGATATTGCGCGAGGCGCTGAATCTGGAATTGGCCTAAGGGCGGGTTTGGGCCGAACTAATTCGGCCGCAGCAATATCTTGTGCACGCCCGGCTGGGCGGCATGGTCAAAACCGATCAGGCCGTCGCGCAGCGGGTATTCACCGTCGATCAGCGGCCGCACCTGCACGCCTAATCCCATCGGAGCCTGGCCACCGGCCCGCGCGCTGAGTTCCAGCAGGCGCAACGCCGGGTCGAATGGCCCGCAGCGAGAGCCGACGACGTTGATCTCACCCACCACCAGCTTGGTCAGGTCGATGTCGGCATGGCCGTGGAAGGTGCTCTTGAGCACCAGCGTGCCCCGCGGCCGCGCCAGCCGCAGCGAATGGGCCAGTCCGGCATCGTTGCCGGTCGCTTCGACGACCAGATCGAAGCTGTCGTCGGCCTGGGCCTCTATCAGGCCGGTCTTCAGGCCCAATCGAGCAGGCAGCTCCAGCGTCATCGGTCTCCGGCCGAGGACGATGACATCCCCGGCGGCCAGAGCCATCGCCTGAGCCACCAGAAGGCCCAGCCGCCCCGGCCCGACGACGGCGATTCGCGAAGTCGGGTGTACGGCGATCTGCTCGCGAATGCGCAACGCCGCGGCCAGAGGCTCGGTGAACACCGCTTCTTCGTCGGCCACGTTATCGGGGACGGCGTGGAGGTTGGTCAGGGGCAGCGTGGTGTAATCGGCGAAGACGCCGTCGCGGTTGTGGATGCCGAGCGTGGTGCGGTTGGGGCAATGCTCCGGCCCATCGCCAAGGCAGACAGGGCAACGGCCGCAACCCAGATTGATGCTCCCCACGACCCGACGGCCAACCCAACCATCCGTATCGGCCGAACCCGTTCGCTCGACCACGCCGACGAATTCATGCCCCAGCACGCCGTTGAAGCCCCCCGCATAGCCTTTGATGAGTTCCAGGTCGGTGGAGCAGATCCCCGCCAGCGAGACGCGCAAGAGCGCCTCATCCGGGCCGGGTTCGGGCTGCGGGTAGTCCGATCGATACGTCAGTTGACTGTTATGAAGAACCAGCGCTTGCATGTCGCCCCATCTAGGCTTGGGCTGCCCGCAGTTTGGCGGTGACGCGCTCCTCCCAGGTGACCAGGAGCGGCACGGCGATGAAGATCGAGCTGTAGGTTCCGAGAAGAAGGCCGAAGAACAGCGTGGCGATGAACGGCCGAATGGACAAACCGCCGAATAGCAGGATGGCGACCATGACGAACATGGCGTTGAGCTGCGTCACCAGCGAGCGGTGGATCGTCTCGACGATGGAGCGGTTGGCGATAAGGTCGATCTTCTCGAACGGCCGCCGGGCGATGTTCTCGCGCATGCGGTCAAACAGAACGATGGTGTCCTGCAGCGAGAAACCGGCGATGGTCAATACGGCCGTCAGGAACAGGGCGTCCACTTCCCAGCCGAGAACGAGACCGGTGAGCGCCGCGAAGCCCAGGATAATGAACAGGTCATGGAGCAAGGCCAGGACGGCCGTTGAGCCGTAGCGGAATGTATTGGGAACCTGACGAAAGACGATGACGATGTAGATAAGGATGACGACGGCCGAGAAAAGCACGGCGATGATCGCCGCGCGAGTCACCTCGTTGCCGACGGCCGCGCTGACGCTGGTCACCTGCGAGGCGGCCTTGTTCAGCGGCGCGACTTCGCTTAGCCCGTCCAGGATGGATTGGGCGACTTCGGGAGAGACAAATTCGCCACGAATCTGCCAGGCGTTCTCCAGTCCCTCCCCACGAAGGGCGATGACCGCCGGGCTGGTGAGGCCGAAGTTGGCGAAGACCTCGCGGATCTCGTTCTCTTCCACCGGTTCCTCGAACTGAACCTCAAAGCGCGTACCGCTGCGAAAATCGACGCCGACGCGCATGATCGAGCCGGTGAAGATAAACGAAGCGATCATGGCCGCCGCGCCCAGGCCGAGCATAATGGCCGAGAAAGCGAAGTAGCGACGACGATTCTCGACGATGTGGTAAACGAAGGACTTGGTGGATTTGTCCTGCTGTGTCGAGAGGCCCAGCAATCCCTTGCGATTCTGCAAACGATTGGCATTGCGGCCGAGGGTGACGCGGACCAACGTCCGGGTGATCAGGACGGCCGTGAACATGCTGATGAACACACCGATGGCCAAGGTCACGGCAAATCCTTCGACCGCGCCTGCCCCGAAGTTGCGACCGAATATCCACAGGATGAAGCAGATAACCAGTGTGGCTACGTTGGAGTCGCGGATGGAGTTCCAGGCGCGGGAGAAGCCGGTTTCGATGGCATCCTCCAGGTGGGCGCCCTTGCGCATCTCCTCCTTGATCCGTTCAAAGACGAGCACGTTGGCATCGACAGCCATGCCGGTGGAGAGGAGGAAGCCGGTGATGGCCGGCAGGGTCAACGTCACGCCGACGGCCTTGAAGACGGCGAAGCTAAGCAACACGTAGATGATCAGGGCGATATCGGCCAGCACGCCCGGCAGCCGGTAGTAAATGAGCATGAAGAGCAGCACGACCATGACGCCGATGGCGCCGGCGCGGATGCTGGCTTCGATGGACTGCTCGCCGAGAGTCGCGCCGATCTGGCGGGTGCTCTCAATGCGCAGGGGAACGGGCAGACTGCCGAATTGCAATTTTGTGGCCAGTTGTTGGGCTTCTTCAAGGGTGAAATTGCCCGTGACGGTTCCTTGCCCCTCGATGACGGCGCTGATGGTCGGGCTGGAGATCACTTCCTTGTCCAGGACAATGGTGAGGAATTTGCCCAGATTGGCGCGCGTGTGGTCGGCAAATATCTTGGCGCCATCATCGGTGAGGGTGAACTCGACGAAGTACTGGCCGAACTGGTCTCCGGCCGCCTTGGCTTCGCGCAGCCCGGCTCCGGTCAGCACCGTCGGGAAGATGGGCGGAGCTTCCGAACCTTCCGGAGCTTCGGCCTCGCAACGGGACGGGCCATCGTTGAGCGATGTGCGAATGCACAGGCCTTCCGGCAGGGAGTAGTCGCCGGTGTCGACGAACTCCAGCAGCGCCGTCTCCTGGATGAGAGAGAGAGCCTCCTGGGGATCCTCAATGCCGGGCAGTTCGACCAGAATGCGTCGCGACCCTTCGACCTGCACCAACGGCTCGGTGACGCCAATGGCGTTCACGCGGCGGTCGACGATCTGCCGCACGGTGTTCATGGCGTCGGGGGTGATTACCTGATCCTCCGGCACATCGGCTTCCAGAAGGACTTGCAGGCCACCCTGCAGGTCCAGACCAAGCCGAACGGGAAAGCGTGGGCTGGTGATCACCCAGATAGCGGCGGACACAATCAGGATTATGACCGCCAACCATACCATATCTCGATTTCTGTTCATCATACCTCGGTGCCTCGCATGTAATCGGGGCAAAACCGGTTCATTATAGCAGTCGAACTACAAGGGGCAACGAAAATTGCCACGAGAGAATAGCGCCGCCTCGGAATCCGATTACAGGGGAGGCCGGAGTAACCCTTGCGTCGCCAATGCGATGACAAAGCCCACGGCCGCCAGAGCGACAATCGAATAGTAAATCTTGCCCAGGGTCGTACTCGAACCCGTTCGTCGCCACAGCAGAATCGCGGCGACGACGACGATCAGCGCCAGGACGAGCAGGATGACGGGTAGCCACAGCACCGGAGCGGCCGCGGGTGGCAAGGACATGGCTACCAGGAAGGTCTGTTCTGTGGCCAGGGTGTAGATGACGAAGCCCAGAAAGCCGGAGACAAACGCCACCGCCAACACGACGAAAACCAGAACCACTATCCGGCTGAATAGTCGGGCGCGTCGATCTTCAGGCGAGCGGGTGAGTTTGTTTTGGCCAAAAGCCCGGATGATAAACACGGCCGGCCAGACGATGAGCGTCGACAGAATCACGAACAGCAGCAGGCCGGCCACGATGAAGAAGGCAATGATGCCACTCGTGGGGCTGTTGATGCTTGCCAGCATCGGGACGGTGATTGCGTTCGGCGGCACAAAGGCCGGCGCCACTTGTTCCGTCAGGCAGTTGGTATCGGGCGCGACCGTCGGATCGTCCAGAAAGGCGGTGGCGATGCCGGTCGAGCAGGGGTTCATGAAGACGTTTCCATGCGCGGACAGCGGATCGACGATGTTGAAGGCGTTTTGCAATCCGGCGGCGGCCGATGCCGCAAAGGCGGGCGGCGTCACCGGGTCGAACCCGCCGGAAAACAACAGAGTAGGGATGTCGCTGATCACGGGATCGTCAACCGATGAATCCAGTTGGTCGACTTGCCAACGCCGACAGTTGTCCTTGTAGCCTTGCAGATCGCCGATTGCCGTCGCGGCGATCTCGGGATACAAGTCCCCGAGAGGAATGGTATCCGGTTCGATGTCGGCATCCTCGGCGCACACGACTGAGTAATACATGCCCTCAGCGATTGACTGGTCGAAGGCCAGCAACGGCCACATCAGTTGCAGGTAGCGGGTGTCCCCTTGTTCCATATCCGCAACCATCTTGGGCAAGGCGGCGCTCATGCCGGGGGTGTAGAGTAGCAGGAAGGCGAGGCCGCGCAGGCCCGTCCCGTCGAGAAGAGCCTCATAATCATCGCCCGTCTCGGGATCGGTGATCGTGAGAGTGATGGGCTTTTCGTTCAATAGGCGGACGAGAGCGAAGTAGCGATTTTCCAGATCGGGATATTGCTCACGGCAGACGGGATCGGCCGCGCAACTGGTGAATATCTCTCTCAGGACGCGATCCTCGCTCTCGGGGAGGGCCTGGATAAAATTGATCTCGGGCGGCACAACGCTGTCCAGGATGACGGAGCGCAAGCCTTCGGGGTGGTTGCGCATCAAATGGAGGCCCAGCAAGGTCGCGTAGGATACGCCGTAAAAGTTATATTCGTCATAGCCCAATGCCCGGACGAGCATGGGGATATCGGCCGCGTTCTGGAGGCTGTTGAAGGCCGACAGATCGATCCCTTCACCCTGCAGGCGAGCGTAGCAGGCGTCAATGGCCTCGTTGTAGATCTGCTCGCCCTCCTCGCTGGAGGCGGCCAGCATTTCAGGCAGAACCTCATCTGTCTCGGGACAGGTCAATTCGGGTTGGGCGTAGGGCGTTCCCCGCTGGTTGAAAACGATGATGTCCCGGTTGAGACTGATCTCGGAACTGGCCGTCAGCAAGGTGAATATCTTGAAAGCATCGCCTCCGGGGCCACCTTGGGCTACGACCAACGGATCCGGTCGGACGTTATCGCCTGTTGCCCGATGAATGGCGTAGGGGATGCGGATCGTCGGCCCATCGGGGTTTTCGTGCCGTTCCGGGACGACCACAAAGCCGCACTCAAAGCCCAGCATCTCGCCGGTCATGGTGGACAGCCCCAGATCGTAACCCTCGAATGTGCAGTCGGTCGGGATGTTGTCGCCGGGCCTGTCCTGGGCGGCCGCGTTCCCGATGTTGATGAACAATATCGGCAGCAACGCCATCACAATAAAGAATCGTTTCATGTGTAACCGGTTGATCATAATTAATTAGACCGCCGGCGGTGCTCGCCGCGACAAGTCGCGCCCGCCATGCTAACCGTTCGTTTTTAACAAAACAGGGATACAGTTTCAAGTTCAGATCAAACACCTTGCGCCACAACTGCTACCCTCACCCCCCGATTATATTGAATATATTGATCTAATTGATTTAATACGCTGTTACATAATTAATCTAAATTATCTTGAATTTAGAATTGGACTCATTAACAACCGAATAACGAGCGTTTAGCTTCTCCCGGCTGGTATCGATGGAGAACTGCCAGTTGATA
>JAGOZU010000120.1 GCA_018058545.1 Promineifilum sp. | reverse complement strand
GATGGACCTCGACGCCGTACTGGAGCGACGGCCCGCCCTCGTCCTCGTCGATGAACTGGCTCACACCAACATCCCCGGCGCACGCCATGCCAAGCGGTATCAGGATGTGCTCGACATCCTGGAGGCGGGCTGCGACGTGTACACCACGGTCAACGTCCAGCATTTCGAGAGCCGGGCCGACGCGGTGCGCCAAATCACCGGCATCACCGTCCATGAAACCGTCCCCGACACCTTGCTGGAACTGGCCGACGACGTCGAACTCATCGATCTGACGCCCGAAGAACTGCGCAAACGGCTGTTTGAGGGCAAGGTCTATACCCCGGAGCGCGTGAATGTCGCCGCCGACAACTTCTTCCGCGTCGGCAATCTGACCGCGCTGCGGATGATGGCCCTGCGCCTGACGGCCGAGCGCGTTGACCATCAGCTTCAGGATTACATGGAACTGAAGCGCATCGCCGGGCCGTGGAAGTCCGGCGAGCGGCTGCTGGTGGCTATCGGCCCTGGCCCCTTCTCGGCGCGGCTGATTCGCTGGACGCGCCGCATGGCTTACAATCTGGAGGCGCCCTGGCTGGCCGTGTTCGTCGAAGGCTCGCGCACGCTCCCCGAGGACGCGCAAGCCATGGTGAGTCGCCACCTCGAGCTGGCCCGCTCCCTGGGCGCGGAAGTCCTCACCGTCGCCGGGGACGACGTGCCGGACGCGCTGCTCAACCTGGCCCGCCGGCGCAACGTCACCCAGATCATCATCGGCAAGCCGCTGCACAAACCTCGCCTCGCCCTTTTCCGTCGCGGTTCCCACGTTGACCGCCTCATCCGCAACAGCGGCAACATCGACGTGTACGTGGTGACCGGAGACGACCCCTCGGGCGAGCCGTCGCGCTCCGCCCTGCCGGCGCTGCCCAAAATCGACCGGCGCAGTGGCTGGCGAGGGTATCTGCTGGCGGCCGGAGCGATCGGGCTGATCACGCTGATCGATTTCCTGATCGTGCCCATCGCCGGCTACCAGCTTGTGGGGTTGACCGACTTGCTGGCCGTGCTGCTGGTGGCGATCTACATCGGCCGCGGCCCGGCCCTGCTGGCGGCCGTGCTGAGCGGCCTCAGCTGGAATTACCTGTTCATCGAGCCTCTTCTCACTCTCCAGATTTTTCTGCCGCAAGACATCGCTCTGCTGTTGCTCTACTTCGTCATCGCCCTCTTTGCCGGCAATCTGGCCGCCCGGCTGCGGACTCGCGAGCAACAAGCCCAATTCAACGCCGAGCGCAACCTGGCCCTCTTCACCCTGACCCACGAGACGGCCGGGGCGATGGACATGGATGCCGTCCTGGCCACGGCCGTCGAGCAGGTCGGCCGCGTCTTCGATGCCGAGGTCGCCGTCCTTCTGCCACGCGCCACGGGAGACGGCATCGCGCCGCATCCCAGCAGCTCGCTGGCGATGGACGAAAAGGAAGAGGGGGTCGCCGGGTGGGTGTTCGAGCATGGCCGCGTCGCCGGCCGCAACACGGACACACTGCCGAAAGCGTCGGCCCGCTACTACCCGCTGCGCGCCCCCAGCGGCATCGTCGGCGTCATCGGCCTGCGTCGCCGCTCCACCGAGCGGCTGCCCTTCGACCAGGAATCATTGCTGGAGACGTTCGTCGGCCAGATCGCCCTGGCCGTGGAGCGGGAGTTGCTGGACGAGGCCGCCGAACAGGCCACCCTGCTGCGGGAGTCGGAACGTCTGTCAGCCACCCTGCTCAACTCGATCTCCCACGAGCTGCGTACGCCTATCGCCTCTATTCGCGGCGCGGCCGACAGCTTGCTCCGGCCGGGCGCGGGGCTGAACGAACCGAGCCGCCGCCAGTTGACCCACGACATCCTCGATGCCTCGGAGCGGCTGAACCGATTGGTGGAAAACCTGCTCGACATGTCCCGGCTGGAGAGCGGGCGGCTGCATCTGAAACGTGACTGGTGCGACATGCGCGAGATCATCGGGGTGGCGGCGCAACGGCTGGCAAGCTGCCTGGCCGAACGGCCGCTGACGATCGACGTCCAACCCGACCTGTCGCTGATCAGGCTCGACTTCGTGCTGATCGAGCAAGTGCTGGTCAATCTCCTCGACAATGCCTGCGCCTACACGCCCCCTGGAACCCGCGTTCAAATACAGGCCCGCGAGCAGAACAAATGGTGCGAGTTGACCCTCTCGAACGATGGCCCGCCCATCCCGGCGCCCGATATGGAGCGCATCTTCGACAAATTCTATCGCCTCCCCGGAACGGCCGTCACCGGCACGGGATTGGGCCTGCCCATCTCGCGCGGCCTGGTGGAGGCCCACGGCGGCACACTGGCGGCCGAGAACCTTCCCGCCGGAGGCGTGCGCTTCACAATCCGCTTGCCCATGCCGGATGAACCCCCTCCGGTTCAGGAGGCCAGGTCATGAGTTCCGGTCCGCGCGTGCTGGTGATCGACGATGAGGCCCAAATCCGTCGCTTTTTACGCATCAGTCTGGAGGCCAACGGCTATGAGGTGCACGAGGTCGCCAACGGGCTGGATGGCATCAGCCGCGCGGCCCAACTGCGGCCTGACCTGATCATTCTGGATATGGGGCTGCCTGACATCGACGGCCTGGAGGTGCTGCGCCGGCTGAGGGAGTGGACGACCACCCCGGCCATCATCCTGTCGGTGCGCGACGCCGACGACGACAAGGTGGCGGCACTGGACGCCGGGGCCGACGACTATCTGACCAAGCCGTTCAGCCTGGAGGAATTGATGGCCCGGATGCGCGTGGCGCAACGCCATACAAACCCCGGCCCGCAATCGCACCTGTTCACGGCCGGGGCCGTCACCGTCGATCTGTCCCGCCGGCAGGTCACGCGCAACGGCGAGGCCGTGAAGCTGACGCCGACCGAGTACGCTCTGCTGCGCCTGCTCATCCAGCACGCCGGGCGGGTTCTGACCCACAAGCAGATCCTGCGCGAGGTCTGGGGGCCGGAGTACGTGGAGGAAACCCACTATCTGCGCGTCTATTTCGCCCAACTGCGCCAGAAGCTCGAGGAAGACCCGTCCTTGCCTCGGCTCATCCTGACCGAGCCGGGCGTTGGATATCGCCTAGCCGCCTAACGACCGGAGCAGGTCGCTGACCACCGGCAAGGAAATCAGCAGCCACAACCCCAGCCCGCACAGGGTCATGAACAGCGCCGGCAACAGCACCGCCAGCCACCACGGAACCCGGGGCGTCATGATCACCTGCCCGTCGATGCCCGGCGCGTCGTCCGGCGACGAATCGGTCGCGACCCGAACCATGAACGGCCAGGCCCGGTTGCGGCCGACGGCCGGCTGCTTCATGGGCTGCAAGTAGAAATCGACGATCCCCTTTTGCCCGGGCACGAGCGTGACCTGCTTCCGGGCGTTGTCGGCATACAGCCCGCCCCGCGGCGTCTCCACCGTCAGGTTGGCGGTCTGGCTGAAGGGCGTGCGGTTCATCAGGCTGACGCGACAGATGCCCTCCCCGCGTATCTCGCGCGGCTGCATATCCCATTCCAGCCGCCGAGACGGTGTTGGGAATTCGGTCACCAGGCTGACGATGGCCGAATCGGTCTCCGTGGCAAAGACGCTCGCCTCCTGATCGCCAATCGTTGCCGCCGTCCGGCGAAGATCGGCGGCCAGCTCCTCGGCCGATTGATAGCGATTCTCCGGGCGACGGGCCAGCGCGCGCATGATGACGACCTCGACCGCCACGGGCACCCCGGCATTGACGGCGCGCGGGGCGGCGATCAACTCGTACTGATGGGCCTCGATGGCGTGCTCCGGCGAGCGGATGTCCAGCGGCAGCCTGCCTGTGGCCAACTGATAGAGCACCACGCCCAGAGAGTAGATGTCGGAGCGGCCGTCGATGGGCAGATCGAGCACCTGCTCCGGCGACATGTAGGGCAGCGTGCCCATCATCATCCCGCCCGTGGTATCGCCGTCGACCTCGTGCAGCTTGGCCAAGCCGAAGTCGGTCACCATCGCCAGCAGCGGCGGGTCGCCGGGACGAACCGGACGGTCGATGCGTTTGACGAGGATGTTGTCGGGCTTCACGTCGCGGTGGATGACGCCGTGCCGGTGGGCATAGCCGAGGGCGTCGGCGGCCTGGGCGACAAGTGACAGCGTCTCTTCCAGCCGAACCACCTGATTGAGCTTGGCCAGTTGCCGCAGATAGGCGCCCAGGCTGAGGCCGTCGACCAGCTCCATGACGATGTAGAGCAAGCCCCCCTCGCGGCCGAAATGATAGATGCGCACGATGGAGGGATGGTCGAGGCGGGCGGCGGCGCGGGCCTCGTGCAGAAATCGCTCCTGAAACGCCGGATCGCCGGCCAGCTCGCCGTGCATGACCTTGACGGCTACCGGCCGCATGAGGTTGACGTCGGTGGCGCGGTAGATGGTACCCATGCCGCCCTCACCGATGACGCCGTCGATGCGATAGTTCTCGATTTGTTGTCCGGGTTGGAGCATGGGGCTAATGATCGCTTACGTTGGGCGGGGAGGCAAGTTTACCGTTGACAGGCTTGACCGGACAGCCTACAATCACATACTATACATATATGTGCACACATATACATGTGCAGCAAAGTCAAGGAGCGATCCAATGCCCCAACTCCATTTGTACATCCCTGACGACCTGGCCGAGAGAATCCAGCGTGAAGCCCAATCGGCCGACATGAGTGTCTCGCGCTACCTGGCCGAATTAGTTCGGCGCGAGATGTCGCCCGATTGGCCGGAAGGCTACTTTGACGAGGTAGTCGGCGGCTGGGTGGGCGAGGCATTGAAGCGGCCGCCGCAGGGCAACCTGGAGCAACGGGAACCGCTGGAGGCGGAGCGATAGCCCCATGTACCTGCTCGACACGAACGCCTGCATCCGCATCCTCAACGGCCAATCCGCGCCGCTGGTCGAACGCCTTCGTCGGGAAACGCCAGCTGAAATCCATCTGTGCGCGGTGGTCAAGGCGGAGTTGATCTATGGCGCCCATCGCAGCGCGCGCCCGGCCGAGAACATGCGGCTGTTGACTCGTTTCTTCACGCCCTACGAATCTCTCCCCTTCGACGACCCCTGTGCCGAAGCCTACGGCCGCATTCGCAGCGACCTGGAGCGCTCGGGAATGGTCATCGGCCCGAACGATCTCATCATCGCCGCCACGGCCGTCGCCCATCGGCTGACGCTGGTGACGGCCAACACCCGCGAATTCAGCCGGGTGGTCAACCTTGAGATCGAGAACTGGGAGTTGGCCGATTAAGGCCGTTCGCCCGGAAACCCCCTACTTGTCCACACGACGCCATACCCCATCCTCACCGATGAACACAAACAGGTCGCCGAAAGGGGCGGCCAGGATCGCGCCATTGACATAATCCTGCGCCGCGGAGGCGTTGTCGCCGATCTCGGCCGCCGTCACCGCGCCGAGGCTTTCGCCCACCTCGGGATGGTCGCACCAGACGCGGCCGAAGCCTCGCACCGGCGTGGGCGGGCTGTTCGCCTCGCCGCAGGAGTATTCCGGATCACCTTCGCGCCACTCATTGGGGAATGCCGTCCAGCGGCCGTCATTGGTCAGGACATAGATCGTGTCCGTATCGCTGCGCCACAGCATATGTCCCCCCTCGAACGGGGCATAGGCGGTGTTGATGGCCGCCGCGCCGGGGGTTATGGGACAGCCGAGTTCATCGGGGTTCCAGGCGACGGTCAGGTCGGGTTGGGCGGCATACCCGCAGGGAGTCGGCGAGGGCGCCGGGGTCGGAGAAGGCGGGACGGCCGTGCTTGTCGATGGCGCGAGCGTCGTTATTACAGCGGGCGGCAACAAAGCTGTCGGGACGAGCGTGGGGATAGCTTCCGCCGGGTGTCGCGAGCAGGCGACAAGGCTTAGTAAGAGCGCCAGGACGAACAGGTTTGTATCAAAGATTACGCGGAGCACAGCGTCGGCCTAACGCGCGTTGCGCACAGCTTCGATGGCTTCGGCTACATCGGCCAATACTTCGCCTTCCGGGACATCGGGCAGTCTCTCACGCAATCGATCGAGTATTGCAAAACGGGCTAATTCACTGACATCTTGATGCGGCATTTTACTCGTACCTGGCTCCCAGATTGTTCCTACTTCAGCCGTTCCAAAACCCCTTTGCGCTTGACGATATTCTTATAATCCCACTGGATTTGCCTCGATTTTTCAAGCCAGCGCTCAACGTCCTCTTTATGGACCTGGCCAACCGCTTGAAAGGTGACCGAGGCATCCTTGAACTTCCCCGTACCGGGCTTAAGTCCCGGTTCATCGAAGTCGGCCCCGCTCCAAAACATCAGCCGCACGCCACCTTTCTGCTTGCTGTAACCGACCGTCGGATTGCCGTCCAGAAACCAGACGGGATGCCCATGCCATATCTTGCTCTCCGCTTCCGGCAAGCAGCGATCGATTTCCCGCCGCAGCAGATCGCAGATTGCCTTGTCTTCGTCCGCCTGTGCGTCGTGATAGGCAGTGATATCCTTGTTTGCTTCCATGTTGCCTCTCAGTTCATTGACTCGGAATTGCACGATCCGGGTGATGAGATCAAGCGGCAAAGGCTCGTTCAGCGGGAACTGGACCGAGCCTTTACCTTGCTTGAATTTCGATAGCTCGTCGGCAAAAGCGGCATGGCCGGTTGGCGTGGCATACAACCCGATGTGGTTCCTGAAACCGCCAAAATAGACCAACGGCTTGCCGCCAAGCTTGTAGCCCGGCATGCCATAGGCGATGGCCTCCACAGCGTCGGGCGCGGCCGCGCGTATCGTCCGGCGAACTGTTTCAAGAACCGCCTGGACATCCGGGGGAAATGTCTGGATATAGTCTTCTACGGTGGCTGGTTTTTCAGACATGGACCAATTATCAATGATATCAGCCTTCTCTGTCAACCACCCGGAACCTAACTCATCTCCGCCAGCAACCCCACCCGCTCGTTAAACCGCTCGGTCAGCTTGTCGATCTCCGCGTCCAGACCGTGCAGGCCGGTCCAATAGGTCGGGTCGTACCATTGCGCGTTCAGCTCATCCGACGTCTTGCCCTGCTGCTCCACCCAGGTGTAATACTTCAGGTTGTGGATGCGCTTGCGCTCGGTGTAGGTCAACTCAATCAGATTATTGGTCGTCTCGCCCAGCAGGTAGCGATGGTAGATGCCCGCCGCGTCCGGCATGGTCAACGGGCCTTTCAGCTCAACCTCTTCCTCAACGCGGCTGCCGTACATCTCCATCGAATCGGTGGCGATGGTCATGAGGACGTCGTTCGGCCCCATCTCGTAATACTTGGCCATCTTGATGGCCGACAGCACGTTGGCGATGCCGGAGATGCCCAGCAGCGGCAATTGCGCGATCATCCCGGCCGAGACGCCCAGGTCGGCCAGGAAGTCCTTGCCGATCTCCTCGTTGAACAGGCGCATGATGCCGATGGCGGCGTTGTCGTCGATGGCCACGACCATGTCGGTGTTCCTGACATTGTGAACCCAGGGCACGTGCTTGTCGCCGATGCCCTCGATGCGGTGCGCGCCGAAACCGTTGTTGAGCAGTGTGGGGCATTGCAGCGCCTCGCTGGCGCAGATCACGCTGTGGGGATACTGCTCCTTCAGGTAGTCGCCGCTGGCGATGGTGCCGGCCGAGCCGGTGGTCGAAGCCAGGCCGCGATAGACATCGCCCGGCCCCATGACCGACTTGAGGATCTCGTGCATCGCCGGGCCGGTGACGCTGTAATGCCACAGGTAGTTGCCCATCTCATCGAACTGATTGAAGATGACCAGATCTTCCCCGGAGCGACGAAGCTCCCAGCACTTGTCGAAGATCTCCTTGACGTTGCTCTCCGTGCCCGGGGTACGGATGATCTCGTCGGCCACCCCTTGCAGCCACTCGAAGCGCTCCTTGCTCATGCCCTCCGGCAGGATGGCGACGGACTGGCAGGCCAACAGGTGCGAGTCATAGGCCCCGCCGCGGCAGTAGTTGCCCGTGCTGGGCCAGACGGCCTTCTGTGTCGTCGGGTCGAACTGACCGGTGACCAGGCGCGGCACGAGGCAGCCATAGGCCGCGCCGACCTTGTGCGCTCCGGTGGGGAACCACTTGCCGACGATGACCACGATGCGGGCATCGACGCCGGTGATCTCCTTCGGCAATTCCAGATAGTTCACATCGCCGAAGCCGCCCCCGTCGGCCGTCGGCTCGTTGCGCCAGGTGATGCGAAACAGGTTGAGCGGGTTCAGGTCCCACAGGCCGATGCCGGCCAGACGCCGGCGAATTGGCTCGGGGATTAGCTCGGGGTTACGCTGCTGGGCAAAGGTGGGGATGATGATATTCTGCTCGCGGGCGCGTTGGACGGTACGTTCGAGCGCCGCTTCATGGATGGACAGGTCAATCATGGTCTCAGCTCCTCAACAGATAATATGAGCGCCCGAAGTGGGTTCAGGCGGCTCCAGAGTGCGTCCCTTGGAGAAAGCACCCACAGGTTATGTCAAATACAGGTGATTTCCCTGTTTGTTGAAGGCATACAAATTAATACGGTATAGGGGCAGGGGCGAGGCAGCGGCGAAATCATCACCGTTTTGCAGAACCATCATCATTCGCCGCTGCCTCGCCCTCTTCGCAGAAGGGTCACACAACCGGGAAGGGACGCCGCGTGTTTCCATGAAGATGACTGCCCGGTTGCCTGACCCCTACAGTACCCTTGATTAATTTGTAAATATCCAACAAAGAGCGGCCGAGAGACGACCGCCTGATGAACGTGTGGGTAGCTTGTCCAGCCGAAATCAATCGAAGTATATCTTCAATTGCAAATAAAGCGACCCGAATTGGTCATACCATATGACCAATTCGGGCCGGTTGTCATTGTCTTGTAGCGATTGGATCAGGCGACATGGCCGTTGAGCAACGGCCGCAGGTACTCCCCGGTATGGGACTGCTCGGCGCGGGCCACCTCTTCGGGCGAGCCTTCGACGACGATCTCCCCGCCCCGGTCGCCGCCCTCCGGCCCCAGGTCGATGATGTGATCGGCGACCTTGATGATGTCGAGGTTGTGCTCAATGATGACCACGGTGTTGCCCTTGTCGACCAGCTTGTTAAGAGCCAGGATGAGCTTGCTGACGTCGTGGGCGTGCAGGCCGACCGACGGCTCGTCGAGGATGTATAGCGTGCGACCGGTGGCGATCTTAGAC
>JAGOZU010000008.1 GCA_018058545.1 Promineifilum sp. | reverse complement strand
CGTTGAATAACTTCATCATCGGCCTGGTTAGCAAGTTGGGCTTCACCAATCTTGCATTTGCCCAACGTGTGTTTGACGCAAAACTCACCATGTCCCTCGCTTTGCTCTGACTTTGGAAATGCCCTGCGGAAAGCAGGCGGCTAATTGACGCTTTCCCCCTATCGTATGGTATAATTCCGTCGCTCTATATTTGCTTACTCGCAACAAACAGGAGGAAGGTGAACATGGCTGAATCTATCGTCACTATCCAGGTCGAAGACTTAAAGCGTGTTGAGTTGGTCAAGGTCAGCGGCCGCATCGACAGCAGCAACGTCGCCCAGTTCGACAACGTCCTCAAGGAAGTCGCCGGCCGCAAATCCAACATCGTGTTGGATATGAGCGGCGTCGACTACATCAGCAGTGCGGGCTTGCGAGCGATGATCTCCTTGCTGCGCGAGGTCAAAAAGCAACGGGGCGATGTACGCCTGGCCGCGCCATCGGAACGCGTGGTTGAGGTGTTGCAGTTGGCCGGCCTGGATTCGTTATTTGAGGTGTATGATTCCGAGGTCGCGGCCGTCGGCAGCTTTTAGCATCAACGACGAACCAGCGGCTGGATGATGTTGACGGTCGAATGTTGTGGACAATTGAGTGCTGTTGACGGCTGGCTGCCGTTGATGACTAAGTGCCGTTGACGGCTGGATGCCGTTGGTATCGATCGATATGTCGGCCGTTTTTTCGATTAACATGGGCGGTGAACGAAGCCTGACGGTTCCCGGACGCTACAAGGAGATCAAGCGGATCTGTGAATTTGTCGCTGCCGGGGCGGCACAAGCCGGTTTCGATGAGGAAGCAATTTTTCACCTGGAACTGTGCTGTGATGAGGCTTCAACCAATATCATCGAACATGCCTACGGTGGCGAAGACGGCGGCGACATCACCATTAGCTACAAGATCGGTGAGGACGAATTTACAATCGTCATCTGTGACCAGGGGGCGACGTTTGATCCGGGCCTCGTTCCGTCCCCTCCAACGATCGATGCGGATGAAGACTCCCTCGATGAGGTAATCAATCAATTGCGTATCGGCGGTCTGGGCCTGCATTTCATTCGCAATCTCATGGACGAAGTTCATTTCTCGTCCGACCGGCAAAAGGGTAACGAGTTGGTCATGGTCAAGAAGCTGGATTCGAATCCGGGCAAGGAAACCTCATGACTGTCAGGCAAGAGCGTCTTCCTCAAAGCGATGCCTGGGTGATTGCGATCACCGATCGGCTGGATCAAACCCAGATTCCAAAACTGGAGGAGACGCTCAAGGTGCTACTCGATGATGGCCATTACCATCTTGTCGTCGACCTTTCCCAAACCAGCTACATCAATAGCGGTGGGTTGCGTTGCCTGGTGAGCGCCTGGCGAAGGGCCAAGACCAATCAGGGTTCGTTAGTCCTTTGCGGCCTGAATAGCCGATTGCAAGAGATTTTCTCCATGGTCGGTTTTGATAAAGTGTTTGATATTCATGAAGATTGTGAGACAGCGCGTACCCAGGCCAAGTCGAAGGCCCGTACCTAGGGTCGGATCTCCGTTCGGGGATGTTGATCACCCTGAACTTTGTAACCACGCCGGCCATGTTCCCCATTTCCCCTGAAGATGACCGCGGCGCAATCCTCCTGCTGCTGATAACCGCCATGATGGCGGCGGCACTTGTTGCCAGCCTGTTGCTTATCTATCTTCGCCGTCGGCGCACCCGCAGGATGCTGGAAGAACGGGTGGCCGAGCAGGAAGCGCTTATCGCCGCCGGCCGCGCCCTTGTGGCTGCCGAGCTTAATCTTGATGCCCTTTGCAATCTGATCGCCGAGCAGGCGGGTCAGATCATCGACAACCGCACGTTTCAGGTGGGGTTATTTAATGAGGGTTATTATGATATTCGCTACTGGACTATTGACGGCGTGCCGCAGCCGGTTCCGCAAGTGTTTGATCTTGAGGCGCAACATTCGGTTATGGGAGAAGCGCGTGGCCTGGTGGGTTGGGTGCGCGATTCCCAACAGCCGTTGCTGGTGGGCGATTTCGAGCGCGAGATGGGCCAGCTTCCGGCTCGACCAAATTATGAGAGTGAATCACCACCCCGATCGGCCCTGTTCCTGCCCCTGATTAGCGGCGGCCGCACCCTTGGCATCGTTTCCGCCCAGAGTCGGCGTCCCTATCACTATGGCGAACAGGATCTGCGGCAATTAACCATCCTGGCCAACCAGGCGGCCGCTGCTATCGCCAACGCCCAGCTCTTTGTTCAGGAGCGCACCCGGGCTGTTCATCTGGAGATGGTGACCCGGATCGCGGTGCAGGCGAACGCGGCCGAAGATGCGGAAGGGATCATGGAGCAGGTGGTCAGCCTGACCCACAGCACATTCGGCTTTCATCCGGTCAGCGTGTTTCGCGTGGAGCCGGACAGTCGAATGGTTGTTGTGCAGGCCAGCAGCATGCCTGAGCTTCGGCCGGAGCGCCCCGATGATTCGGTCGAAGCCACGCGACTGCTGGGCTTGCCCATCGGCTATGGCATCGTCGGCGCGGCAGCGGAGATGCGACATACGGTCGTCGTCAACAGCACGGCCGAAGACGATCGATATCTCCTCATGCTGGAAGGGATGGCTCCTGAGTCCGTTCCCGATACCCGGTCCGAGATCGCTATCCCGCTCGTGGTAAATAACGAATTCCTGGGTGTATTGGACGTACAAAGCCCCGAGGTCGGCGCGTTTGGCACAACGGAGCGGATGGTGTTGGAGGCGTTGGCGGCCGAGGTGGCCGGAGCCGTCTATAAGGCTCAGCAGTGGGCGCGCGAGCAGGAGCAGGCCTGGGTCACCACCGCTCAGCTGCAGGTGGCTGAGGCCATCGGTCGTCATGATGACCGGGACGAAATGCTGGAGGCGGTCGCCCGCCTGGCCCCCATTTTGGCCGGGGTTGAAATCTGCGGTTTTTTCGCGTGGAACGAAGACAAAGAGCGATATCTGGGCATGACTCTGGCAGACGCTGTTGGGAGTGCGGATGAGCATTTCACCCAGCTTGAGTTGGGCATTGGCGATTGGAGCACGCTGGACGCCGTCCATGTGGGTTGCGAGGCCCTCACTACCACGCAAATCCCTGCCTGGCTGGACAAATGGCAGCCCGCTTGCCTGCGTCTTTATCCGCTGATCAGCAGCCAGGGCAAAAACCTGGGGGTGATGGTCGTTGGCCTGAATGCCGCAGATGCTTGCGTTGAAAGTGGGGAGAAAGACCATCCTAATGCGTCGGCCGCCAACCCCCGGGAAGAATTGATTCTCAACATCGCTCGCCAAACCGGGCAGGCGCTGGAAAGGACTTATCTGCGACTGGCCCAGCAAGAGGAGGCCTGGGTCAATACAGCCCTGCTGCAAGTGGCTGAGGCGGTGAACAGCCTCACTGATCTCAACGAAATACTCGATACGATCGTCCGCCTCGTACCCCTGCTCGTTGGCATTGACTCGGTCTTTATTCTGATTTGGAACGACGAGCGCCAGGTATTCAATATCGGGCCGAGCTATGGGGTTAGTTCGATGGGACGCGGGCTTGTGGAGACGCTGGAAGTCGATCGCGACGAGTTTATGGCGATGTCGCCCCAATTGGCGCAGGAGTATGACTTGTCGCGCCAACCTAACACGGGATATTATCCCCTGCGCGTGCCGGTGTGGCTGGAAACGGTGTTGAACACCCCTGTGGTATATGGTTTCCCATTGGTCGCCCGTGGCCAATTGGTGGGAGCTCAAATCGTCGGCCTGCAGCAGGACCGCCACGGTCGGGCATCGGTCTCTCCTCGCCGGTTCAGCATCCTCAACGGCATTGCCCAGCAAGCGGCGACAGCGGTCGTCAATAACCAGCTCTATAAGGAGTCGGCCGAGCGAGTGCGGATGCAGCAGGAGCTTGACGTGGCCCACACCATCCAGGCCAGCTTCCTGCCCGACGGCAGCCCCGATATTCCGGGGTGCTCCGTGGCCACCCTTTGGCAGGCGGCACGCCAGGTCGGTGGCGACTTCTATGATTTTCTGCCGCTTGACGACGGCAAATGGGGCATCGTCATCGCCGATGTGGCCGACAAAGGCGTGCCGGCGGCGTTGTTTATGGCCTTGAGTCGTACTATTTTACGCACGGTGGCCTTTAATCGCGATGATCCGGCCCATGTGCTGATGAGGTCTAATGAGATCATCGGCCGTGAGGCGCGCGCCGATCTGTTCGTGACCATGTTTTACGGCATTTGGGACCCGGCCACCGACCAATTCACGTATTCTAATGCAGGACATAACCCACCGTTGTTGCTCAAAACAAATGGCGAATTTCAGGTTCTGACGGGGAACGGCATCGCTCTGGGGGTCTTGCCGGAGGTTCATATGGAAAGTCAGTCGGTGCGCCTGAGACCCGGTGAGACGATTATCCTCTATACCGACGGTGTCACCGAGGCCCTGAATGAGGATTTCGATGAATTCGGTCTGGAACGGCTACAGGTGGCGGCTCGCGCGGCCGCCGGGCAACCCTCGTCTGAAATGGTGAAGCATATCGATGACAGCATCCGCGATCACACCGGGCAGACGCCGCAATTCGACGACATGACGCTGATCGTCATGAAACGCCGGAGAGGGAAATCAGAGAAACAAGGGTAACGACTATTTGACGCGAAAGACCTGGGCCTTCTCTCGCCTCATCACCATTCTTGTATTGGGGGTCGCGATAGCCGCATGCGCTGATTCGGGAAGCGTGCCCCCGGTAACCGTCGCTTCCTCGATCACGCCTTCGACCACACCTTACCCGATTGTTGCCACGCCCGGTGCATCAACAATTCCTTCGCCCGTGCCGGGCGCTGAGGCAATCGAGCTGCCGGCTGTCGTTGATGCCGAGCCTTCCGTTGGCGCGCCCACGCCGATCTATTCCGGCCCGCTTTCACCCCCCTGTGGCCTGTTGCTTAGGCCGTTGCCGATCAGGATGGCGGGTGAGCCGGTCGATTTTGAGGCGAGCGACGCCGCCATAAACGAATTGCGGCAACTGGTTCCGGCGGCCGCCCGGCCCGCGCTGCAACGAATGCTGGATGCGCCTGATACGGTCGGGCTGGTTGCCTTTCAGGCAGGCAGGGAGGCGGAGGGTGTTTATCTGAATGCGAGCGTGCCCATGCCTCTGGCGTCGGTCGCCAAGTTGATCATCCTGGTGGCCTATGCCGAGGCAGTCTCTGCCGGAGAACTTGACTCACAGGAGCATATCCCGTTAGCCGAGCTGGATCGCTATTATCTTCCCAATTTCGACCTGGGCGCGCATCGTCGGGCGGTGGCCGAACTGCGGGAACTGGATCGAGTGCACTCGCCCGACGATAAGCCCACCGTCTCGCTTGATGATGTCGCCTGGATGATGATCCGTCATAGCTCCAATGCCGCATCCGATTATCTTCATTTGCGATTGGGACAGCGCAGAATCGAGGAGACGGCTGTCGCTCTTGGCCTTAATGATTCGCCCCACAGCCACAGCGCGCCGTGCACCTTCCTTGGGCAATTTCTCATGATGGGCAACCACACCCGTGACGGGAACGGTGATCAGACTATCCTATCGGGTTTTGTTAACGGGGATCAGTCTGGCGCGGAAGCTTACGGCCGCGAAGTCGCTATGCTGGCCGATGCCTACGTCAATCAGGAGGCGTTTCGCGAGGCGGAGCTTGATTGGCGTTCGACGACGCGACGGCCGACTATCGAGACGCAGCGCTATTTTGCGGGCACGATGGCGCCACAAGGAACTGCCGGGGCATACGCGGCACTCATGCTTCGATTGGCCCAGAACGGGCTTGGCAATCCGGACAGTAGCTACCAGGCTCGGCGTATTCTGGAATGGACCAACCTGTTTGCGGCCAATCAGGAGATTTTCAGCAATATAGGCTATAAAAACGGCTCGCTTCCTGGCGTGCTGACCACGGCTTATTACGCCTATCGTTGGGGGGAATCCGCTCCGGTGATCGTCATATTATTCTATCGCGACCTGCCGCAACAAACTTATCGCCAGTGGCGAAACGAGTTGCCCCATGACGAGCTGGCTCGCTGGCTTCTGGCCAACCCGACGGCGATTCCGACGCTCTCGTCAATCATGGGTGAGATGTTTGCGCCGTGATCGCCTGAATCGAATCGCATTATTTGACTATAATGAGAGAGCGTATGTCGATTTGGCATCGTTAGAAGCATTGTAATCAAAAGCGGGTATAAGAATGACTATGCTGGATGATCCACTTGATAGTCAACCGGATGATATTGAATTAGAGGGTATTGAATGGGATGTCGCCGATGAGTCGGCCGCGGAGTTTGACCTGTCGCCCGACGGGGAGCCGTCTTCTGACTCTGGGCAGCCACCCGATGACAAGCCGCTTTCTCCTCCGGGCATCTCACGGCCGGGCATCGGCAGGGCGATCCTGGTCATCCTGTTCGTTTCCACGCCGTTGCTCGCTATCCTGTATTTGGGCCATACATGGTTGGGAATCCCCTTCCCGCCCTTTACGCTGGTCAACTGGCTCAACCGGACCGGGTATGCGCCCTGGGTGAGGATAACCGATGCCTTAATCGGTTCGACGGCCGTCAACGCCGACGACCTCTTGCGAAGAACGATGCAGGCGCAATGGATATTGGGCGTGGCGTTGTTCTTTTTACTCGCTCTAATCGTGGGTATTCTGTTTTATGCGGTGAAGGGACGTCGCGGCCGTTCAAACTCCCTTGTTGCCGTATTCTTTGGCTTGATGTTCGTCGCGCCGTTTTTCTTCGCCGGCCTGGCGCTGGGCGATTCGACTTTGTCCCACGGCATCATCGTCGCCTGGCTTACGGGCTGGGGCATGATATGGGCGCTATTTATCGATGATAGCCTTGGTCGGTTAACGAGAATCCAGGCGCCGCAATCCTCCGGCGAGCTTTCCCCGACGGGAATTGATCGGCGCCAATTTCTTATTCAAATGGGGGCCGGCGCAGCGGCGTTGGCTACCATCGGCAGCGCAGCCGCCGCCTCCGCCGCGAAGGGCCAGGATGCTGCCCAGCTGCAGAGAACATTGCCGATGATCAGTCCTGAGCTGCTGGAAGCTCAGCAGGAGCTGTTCGGCCGTTTTCGTCGCTTCGCTATTGTCCGAAACGGCAAAGGTGCGGAGGACGAATCCAACGTGCTGGCCTTGGGCGCGGAATATCCCGATCGGAATTACGTTTCCATCTGGATTGGCGGCAGCAGCCCGATCATTGTCTACGAGAACCTGCGAAGCGCGCTGGCGGCCTATGGCACCGAGGACAACCCGGCCGGCGCTTATTTTCTCGACGAATAGGGGCGAACCGGTCACTTCGACCGGAAAGACCCCACGCGCTGATGAAAGAGGCCTGATTGACAGGCTGAACCTGAAAGGCGTATCATTGGTATAACGACTAACAAATATTCCGGGCGATCTCCTGGCCCGGTTGGACGCATAGGGAGTGATTCTAATGGCCAAGGATAAACATGTAAACCCGTCGCCCGTCAGCCCCGATCTGCTCGAAATCCTGCGCGACCCGCAAGCTATCCAGGAAGGCGCGGTTCACGGTACGGATCCCGGTCACCTGCAATTGGCGCATGGCGGCTACTGGCTGGTGTCCAGCGATACCGGTTATAAGTACCCGGTTCGGGATGGTATCCCGGTGATGCTCGTGGAGGAAGGCGCCAGATGGCAGGATACGCCGGTGGACGATCTGCCGGTGCCGCCACCTCCGGCGAGTGAGCCGGCCCCGGACACGTTGCGCACGGCGGGCGCCGGTCCAGCCGCTGTCAGCAATGATCCCGATTATCGCATCCTGATTGTCGCCGGAGCGATCCTCCTGGCTTTGCTGCTTATCATTGGTCTCGGCCGCAAGAGACCCACCGGCGGCCGGGAGCTTCCGCCAACCGAATGAGCCAACGCCTGACGGATAGCCGTCTGGCGAATATTGGCGCGAAGACCATCCAGACGGCTTACGTCACCTTTCATACCCAGTTCCAGGCGATCACCGGACGAGCCAAAGAGCGGTTTGACACGCAGGATTGGGCCGGTTTGCAGGCCGACACGGCCGAACGTCTGGGCCTCTATCGGCGCATCGTCGATCTGGTGGAAAGCGCTATCCGCGATCTGCTCGCCGACAGGGTTGAGAACAAGCTGATCTGGGCCAGCATGAAGGCCGTCTACTCCAGCCTGATCGCTGAGCGAGACGATTGGGAGCTGGCGGAGACGTTCTTCAATTCGACGACCCGACGAATCTTTACTACCGTCGGTGTCGATCACCAGATCGAGTTCGTCGCCACCGATTACGAGATGCCTCCCACCCGGCCACGGTCTCCCGTCTACCGTCTCTATGATCGCGCCGGTTCGATTGACGGCATGCTCAAGGCTATCCTCAACGACTTCGGTTTCGATACCCCTTATCGGGATGCGGACCTGGATGTGAAGCTGGCGGCTGAACGCATCAGGGGCGAACTGGAGACCATTGGCGCGTTGCAAACAGTCGATCGGATCGAGATGATTCGCTCGCCGTTTTTCCGGGGGATGGGCGCTTACCTGATCGGTCGGATCTATAGCGGGTCCCATCGTATCCCGTTCGCCATGGCCCTCATTCACGCGCCGGGGGGCATCGTCGTCGATTCGGTCTTGCTGGACCAGAACAGCATCAGTATCCTCTTCAGCTTTGCCCACTCCTATTTCCACGTTGAGGTTGAGCGGCCGTACGATCTGGTTCACTTCCTGAAAAGCATGTTGCCGCGCAAGCGCACGGGCGAACTCTACATCTCGCTGGGCTATCACAAGCATGGCAAGACGGATCTTTATCGCGACCTGCTGGATCATCTGGCCCACACCACCGAGAAATTTGAGATCGCTCGCGGGCAGCGCGGTATGGTGATGCTGGTGTTCACCATGCCGGGCTATGATATGGTCTTCAAGCTCATCAAGGACTTCTTCAACTACCCCAAGGATTCGACGCGCAAGGAAGTGATGGGCAAGTATGACCTGGTTTATCGCCGGGATCGCGCCGGTCGCCTGGTCGATGCCCAGGCTTTTGAATATCTGGAGTTCGGCCGCGAGCTTTTTTCGGAGGAGGTGCTGGAGGCTCTGGCGACCGATTGCACCCAGACGGTGACGATCACCGAGACGTCGGTCATTATTTCCCATTCCTATGTCCAGCGGCGCGTGGTTCCGCTTGATATCTTTGTTCGCGATGCCCATGAGCCGGCGGCTTGCGCGGCTATATGTGACTACGGGCAGGCGATCAAGGATATGGCGTCGAGCAATATATTCCCCGGCGACATGCTGTTGAAGAATTTCGGAGTCACCCGCCACGGCCGTGTTGTCTTCTACGACTACGATGAGATTAGTCTGTTGGAAGAATGCAACTTCCGTCGGGTGCCGCCCTCAAGCCGCTATGAGGATGAACTGGCTTCCGAGCCTTGGTTTCATATCAACGCCAATGATATATTTCCTGAAGAGTTCCCCAACTTTTTGGGGGTTTCGGGACATTTGCGCGACGAATTTGAACACCGCCACGCTGACCTCTATACGGTCGAGTATTGGCGGAACGAACAGGAGCTGATTCGGGAAGGTGTGCGCTCCCACATATTCCCCTACCAGCCCGAGCAACGACTTCACCAGGAGAATGGCAATCAATGAGTATGGAATACCGCCGATTGGGTCAATCGGGCCTGCCGGTCAGCGCCCTTTCCTATGGTTCGTGGGTCACCTTCAGCAATCAAATGGCCGTCGACGCGGCTCTGGAGACCATGACGGCCGCCTACGACGCCGGGATCAACTTCTTCGATAATGCCGAGGTTTATGCCTTGGGCAAGTCAGAGGAGATTATGGGCGTGGCCTTGAAGCGAGCCGGCTGGCGACGCGACTCGTACATCCTTTCCAGTAAGGTGTTTTGGGGATCAATGTCGGACCCCAAGCCGACCCAGCGCGGCTTGCACCGCAAACACGTGTTCGAGGCCTGCCACGATGCCTTGCGCCGGTTGCAGGTTGATTATCTTGACCTCTATTTCTGCCATCGCCATGATCCCAACGTGCCGATGGAGGAACTCGTTCGCACGATGACTGATCTGATTCAGCAGGGCAAGATACTCTATTGGGGAACGTCGGAGTGGACGGCCGATCGGCTGACGGAGGCTTATGGCGTGGCGCGGCAGTATGGCCTCATACCCCCCACGATGGAGCAGCCGGAATATAACATGTTCCGTCGCGCTCGCGTGGAGAAGGAACTGGCCCATCTCATCGATAATTACGGGTTGGGGACGACCATCTGGTCGCCGCTGGCTTCCGGCCTTCTGACCGGCAAGTACAACGAAGGCATCCCGGCCGATTCCCGCGCCACCCTGCCTGATTACAGCTGGCTCCGCGAGTTCGTCGAAGGCGAGGAAGGACAGCGGCGCATCGTCAAGGTTCGCCAACTGACCGGGATCGGCACGGAATTGAACACCAGCATCACCTGCCTGGCGTTGGCCTGGTGCCTCAAGAACCCGCAGGTCAGCACTGTCATCCTTGGCGCGTCGCGGGTCGAGCAGCTTCACGATAATCTCAAGGCGCTTGACCTCTTGCCGCAACTTACCGATGACGTGATGTCCGCCATTGATAAGGTGTTGGGCGACGAGGGCGAACCCGGGTAAAGTAATTGTCGAGATTTGTTGATGTGTATGTTATCGGGCGACGCATGGCCGTCACCCGTTGTGATTGGAACCTGTGACCTCAGACACCCTGCCTATTACCGGCCTGCCCGCCGGTGAAGTAAGCCCGTCCGTCATCGTCTGTGGCGATCCCGCGCGGGCCGAACGAATCGCCGAACGCCTGGAAGATAGCGCGATCCTCAGCCGCAAGCGCGAATATTGGGTCTATCGCGGCCGCTACGGTGGAAAGCTCGTCACAGTCTGCTCCCACGGTATTGGCGCACCGGGGGCGGCTATAGCCTTCGAGGAGCTGATCGCCGCTGGAGCCGAGCGCATTATTCGTGTCGGCACTTGCGGCGGCTTGCAACCGAATATCCAGCCCGGCCAACTGATCGTCGCCACGGCCGCGGTGCAAAACACCGGCTACGGCCGCGAGGTCGTGCCCTATGGCTACCCGGCCGTGGCCGACCTTGATTTGACCCGCCGCTTGTGGGGTGTTGTGGAAGAGATAGCCTCGGAAAGGGGCCTCGGCCGCAGACGGGGTTTTGTTCTCACGCGAGACGCCTTTTATGGCGGCGTGGCCGCGCCGGCCGTTCCCGATTATCGGGAGATGAGCCGGGCGAATGTGCAGGCGGTGGAGATGGAATGTGCTGCTCTGTTTCTGGTCGGCAGTATGCGCCGTGTGGCAACGGCGGCCGTGCTGGTGGTTGACGGCAATGTGCTGGAAACGAGCGAGAGCATGGACACCTATGCGCCCGGGAGAGAGGTCGTCCATCAAGCGGTCGATATCGCCGCGTTGTGCGCTTTGGAGACGCTGCAAGGGATCGAGTGAGCACCTTGAGGGCAAGGCGGCAGGCCATCCGGAATTTGTTGCGTGAGCGCGATCCGGTAGATGCCATGGAAGCCTATTATGCGTTCCATCATTCTGATGCCAAGACGACGCTGATCCTCTGGCCGGAAGGGGTGGAAAATCATGTCGGCGGCCGCGCGGACGGCTACGTCGCCCTGTCGCGAACGGGCATCGATCTTTTTCGACCGCTGGTCACCATGCGGCTGCCGATCGATCACGCACCGTCCGGTAACGACAGCGACACCACCCAGGCCGCGGCCGACTTGCTGCAATTGGCCATCACCCCCGATTGGCCGGTTATCCTGGATGTTCCGATTCGCTACCGCCCGATCGTTGACGCATTGTTCGAGATCCATTCGGAAGAAAAGCTTCGGCTATACGTGCTTGATTTGGAGCAATTCGAGCCTGTCATCAATGTCCTGGTGACGCGCTCCGAAGATCCGTCGAGGTTGCCGCGATACACCATCCGCTCATCGCAAAGGGGAGAGGACGAGGTCGTGGCCGGCGCCTCGCTAAACTGGCAATCGCCTTATTTCGCTGAAATAGCAGTCAACACACTGTCGCAATATCGACGAAAGGGCTGGGGACGCAGCGTCGTCTCGGCCCTGTGCAACCATGTCATCGAGAGCGGCCGAACCCCGCTTTATGTCGTGGCTGAAGAAAATGGCCCGTCGATTCATCTGGCGGAAAGTCTTGGCTTTGTCGATACGGGCGCGCGCGATCTGCTCATTCAGGCCACTCGAAAATCCCGTGTATAGGGCGTGAAGAAGGCGTGAATTCTGGTTCACGCCCGTTGACCCTTCTCGGTCAGATATGATAATCTGGCCCTAACTTCACTTGTATTGGATCTTCGTTACACCACGTATTGGAAGTTGCTGTAGATAAAGCACCATTTCCGTCCCTCCGGAATGGTGCTTTATCTGGAGCGCCACCTCTAGAGTCTATCGACCCCAACTGAATTACTGTAAGCGCGCTTCGGAGGTAATGGAAATGTTTCGGGAGACAGGTATTGTCAAGTGGTTTAGCCGGGTGAAGGGTTATGGCTTCATCAATCCGGATCAGGGCGAGAAGGAAGTCTTTGTGCATTATTCTGCGATCCGGGGTGATGGGTATCGGAATTTATTTGAGGGTGACCAGGTCGAATATGAGTTAATCGACCAGGGCAAAGGTCCGCAGGCGCAAAACGTCGTTGCTCGCCATCTATAGCTTTCGTTCGGCCGGCCAAGTAGTGGAATCCATTCCGGTCAAGGTGTTGTATTGTTAGGCCCGCCATTCGGCGGGCTTTTCATTATCTGGTGAGTGGCGTACAATCGATTACGGGTTGCGATTAGCCCGATACCGGCATGATGAACGCGTCCTTGTTGATCGTTGATGATAATCAATCTCTGGCCAATCTGTATCAGATCGTCTTCGAGCGAAGCGGTTGGCAAACGCGCACGGCGAGAGAGGGGCAGGAGGCTATTGACAGCATCGCGGCCGATAGGCCCAATGTGGTTCTGCTGGATGTGATGATGCCCGGTATGGACGGGGTGGAGGTCTGTCGCCGGATTCGCGACTTAAGCCCGTCACCCCCGCCGCTGATCGTGATCTACACGGCCAACTCACGGCCGGAAACCCGCCAGGCTGGCCTCGATGCCGGGGCCGATCTGTTCTACAGCAAAAGTATCTCTATCTTTGATTTAGCCACGCTCCTGTCGGCTCATCTCTCACCGCCGGAAGCGAGTTAGATCGCCCGATAATTCTGCCTAACCTATAACTTGCTGATAAAAGTCTGGGCCACGCCGCCGTGCCGCCCCAGATATTTAATCAGGTTGTCAACCACGCCGGGGTAATTGAGCAGGATAAGCTGGTAGAAATAAGCCTTGCGCATTTCCGACCACATCTCCTTGTGGCAACGCTGCTCGTAAATTTTCAATCCTTCGCGGGAGGTGTCACCGCTGCGCAGGGCTTCGGTGATGGTGTCGGCCGCCAGGATGCCGGAGATAAGCGCGTTGTGAATGCCGCCGCCGGTGAGAGGGTTGATGAATCCGGCGGCGTCCCCGACGAGCAACGCGCCATCGAAAGCATGTTGCAGGTTCTTTTGTGAGCCGAAACTGAGCTGCCAGCTGGCGATGTCCCGAATGTCGGTGCCGTTTTTCGTCCGCTCCCGGATGGCCGGCATCTCCAGAAATTGCTGGAGCATCTTCTTCAGGTTTTTCTTCAGGTTGCGAAACCGGTCGAGGCGCATGCCCAATCCGATGTTGGCCTCGTTGTCACTAATCGGGAATATCCAGGCATAGCCCGGCAGAATGTCATTATAGAGGAAGAACTCGACCCTGTTCGGGTAGAGATCCAATCCCTTGATGTAGGCGCGGAGGGCGACCGCGCGGTGCTTGTCCTCATGCTGTTTGGCTTCGGGGCGAAGCGTGCGCATAATCGTCGAGGTCACGCCGTCGGCGCCGACGACCACGCGGGATCGAAAGGCCTTAACCTCGCCATCAACCCGCGCCGTCACGCCGACGACGGCGCCGTTCTCGATGACAGGCTCCTTCATTTCGGCCTGCAGAAATTGCGCGCCACTGTCTATGGCATGCTGTTGGATCACCGCGTCATAATAGATCCGTGGCGCGACATAGGATTCCTCTCCGTTCGGGCCACTCTTGAAGTCAGACTCGACCAGTTGGCCACTGGGGCCGATCAGTCGCAAACCATCCAGCTGATGGAATTCGCCGCGGGCCACGGCATCGCGCACCTTGTCGGCCATCCCCAGATCATTCATGATCCGGATGCAGCCCTGAGAGATCGCGTCGCCGCAAATTTTATCGCGCGGGAACTCCTGCCGGTCGAGTAACAATACATCATGTCCCCGTTGGGCGAGTGCCGTTGCCGTGGTGGCCCCTCCCGGCCCTGCTCCCACCACAATGACATCATGTTCGCTAGCGGTCTGCATAGTTGTCGATACTCCTCATGGATCATCCACCCTTCGGGTCGATGCTGTTCGTGATATTGAATGCTTTCTAATGCTGTTGTCTTCCAAGGTTGCAAGGATGAAGGAGGCCTAGATAGCTTCGTTGGTTCGTATGGTCTGGAGCAAGCCCTGGCAACCGTCCTCTACGAGGCGATAAACGTAATCGAAGTTATCGCTGTAGTAGGGATCAGGTACGTCGTGAACGGATGTATGGTCGGCAAAATCGAGCAATCGATGAAGGGAAGGTAGCTCTCCGAATCGCCGGTTTAGCTCGGCCACGTTGTCGCTGTCCATAGCGATCAGGTAGGATTTGCCGTTCCGCGTATCCTCAGCATTGATCTGTCGGGCGCGGCCGTCGTAGGGGATATCATGATGGGCCAGCACCCGACGCGTCCCCGGATGGGCCGGTTCACCGACGTGGTAGGCGCTCGTGCCGGCTGAATCGACCGAGATTTTATCCGTCAGCCCGGCATCATCGACAAACTTTTGAAAGACGGCCTCGGCCATGGGCGACCGGCAAATATTCCCAAGGCATATAAACAACACACGAACCATCATCGATTCTCCACGCGATAATTAGTGAGAACAGGGCATGAACTGCACATGTTCTCGTGATGGGCAAGTCGACCTGTAAGCCGCATTCTGTGGACACCACACGGGACCGCGTGGCGCTGGCGATCATCTATCTGGGACTTTCATTGCTGAAAGCCTCGTGCAGCCTACCCGGACGTCAGACGGAGCGAGCAACTCCGTAGGCAGCCGAACGGCCGCCTTTCGCCCTGCTTGGCCTTGCTCCTGGTGGGGTTTGCCTGGCCGGCGACATCGCTGCCACCGCCGGTGGTCTCTTGCACCACCGTTTCACCCTCGCCGGAAGGGTTGCCCCTCCCGGCAATTTACCTCTCTGTTGCACTTGCCGTCGAGTTACCCCGCCCGGCCGTTAGCCGGCACCTTGCTCTGTGGAGTGCGGACTTTCCTCAGCTTCGGCGAACCGAAACCGCGATCACCCGGTCAACTTGCCTCTCATATCCTACCTATAAATGGGCTTTGAGGCAAGATCGCTCACCTCCCCTGGCAGGTCCCGGAATTCTGCCACGCGCCGGTTTGGCCGTCTCGATTGCCGATAGAGGTTATCGAGATTATAAATGTGACCGGTGCATCCTGAACGAACACCACTGGCTGGTAAGACAGCCGGAGCATGTACCCGGCGGCCGCCCGATATGTCCGAAAGCCCCCCATCCAACCGACCGGAGCGTATCCGGCGCTTGCTGCGTCCGGCAGCTATCGCGCTGCTCGTGACGGCCGTCGCCCTCATCGTCCTCATTGCTTCGGGGGCGTTTGATCCCAAACCCAAGGGGGCGTTCCTGCATACCGATTACCCCGGCACATTGGAGCAGGACAGGGTGGGAGAGCAAATCGTGGAACTGGAACCTCCCTGGCCGGCAGATTCGCCGCCGGAGCGATTCTCCGTGCGTCTCGCTGCCACTCAAGTGGCGGGCGATCTGGATAGCGGCTATGGGTTGGCGCTTGCCGGAAAGGGTGGGCGGCTGGTTGTGGCTGTCTCACCGCTCGGCTATGTGGCCGTGCGGGAGGAGAAGGCCGGCGGTCAAACCGTCGATCTCATCCCCTGGTCAACCTGGCCCCACGTGCGCATGGGCGAGGCTGCAAATGAGATATGGCTGGATGTCGATGGGGATGGCGGTCGAACCGTGATCACAGCTTCTGTCAACCGCGAGACGCTGTGGCGTGGTGAAAAGGCCTGGTCGCCGGAGCGGGTTGGTCTGTGGTCGGCGGGATTCGGCGGCCGGACCGAGGTCGATTTTCGCTCGCTGGAATGGTTCGCCGAACCGGCTGATCAGCGATAGCGCACCGACGGGAAGAACAGGAAATCCGTCGGCAGCCGGAACCAGTCGAACAAAGTGCCGTGCAGTTCCTGTGCTTTCTGGGGATAATCGCCCCTCATATTGACCCCCTCATAGATGGAGTCGGCCTGAACCTGGTAGAGCGCGTCGCCGGCGGGGTTGTTGATCTCCTTGACATATTTCCAGCCGTCCACTTTGATGGAACGCAAGCTGTAGGGCGGGGCGATCCAGTGGCCGGGAGAAGAGGGCGACGGCTCGGCCTCCATCTCGGCGAAGATCGGCCGGGTGAGCAGGGTGCCAGGTTGACCTTGCAGGAATGGCCGCAGGCTCTTGCCGTCCATTTTTGGCGGGATCGGTAGCCCGGCCAGATCGAGTATCGTCGGCATGATGTCGGCCGTGAAAACGGGCGTGTCGACCACCATCCCGGCCGGAGCCGTGCCCGGATAGTAAATGAACAGGGGAACCCGTAGCACTTCCTCATAGAGTGAGTTGCGATGGACCCATTTGCCATGCTCGCCGAACATCTGCCCGTGGTCGGAGGTGAGGACGATCAGGGCGTTATCGAGCAAACCCTCGGCCTCCAGTCGATCCAGGAACAGGCCGAGATGATAATCCCAGTAGGTGGTTTCGCCGTCATAGAGCGCCAGCAGATGCTCGACATCACAGGCGGTGAGGACGTCCTCTCCGGCGACGACTCGCTCGCCGTGGCCATAGCTTTCCGGTGTCAGCGCGCTGGGGCAGCTCGGTTTGTATAATGTGTCATAGGGCGGGGGTGGGTCATACCAGGAGTGGGGGTCGTAGTAATAGGTAAACAGGAATAGCGGCCGGCTGTCGGATGCCGGCGGGTTGGTATCCAGCCAGTCAAAGATCAACCCGTTCAGATCCTCGGCCAACTCGGTTTCGGTCAGGCGCTGATAATGATCAAACCCCTGCGCGAAACCGAACTTGCTGTCGAGATAGTAGTTGGTGACAAAGCCTGCCGTAAGATAGCCGCCGTTTTTCATCGCCTGGCCAAGCGTCATCTCTTCCGGCGGGATCACGGCGTTGAAGCTGCCCCAGTCATTCATGCGGATGCGTTGCGGCATGCGACCGGTGAACATGGTGACATTGGAGGGGAAGGTCCACGAGGAGGGTGAGGTCGCCTCGGCAAAGCGCACGCCTTCGGCCATGAAGGCATCCAGGCGAGGCGTGGTCGATCGCTCGTAGCCGTAGGCGGAGACGTGATCGGCGCGCAGGGCGTCGACGACGATGAAGATGACGTTAGGCTGGGCGGTCGCCAGAGCCGTAGCCGGTTGCCGGGTAAGGCTCAAACCGACGACCAGCCCTAATAGCAGCAGGGCGATCCATACTCGCGCGGTGAAAATAGACCTGATTAAACGACGAATGTTTGTTTCCATCGTGACCTGCCATCCGGAAAGGCCGTCAGCCTGTGTCATTCCTTCAGTTCCAGCCAGTTGGAGCCGGTTTCAGCCTCCACCTTCAAGGGCACATCCAGCTTGAAGGCGTTGCTCATGATATCCACGACCAGTTCGCGCACTTCACCGAGTTCATCCAGAGGCGATTCGAGCAATAATTCATCATGGACCTGGAGCAGCAAGCGGGCGCGATACCGCTCCTTCAGTTCGGCATGAAGCCTGATCATGGCCAGCTTGATGATGTCGGCCGCCGTGCCCTGGATGGGGTGGTTAACCGCCTCGCGATCGGCTCGATTGACGGCCTGTCGATTGGCGCTGCTCATGGTTGACTTGAACACCGGGAAGTAGCGGCGGCGACCGAAGAGCGTCTCCACGTAACCATCGATCCGCGCCTTGCGCCGGGTCTCCTCCAGATATCGCTCGATGCCCGGAAACTGATTGAAATACTTCTTGACGTATGTCTCGGCTTCGCCCAGTGTCAGCCCGGTCTCGCGTGCCAACCGGAACGGTCCCATGCCGTAGATGAGGCCGAAGTTGATAACTTTGGCAAAGCGGCGCTGATTTTTGGTGACTTTCTCGGGCGGAATGCCATAGATAGTGGCGGCTGTGGCGGTGTGAATGTCCTGGTCGGTGCGGAACGCTTCCAGCAGGGTTTGGTCCTGGCTGATGTGGGCCAGAATGCGCAGCTCCACCTGGGAGTAGTCGGCCGAGAGAAACGCCCAGCCCGGCTCGGTGACGAAGCCGCGCCGCAGCTGCTGGCCGATCTCGCTGCGGATGGGGATATTCTGCAAATTGGGGTTACTGCTGGCCAACCGGCCGGTGATCGCCCCGGTCTGGCTGAAATTGGTATGGATGCGACCTGTGACGGGGTTGATCAATTGCGGCAGGGCATCGACATAGGTGCCCTTGAGCTTGCCCAGCTCGCGGTACTCGATGATGGCGTCGATGATACCGGTGGTGTCGGCCGCTTTCAGGTTGTCCAACACGTCGGCCGCGGTCGAATAATGGCCGCTGGCGATGCGCTTCAATCCCTCATGCGGCAATTGCAACTTTTTGAACAGGATATCGCTCAACTGTTGAGTTGAGTTGATGTTGAACACCTCTCCGGCGATCTCATAGATATCTTGTTCCAGCCGGAGCATCGCCGCCTCGAGGTCTTGCGACATGTGGCGAAAGAACTCGACATCGATGCGCACGCCGGCGCGCTCCATATCGGCGATAACCGGCATGAGATCCATTTCCAGATCCATCAGCCGGATCAATCCCTTTTCCTCAAGCTCGTGTTGCAGCGGCGGCATGAGACGCAAGGTCATATCGGCGTCGGCCGCGCCGTAGGGGGCAGCGAGGTCGATGGGCACTTCGGCGAAAGAGCGTTGGGCCTTGCCACGACCGATGAGTTCGTCGATGTCGGTCATCTCCGCCCCCAGCCGGTGGCGTGCCAGGTCCTTAAGCCCCTTGTGCTTCGTGGCCGGGTCGGTCAGCCATTCGGCGATCATCGTGTCGAATCTGATAGGCGAGACCGTCAGACCGTGCTGTTCCAGGATCATCGCATCGAACTTGGCGTGATGAGCCACTTTGGGAATGGCCGGATTGGTCATGGCCGGGCGAATCGCCTCCAGCACACGGTCGATGGGCAATTGCCCGGGTACCAGTTCGGCCGAGCCGGCGAACAGGTTCATCTGGCCTGAATCTACCTGAGCCGAACCGATCACGTGGCCGACCGGGATGTAGTAGGCTCGTGGCGGCGCGACGGCCAGGCAAAAGCCGACGATCCCGGCCGTCAGCCGTTCCAGACTGTCGGTCTCCAGATCGAAGCTGATCCACTTCGCGTCGTCGAGTTCCCGCACGAGTTTGGCCAATCCGGCCTCGTCGCGCACGACCGTCACCTCGGTGGGCTGCCATGCTCCGTCGCTGCTGCCGATCGCTTCGGGCAATTCGGCCGTGTCCAACGCCGTCACCAGAGCCTTGGATAGCGAGCGAAATTCCAGATCGCGGAAGATGGACAGCACCGGCGCGGCGTCAAAATCCTTTGTCACGCAATCTTTCAGATCGACAGCGATGGGCGCGTCGGTGACGATGCGGGCCAGGTTGTAGCTCAGTTGGGCCGATTCGCGACCGTCCTCGAGCTTCTGCCGCATCGCGCCTTTGATCTCGTCGAGATGGTCGTAGAGGTTGCCCAGTGTGCCGTATTCAACCAGCAGCTTGACGGCCGTCTTGTCGCCGATGCCTTTCACACCGGGAATGTTATCGCTGACGTCGCCCACCAGCGCCTTGTAGTCGACGACCTGGTTGGGCCACACTCCAAGATAGGCCATGACCTGCTGCGCGTCGTATACCTCGCTGCTCGCGCCGGATCGTCGGGCCGGCAGTTCGACCCGGGTGTTGTTGTCCACCAGTTGCAGCAGGTCGCGGTCGCCGGTGATGATGTAGACGGGCACGATGTCGCGCATTTGGGTCGCTACCGTGCCCAGCACGTCGTCGGCCTCATACCCCTCCAACTCAAGGATGGGAATCTTCAGCGCGCGGATGACTTCCTTGATGCGCTCGATCTGCACTCGCAGTTCGTCGGGCATCTTCTCGCGCGTGCCCTTGTAGGCCTCGAACAGTTCGTCGCGGAAGGTCGCCCCGGTGTCGAAACTGACGGCCAGATACTCCGGCGGTTCAGGGGCCAGGATGAGGTCGAGCAACATCCGTGAGAAGCCATAAGTCGCATTGGTCGGCTCGCCTTCCTTGGTCGTGAAGGATTCAAGCGGCAGGGCGAAGAACATTCGGTAGGCCAGCGCGTGGCCGTCGATGAGCACCAGTCTTTCTGTGGTCATAATGCGTTTCTCGATGTTTGGCGGGGCGAATGCATGGCGGGTTTCAGCCGATTCCGGCGACTTCGAGCGCGCCCAGCAATGGAACGCTCAGCTTGCGCAACGATGTGAGCGAGGTGCCTTCGTTGTCCACCAGGATGAGCCGGTAGCCGTCGCGCAGGGGATAGGTGAGCAGCAGGCTGGGGATGGGGGAGAGAGGCAGGCGCATGAACTGGACGCGCTGGGTTTGATTGACTTCGCGCCAGGTCTGAGCCACGTGGGCGGCCACGTCCAACGCTTCCACTTGTTTGAGCATACCGCGGTAGGCGATCATCTGCGGACCGCGGGCGACAATGACCGTTTGGCTGACGCCCAGGGCGACATGTTGCAGCAGGCCGCGAATGACTTCCGGTTCTACCTCGCCTTTGGTTTGGGATGTTCGTTCTTCGTCCACGCGCTCAGCCTCTGGTTGGTTTGCTGAAATCCAATTGATTTGCCTTGGCCATCTATGAACCCAACCAGTGATTTCCGTGTCAGCGTCTCGATCGGATGAAAACGATGGCCATGAACAGAACGAGAATACCTCCGATCGCCAGGATGAGCCAATGCGATGCCGTCTGACCTGTCGCTGGATGAGGTTCACTTAAGGATGTGTCGGCCGCGGCTGTGGGGGCGAACTCCGTGGTCGCTTCGGCCGTTGGTTCGGTCGCCGGGGCTGTAGGCTGCTCGGCTTCCGGTGATGGCGTCGGCGAGGGGGCGGGTGTGGGTGTGGATGTGGGGAGCGGCTCGACCGTCGGTTCCGGGGGCTGCCCGAGAACAACGACGGGGACATCGTGGTCCGATACGCGGAAAGCCAGCCGTTCAGGCGATGTATCCAGAGACCAGGCGATGGGAAAATCGGTGTTGATATGCAGGATGGTAGCCTGATTGATTTCTTCCATCAGAACGGGCGAGAGCAAGATAGCGTCGATCAACTCGACCACGCCGCCGAAATTGTAGGTGTAGCGCTCGTCGGACGGGATGTTCGCCAGAGCGTTTGTGAAGCGGCCGCCTTGTGCCGGGTCGGTCAGCAGGGCCAGCGTGGGAGACAAATCGGTATCGTTGAAATCTCCCAGGGCGACGATCCGCGCCGACGGGTCGGTTGTCAACATCTCGGTCGCCAGCCCGTTCAGAAAGACCGCCTGCCGGATGCGCTGAAGATCGGTCTCGACCTCACCGCCGCGCTTTGACTTGAAATGGTTGACGAATATGGTGGTGGGATGGCCGTCGATGTGGGTCAGGATCTCCAGCGGCGGGCGGCCGAACAAAGGCTCCTGACCACCCTCGCATCTAATCGTCGGATCGGCAATCTCTGTCGGCACCGGGGAGCAGGTTTGGCGGAGGGCCAGGTCGTCGACGGTCACGTGGCGCGGATCGCTGATCAGTGCGTTGTCGATGCCGCGCGCATCGGGGCTTTCGATGTGGCTCACCTGATAGGTAAACCCGCATTCCTCTCGCAACTCGGCCGCCAGATCGACCAGTAATGCCTCGTGTTCCACCTCTTGCATGGCCAGAAGCGTCGGGCAATTGAGGACGTCCGCGATGACGTGGGCCAGTTTCGTTTGACGGGCGAGGAGTTCGTCGGCCGTCCACACCGGCTCGCCTTGTTCGTTGGTGTCACGCACTGTGTCGAAATAATCTTTCAGATTGAGTGAGGCTATCACGATTTGCGCGGGGCCGACCGGCGGCAGGGTTGGGGCGACGGGCATCTCGGCTGGGGTGATCGTTAGCCCGTCGGCCGAATCGATGATGATCTTGAACTGATCGAAGTTGTAAGTCAACGCGCCCTCTAATCCCGTCAGGCCATCGCCCGTCTTGACTTGCGGGATGTCGTCGCACTGCCGGTCGCTGGGATAGAGAACGGGAACCACGCGGCCGATCGGATCGTCGTCGAAGCGACGAATGACCGGCAGTTCGGCCGTCGCCGCGGCGTCGATGACGGCAAAGCCGCAACCGGAGTGGGTCGGCCCGGCGACGACTGCCTCATCCCTGAAAGCTACGCGCATCCCTTCCAGCGCCTCGAAGTAGGCGAGCTGCGCATCCATGTCCGCGGGCGGGTCGATGATTGTCGGGACGGGAAGCGTGCCGCCGGGTTCCTCGATGGACAGGACCAGACCTTTGTCGTCGATCTCCGTCAGTCCGTAGAACTCCGTCACCTTGCCGCCGACCCGGACCCGATCGCCCGGAGCGATATCCGGGCGGGGATCGCGACCGAGAAAGACGGCGATGCCGTCCGATGTGGCCGGGTCATCGTCGGCCGCGTCGGGGGTATCCTGGATGTAAAGAGTGTAATAGACGTCGCCGCGAGTGTTCTCGTCCTCATAGCGGCCGACGACCACGCCGCGGAAGTTGACGAAGCGGTTGAGGTAGGGCGACACGTCGATCGTGCCCTGGATCTCCCCTATGGGCAGCATTGCGGACTGGGCAGCGGTCCGGCCGGTAGCGAGCAACGACAGCATGAAGATGATCGTCGATAGCCCGATTGGCGCGATATGGTTCCTCATTCCCACTGCCGGTACACCCCTGTTTGATCGAACAGATGGTGAAATTTTCGCTCAAACGGGGAAATTCGCAATGCCCTTGATAGACGATTTCAGGGAAGATCATTCCAATGGCAAGCGGATTCCATTCGGTCATATGTTCGGGTTTTCTTACACAACTCATATACCCCGCTATCGCATTGTCTATTTCCCCGAAGTAAAATCCCAGCATCGCCATTTGTAATTCGTTACAAGTGGGTCGAGGGAGAGTTATGAACAATCATTACGAATCAAAACCGATACCGGTCGTGCCCCTTCGTGGCGGCACGGTTTTTCCCGGCATCACCACCACCGTGTCCATCGGACGGCGGACATCCCTGGCGGCTGTTCAGGAGGCCATCGAGAACGGTGGCGATTTGCTGATCGTCGTCCAGCGCGACGCTGAGGTGGAGACGCCCGGTACGGAAGATATTTTCCCCATCGGCCTGCTGGCCACCGCGCGCGACATGTTGCGCACTCCGGTCGGCATTCAGATGCTGGTCGAATTGCGCCGGCGCGTGCGGCTGCTGGGCATCGACGGCACGGAGCCGTTTCTCATCGGCCGCTACGAAGAACTGGCCGAAGAAGACGCGGTTGATGAAGAGCTAAAGCTGGAGGCTATCGCCTATCTGGAGCAGTATATCGAGCTGGTGGGCGAGACAAACCAGCAGGTCATGATGATGACGCGGGCCAGCAAGACGGTCGGCGAGTTGGCTGACTATATCGCGGGCCTGATCAATCTGCCGTTTGATGCCGAGGTCAAGCTATTGACCGATCTCAACGGCCGCTCTCGCCTGGAGACGGTTCTGGAGCATCTGCGCCAGGAAGTGCGCATTGCCGATATTCGCAGCAAGATTCAAACCGACGCCCGCGAGGGCGCGGAGAAGGCGCAGCGCGACTACATGCTGCGCGAGCAGATGAAGGCCATCCGCAAGGAACTGGGCGACGATGCCGAGGACGGGCCGGAAGACTTACGCTCCAAGGTCGAGAACGCCGGGATGCCGCCCAAGGTACTTGAGCGGGCGATGAATGAACTGAAACGCCTGGAGTATCAGGGGCCGCAGTCGGCCGAGGCCGGAGTCATACGTACCTATCTGGAATGGCTCACCGAACTGCCCTGGACGGCCGAGACAGAGGACAATTTCGACATCGCCCACGTCCGGGAGGTGCTCGACAACGACCACTATGGTCTGGAAGACGTCAAGGAACGCATCGTCGAATACGTCGCCGTGCGCAAGCTGGCCGGCAAGGATATGAAGGGCGCGATCATCAATTTGAATGGCCCGCCCGGAGTGGGCAAGACGTCGATCGCGACCTCGGTGGCCAAGGCTATCGGCCGCGAGATGGTGCGCATCAGTCTCGGTGGCGTGCGCGATGAGGCTGAGATTCGCGGCCATCGCCGTACTTACATCGGCGCGCTCCCCGGTCGGATTATTCGCGCCATGCGTGACGCCGGGACGCGCAATCCCGTCATCGTCCTGGACGAGATCGACAAGGTGGGTGCGGACTGGCGGGGCGACCCGTCGTCGGCGCTGCTGGAAGTGCTCGACCCCGAGCAGAACCACAGCTTCACCGACCACTATCTCGAGGCGCCCTATGACCTGAGCCAGGTTATCTTCATCACCACATCGAACCAGCTTGGGACCATTCCCGCGCCGCTGCTCGACCGTATGGAGAGCATCACCATGCCCGGCTACATCGAGGACGAGAAGCTGGCCATCGCCCGGCAATACCTGCTGAAGAAGCAACAGGCGGCCAACGGCATCGCGAACATTGACATAACGATTGGTGATGAAGCCTTGCGCAATATCATTCGCTACTACACCATGGAAGCGGGCGTGCGGCAACTGGAGCGCAACCTGGGCAAGGTGGCGCGCAAGCTGGCCGTGCGGGTTGCCTCCGGCGAGACCGGGCCGTTTGAGGTGACCGTGGCCGACATCGAAGAGATCATGGGGCCGATGAAGTTCACCTATGGCGTCATCGAAGAACGTGATGAAGTTGGCCTGGTGACCGGGCTGGCAGTCAATCATTACGGCGGCAACACGCTGCCCATCGAAGTCAGTCTGAGCGAGGGCAACGGCCGAATCACTTTGACCGGCTCGCTGGGCGATGTGATGCGGGAGTCGGCGCAGGCCGCGCTAACCTATGCCCGGGCCAACGCGCGCAGGTTGGGGCTGGAGCCGACGCTGTTCGACAAGATCAACGTCCACATCCATGTGCCCGATGGGGCGACCCCCAAGGATGGTCCCAGCGCGGGCATCGCCATGGCGACGGCGGTCATCTCTGCCCTGACCCAGCGGCCGGTGCGACGCGACGTGGCCATGACCGGTGAGGTGACGCTGCGCGGCAAGGTGCTGCCCATCGGCGGCCTGAAGTCGAAGACCATCGCCGCCCATCGCGCGGGGATCAAGACGGTGTTGCTGCCGAAAGATAACGCCAAGGACATCCCCGAGTTGCCCGAGCGTGTCCGCCAGGATATGGAGCTAATCCCTGTCAGCCATCTCGATGAGGTGATGGCCGTGGCCCTGCTGGAGCCGGTCGGCCCGCCGATGAAGGTGACTGAGCCGGAGCACGCGCCCGAACCGTCGATCGTGCCGCCGCTGACCAGTGGCAATGGCGGCGACCGGATCGGACGGGCGAATTAATCAGGTTAGCCCGGTACGCTCATAAATAACGAAAGCGCCCCTCTCGTATTCGAGAGGGGCGCTTTTTATGACCCCGATAGGATTTGAACCTATAACCAATTGATTAAGAGTCAACTGCTCTGCCGTTGAGCTACGGGGCCGTGATTAACAGACCCATTTTAGTCATATTTGAGCCGTCGCGCAAACGGTTTCCCCGGCAAAAAGCGCCTTGATCTTATGGCGCTGTCCAGCTACCAACCGCTGGCCTCGAAAATGGTCTCCAGGAGATCGGTGCGCTCCTCCGGCGTCATCAGCCGCGGCCGCGCCCAATTCTCGATTAACCCTGTCCACAACTCCACGCTGATAAGCCGGCCATTATAGAGGACGTAGGTGGCGACAAACGTCTGGCGCGTGCCCATCATATCCATCTGGTCGAAAAACAGATTGCCCGGCCCATAATGAATGAAGACATCATTCTCGAAGGCGAACCCTTGAGCGTGATGAGCCTGGCTGCCGGAGACGACCGTCGCTCCGGCCTCAGCCAGCGCCGAGAAGGCGGCCACCTGATCGGGTGGAGCGTAATAGACATAATGTTCATTGTATTGCAGAGTGGCGATGACAATGTAGCCCTCGCTGTGAAGTTGGGCGATCTGCGCCAAAAAGTCGGCGCCGCACGGGCGGGAGCCGGCGGCGTCGACCAGGGCCCAGTCGTTGGCCGGCCCCACGGGATTACAGCCGACGAAGGCGATGCGATTGCCGTTATGCTCGAAGATGGCGGCTTGACTCGCATCAGCCAGATCGCGGCCGCCGCCGAACCATTGCATCCCCGCCGCCTCATACATGTCGATCGTCCGCGACAGCGGCTCGCGGCCGTAGTCGTTCAGGTGGTTGCCTGTCAGTTCGATGACATCGATCCCCAGATGTTTGATCAACTCGAAGTACGGATCGCGGGAGCAGAAGGTTGTGCCGCCATAGGGATCGGGCGGCGGGCAGTCGGCGGCGAATGATACCTCATTGCTGATGTGGGCGATGTCGGCCGATTGCAGCACCGGCCCGACCTCCTCGCCCGGCCAGAGGATGCCGCGACTCTCCATCTGGGCCGCGGTGGCCCGCACCAGAGCCGTCACGCCGGTCATCGCCACCCGGCTCAGATTGTCCGGATTGCGATTGGCGGTTGGACCGGCCCAGCGCGCCAGGAAGGCCTCGACTGCCGCCGGATCGCCGGTGACCGTCATCGGCAATGACAGAGGATAGCCGTCGGGGCTGAAGTCATGGGTCAGGGGCGTACGGCCGTCCAGCCGGATCACCTTCCACTCCGGCCGCAGATTCTCAAACGGTACGATGATCCATGACGGCCGGGCCGCCCAGACCTGGCCGATGAAATCGTCGGCGATGGTTTGTGCCCCGGCCGATGGCCCCCAGACGGCGGTAAGCGCGGCGGCCGTCGCCGGATCGACGAACAGGCGGCCCAACTCCGACGAACCCGAGGCCCAGCCCGCGGTGACGGCGGGCCAAGTTGTATCGTCGGCGACGGTAGCGAAAGGCGCGGCCACGACGTAGAGCCAGTGAGCGATAATCGTGCCGTTGTTGACGGTCAGCAGCACGTCGGCCGCCGGATTAGCCGGATCGGCATCTACCCAACTGAACAGTTGTCGGTTGTTGGCGGCGATGGTCTGGGCGGCGGCGATGAGATCGGCGGGCACGCCCGGCGCGGCCGAGATGGTGTATTGCCCTGTTCCGCCTGCCGGAAAAGTGGCGGTTGGCGGGGGTGGGGGCTGCAAAACAGTCTCGTTACCCGCCCCGGTCGCCTGAGCAGCGCCGGCCAGAGTAGGTGTCGGCAATAGGCCGTCACTTTGGGAATTGCCTGGAGGATCGAGGCGAGGGCTATCATCCTGTTGGGTGTTGTCGCCGGTCAGGGGGGTGATCGGTGGGGTGGGCGGGTTCTGGACTACCGCGGGGATCGCATTTCCCGCCTCCGGTTGGCCGCCCGACGAGCAACCGGTGATTATCAGAGTCAGCAGAATTATGTATAATACGTTTTTATGCATCTTGTGAAGAGTATCTCACTTTTCACACGGTCATGCTACCATCGATAGCATCGTTAGGGAAGCCGGCTCACTTTGGAGGCGACATGTCGGAGATTCCAGCCCTTGATACGGTTCAGGAGAAGCGCAAATCTGCCCAATCAAAACAGGTGGCCGATCCGGTCATCGACTTGCGCGATCCCAGCTTGTACATCAATCGCGAGCTAAGCAGCATCGAGTTCAATCGTCGCGTGTTGCATGAGACCCAGGCGGAACATCCGTTGCTGGAGCGCGTCAAGTTCCTGTCTATCTTTCATAGCAACATGGATGAGTTTTTCATGGTGCGCGTATCGGGCCTGAAGCAGCAGTTCAAACTGGGGCTGACGCCTACCGCGGCCGACGGCCTGCTGCCCCGGGAGCAGCTGGCCACCATCCACCGTACGCTGACGCAACTCTTCTCGGAGGCCAACGGCATTTGGCGCGACCAGCTCCTTCAGGAATTGGCCGGGAGCAACATTCATATTCTGCGCTACGACGAGTTGAGCAAGTCGCAACGCAATAAATTGCGGGCCTACTATGAGCGGGAAATCTTTCCTGTATTGACACCGTTTGCCTCGGATCCCAGCCGACCGTTCCCCCACATCTCCAACCTGAGTCTCAATCTGGCCGTCCAGGTTCGCGATCCGAAAACCGGCGATCTGCGGTTCGCGCGGGTCAAGGTGCCACCGCCCTTATCCCGGCTGGTCCCCCTGAAACGCTTCGATCCCGATCAGCTATCGACACCCGCGGTGCAGAAGTTCGTCTGGTCGGAGGAAGTCATCGCCGCCAATCTGGACCGGCTGTTTCCCGGCATGGAGATCGTCGCCTCCTATCCGTTCCGTGTCACCCGCAACAGCGACATGGAACTCCAGGAAGAAGAGGCCGACGATCTGTTGCTGATGATGGAAGAGAACCTGCGTCAGCGCCACTTTGGCACGGTCGTGCGTCTGGAGCTGGACGAGAGCATGCCGCCGGAAGTGCGCAGTATCCTCATGTCGAACCTGAGGGTCGATGCCTACGACGTCTACACCACCAACGGCCCCCTCGGCCTCAGCAGCCTGTTTGAATTGCACAAACTGGAACGGCCTGATTTGAAGGACAAACCGTTTACACCGCGCACGCCGCCGTCATTGCAAAACCTGCGCGGCAGCATCTTCAGCGTTATAAGTCAGCGCGACATCCTGTTCCATCACCCGTATGACAGCTTTTCCCCGGTCGTCAATCTGCTGGAACAGGCGGCCGATGATCCCAACGTGCTGGCCATCAAGACGACCCTCTATCGCGTCGGCAATAACCCGCCGGTGTTGCAGGCCCTCAAGAAAGCCCGATTGAACAACAAGCAGGTGGCGGCTGTCGTCGAACTGAAGGCTCGCTTTGATGAGGAGACCAACATCCAGTGGGCGCAGGAACTGGAGGGGGTGGGCGTCCATGTGGCCTACGGGTTGATCGGCCTGAAGACCCATTGCAAGGTGTCGCTGATCGTCCGGCGCGAACGGGAGGGCATCAGGCGCTACGTTCATCTGTCCAGTGGGAATTACAACAATGTCACGGCACGGGTCTACACCGATATCGGCTTCATGACCGATGATGAGGAGATGGCCGATGATGCCAGCGACCTGTTCAATTTCCTGACCGGATACTCCCGCCAGGAAGCGTACCGCAAGTTCCTGGTCGCGCCGGTCACCATTCGGCCAAGGCTGCTGGAGATGATCCGGCGCGAAACCGAACTGGGGGCGAAGGGACGGCTCATCTTCAAATGCAATTCGCTGGTGGATGGCGAGATCATTCGCCACCTGTATATGGCGTCCCAGGCGGGTGTGAAGATCGATCTGATCGTTCGCGGCATTTGCGGCCTGCGCCCGGGCATCGCCGGAGTCAGCGACAATATCCAGGTGATGAGTATCGTCGGCCGTTTCCTTGAGCACTCGCGCGTCTACTACTTCCACAATAATGGCGCTCCGTCCCTTTACATGGGCAGCGCCGATCTGATGCCGCGCAACCTGGATCGGAGGGTCGAAGTCCTGTTTCCAATCGAGGAGCCGGCCATGCAATCCCATATCGTGGAGGAGATCCTGGCTGTCTGCCTGCGCGACACCGCCAAGAGTCATATCCTGCAAAGCGACGGTCGTTATATCCCCCGGCGCTTCCTTCTCGAAGGCAACGGCCCACTTTTCGATAGCCAGGCCTGGTTCATGAAGCAAATGGATTCCCTGCCGGCCGAATACCGTTAATGGATAGCCAGAGCCTGAACCCAACGTTCAGGCTCTTTTATAGTGACGCAGGGGTGGTCGTGCCAAACCAATCGCCTGTTAACGATCTTCCAAACTGTTCTTAACAACTTCTGAATATTCAACCGGTAACCTGTAAGCAGTACAAACAGTTAGCCGGGTATTCAGGATGATGAATCGAAGCCGAACCCGGGATAGCATGGAGAAACGAACATGGAAAAAAGAAAAATCGGGTTGATTCTTTTGATCGGCGGAATGGCCGTTCTGGCATTAGGTTGGCTTGGACGCGCCGCGTTCGCTCAGGAGGCGACTCCCGAGGCGGAAACCTCGACGCAGGAAGGAACAACGCCGGAAGCCGACGGCTTCAGAGGCTTCGGGTTGGGGCATTGGGGCGGTTTCGGTCGTGGCCAAGGCAACGACGCCTGGCTGGAGAATTTGGCCGAAGCGTTAGGTATCACGGTCGAGCGACTGCAAGAGGCCCAGGATGAAGCCTATGCCGCGACGGCGTCCGATGCCGTAGCCGCCGGGCAGATCACGCAGGAGCAGGCCGACAGGATGCTGGCAAAGCGCGCCTTGCAGGAGTATATCGATCATCAGGCGATTATGGCCGCCGCGCTGGGAATGCCGGTTGAGGATCTGGAAGCTGCGATTGCTGGCGGTAAAACGTTGCGCGACTTGATCGAGGATAGCGACCTCGACGCGACGACGCTGAAGGCGAATGCCCAGACCGCTATTGAAGCTGCCGTGCAGCAGGCGGTCGACGATGGCGTGATCACTCAGGCTCAGGCGGATGAATTCCTGAGCATGGATCATTTTAATTTTGGCGGACGTGGCGGTCGTCACGGTGGTCGTGGTGGCCGCGGCGGTGGCGGCGGCCGTTGGTGATTATGACACCCGGCTGGACCGAATGTGGCGTTGTCCGTTAATGCACCATCGAAATCAATCGGCAAGGAGCCGGGTGTCTAATCGGGAACAAGGTCTATGATTTAGATAGGAGCGCAGATCGTTGCGCTCCTTTCTGATGAAGGTTAAGCCGCGGGTCCCATCCGCTGCAAACCCGGATACAATAAGGATAGCCTTTGCGCGGTGGCGAGGACGGAGTAATTGGATGAGCAAGACGATTTTGGTGGTCGACGACATGGAGAGCTTGCGGACGATGGTCAAGGCCTATCTGACGCAGGACGGCTTTCGTGTGGTGACTGCCGCCAACGGCCGCGAGGCTCTCTTCGTCGCTCGCCAGGAACGCCCCGATCTGATCATCCTCGACCTGATGATGCCGGAACTGGGCGGGTATGAGTTTATCTCCGCCTACGGCCGCGAGGGAAGCGCGCCGATCATCATCCTGACCGCCAAGGTGGAAGAGAATGACAAGGTGCTGGGGCTTGAGCTGGGCGCGGACGACTATATGACCAAGCCGTTCAGCATGCGCGAATTGACCGCTCGCGTTCGGGCCGTCCTTCGTCGCGCCGACAAAGAGGTGGGTAGCAGAAGCTCCGCCTTGCTTCGCGCGGGGGAATTGACGCTCGACCGGGACAGTCATGAGGTAACGGCCGCCGGAACCAACGTTGACCTGACCCCCTCGGAGTTTGATCTTCTGGCGATCTTTCTGGCCTCGCCCGGTCGCGTGTTCTCGCGGCTGGATCTGCTGGACAGGCTCCAGGGTGACGCCTACGATGGATATGAGCGCACCATCGACGTCCACATACGAAACTTGCGCACCAAGATCGAACCGGATCCCGGCAAGCCGCGTTATATCGTCACCGTCTATGGCATTGGCTATCGGCTGGCGGCCGAGCCGGTTGCAGCCTGACACCATGCGCTCCCTGGCATCGAAACTCACACTTGCTTTTCTGGTTGTCGGCCTATCCGGAGCGCTTCTGGTCGCTGTCTTCGTCGGTCGCCTCACACGGCGACAATTTGACGAATTCGTCATCGACAGATTTGAGACAGATATCCTGAACAACGTTGCCGATTATTATTCGACCCATGACAGTTGGGATGGCGTTGAGGACCTGTTGCCATGGCGTCGCGGGCCGGGCGGTCAGGGACCTTTCGGTAATAACGACCCGCTTGTGGCCCTGGCGGATGCCCATGGCCGCATCCTTTTCAGCAATGCCGGTCGCTATCGATTGGGGGAGGCGGCCAGCGATATTGGGCAGGGGAATCCGGGCGTCCTGCCTGTCGAAGTCGACGGGGAAGTCGTCGGCTACCTGTGGTTTGGCGAGCGACGGGGGATGGATAACAGCCGCGGATCGCCGGAAGCCAGGTTTCTGGCCGGGGTCGATCGGGCTATCATTTGGAGCGCGGGGGGCGCGGCCGTGTTGGCGTTGCTGCTGGCCGGCATTCTGGCCGGAACGATCTCCCGCCCGGTCAGGGAGTTGACCGAAGCCACGCAAGTTCTGGCTACCGGCGAGCTTGGCCATCAGGTGCCGGTCCGAACGGACGACGAAATCGGCCAATTGGCGACTTCGTTCAATCGAATGAGCGCCGATCTGGCTCATGCCAACCAGTTGCGCCGCCAGATGACGGCCGATATCGCCCACGACCTGCGCACGCCATTGAGCGTCATCCTTGGCTATTCCGAGGCGCTGGCCGACGGCAAGCTGCCCGGGTCGCCGGAGGTCTACGAGGCCTTATATCTCCAGGCTCAGCATCTCAATCGACTCATCGAGGATCTGCGCACCCTGTCGCTGGCCGACGCGGGCCGACTGTCGCTTGTCCGGCGACCGGTGGAACCGCGCAGCCTGCTGGAGCATACGGCGCTGGCCAACTTGCCCGCGGCCGAAGCGCGCGGCATCATCCTTACGGTTGAGGGAGAGGATACGCCGCCAATTCTGATCGATCCTGATCGCCTGTTGCAGGTGTTGGGCAATGTCGTGGGCAATGCCCTGCGCCATACGCCCGACGGCGGCCGCATAGAGTTGTCGTCGGTTCGCGCGGGCGACCGCGTGCTGCTTCGCATCCGTGACAGCGGGCCGGGTATTCCGGTGGATGACCTGCCGCATATCTTCGATCGGTTCTACCGGGGGGACGCGGCACGGCAGCCGGCCGACGGCGCATCCGGTCTGGGGTTGGCCATCGCCCGCTCGCTGGTTGAGGCCCACGGGGGCCAAATCACGGCCGAAAACGTGAGCGGTGGAGCGCAATTCACCATCGCCCTGCCGATGTCGCCTCCCAATGAATCAACCCACTCGTAAATAATATTAATGTGTTTGCTACGCCCGATTCAGCCTGTTCTTATTTTGGGATGGCAGAGTCGGGCGGTAATTTGCGGACGATTTAGCCCGCACAAAAAACAAGGAGATGGATGAAGAAATTACCACTGTATTTATTGTTGACGTTGATTGCCGCATTTGCCCTGGTGGGCTGCGGTGTGTTTCAGGAGCCTGAGGCCGCCAGCGGGCCGATCGAGGCGATTCCGTTGGAGACGCAGGCAGCCGGAGTAGTCCCTGCTGAGGCGACTCAACCGGCGTTAGACCCCGCGCCGACGGAAGCCGCGGCCGCATCGACAGACGCTCCCGCCGATGCGCCTGCGGGCGGAGCGAGTGTCTTTACCATCGACTCGGCCGCGTCCGAGGTGCGGTTCCAGTTGGATGAGGATTTGCGCGGCGAGCGCAAGACGGTCGTCGGCACGACCAACCAGGTCGCGGGCCAGTTGTCGCTCAATCTGGCCGACCTGAGCCAGACCCAGGTGGGTGTCATCCAGATCAATGCCCGAACACTACAGACGGACAACAACTTCCGCAATCGGGCGATTCAGAACGAAATCCTGGATACCGGCGCATTTGAATTCATCACCTTCACGCCGACCGGAGTTGAGGGATTGCCTGCGGCGGCCGCCGTCGGGGAGACAGTGACCTTCACGCTGACAGGCGACCTGACGATTCGCGATATCACCTTGCCGGCGACCTTCGCAGTTGAGGCTACGGTTGTCTCGGATACCCAGATCACCGGATCGGCCACGGCCGTCGTCAATCGCGTCGATTACGACCTGCAGATTCCCAGCGTACCCAATGTGGCCAACGTGGAGGAAGAGGTCGAACTCTATATTAACTTCACAGCGAACGCTTCCTAAATAAACAAGCGGCAGGTAACAGACCGATCTGTTACCTGCCGCTTGGTCCGTTCACCGTCCTTCCTTGATCGCACGCTTGGCGATCCCGTCCACCTTGTCGGGAGCGATGAGCTTGAGCCACTGGCCGAAGCGCGCGCGGTTGGACATGACGATCTGCCGCTTGCGGGCGGCCACCCCTTCGATGATCAGCCGGGCACAGGTCTCGCTGGTCATGATCTTGTCCACCTGCAGCGGGTTATGGCCCAACGGCTTGCCGTCCGCGCCCAGCGAACGAGTGTGCATGCCCGAGGCGACGAAATCGGGGAAAGCGATGGTCACGCTGACGCCGTCATCTTCCACCTCGATGCGCAGCGATTCGAAAAAACCCACCATGGCGTGTTTGCTGGCGGAGTAACCGGTGCGGGTGGGCACGCCGGTTCGGGCGGCAACGCTGGCGATGGCCACGATGCGCCCCTTTGTCTTTTTCAGCCAAGGCAGGGCGTAGTAGGTGCAATACATGCTGCCGAAGAAGTTCACACGCATGAGGTATTCCAGCGTTGACAGGTCTTCGACGTCTTCCAGCTTCATCCACATGCTGAGGCCGGCGTTATTGATGAGCGTGTCGATTCGGCCGTATTCGGCCACGGCGCGTTCGATCAGTTTGCGGCATCGGCCCTCATCGGTCACGTCCGTGGCCACAACGAGGACGCGGCCGCCGCGCTTCCGGCATTCGGCCGCCACATCTTCCAGCCTCTCAACGTTGCGAGCGGCCAACACGAGCCAGGCCCCGCGCTCGGCCAACGCATGGGCCAACGCCTCGCCGATGCCCGTTGACGCGCCGGTCAGAATTACCACATTTTCCTTAAAGTCCATTCAAATCCTTCGCGCTTGACCCGAGGTCGCGCTTTGATAGTATCCGGTGTGTCCGTCGAATGGACGGATTAGTGCAAATTTTACCACACTATCGGAGGCGAACCCGGTTCATGGCTCACATCACAATTGTCACCACCGGTTCTCGCGGCGATGTCCAGCCGTTCATCGCGTTGAGCCTTGGCCTAATGGCGAGCGGCCACGCCGTCAAATTAGCGACGCATGCCCTCTTTGCCGACAGGATTCAAAGTCATGGGTTGGGTTTCAGCCCCGTCGAAGGCGATCCAATGGAGGCAGTGCAGGGGCGGCAAGGGCGCGACTGGATGGAGACCGGTCGCAGGGGTCTGGGGTTTGTGCGCGGATTCCGCGACCTAATCGGCCCCACCCTCCATCAAGCGACGGCCGACGTGCTGGCGGCCTGCGACAGCGCGGATCTGATCCTGTTCTCCGGCCCCGCTTTTTATACGGCTTATAACGTCGCCGAAAAGCTGGGCAAGCCGTTCATTCAAAGCTATTTGCAACCGGTTAACCCGACCCGCGAGTTCCCCAGTGCTATCTTCCCTACCCGACACAAGGGCGGCGCGCTGTTCAACTACGCGACCCATGCCATCGGCGGCCAGTTGTTCTGGCAGATGATCCGCCCGATCATGAACAACGTCCGGCGCGATCTGTTGGGGCTGCGGCCGTTTTCCTTTGGCGGGCCATTTCTGGATATGTTGCGGCGATGCTTGCCGGTCATCAACGGCTATAGCCCGACTGTGTTGCCCAAACCGCGCGATTGGAACGAGGCAGCGTTTGTCACCGGCTTCTGGTTCCAGGACGAGCCGGACTACGAGCCACCGGAGACGTTGACGACGTTTTTGGCTGCGGGCGATCGACCGGTCTATGTCGGCTTCGGCAGTATGACCGGCAACGACCCGGAGCGACTGACGACTATCACCCTGGAGGCGCTGCAGCTGAGCGGACGGCGCGGGGTGTTGCTCAGCGGGTGGGCCGGGCTGGCCGAAGGCGACCTGCCCGAATCAGTGCTGAAACTCGACGCCGTGCCCCACGACTGGCTCTTCCCGCGTATGGCGGCCGTTGTCCATCATGGCGGCGTCGGCACGACCCACGTGGGGTTGCGGGCTGGCGTGCCCAATGTCGTCGTGCCCTTCTTCGGCGACCAGCCGTTCTGGGGCGACCGGGTGCAGGTTCTGGGCGCCGGGCCGCAGCCGATCTTGCAGGGCAATTTGACGACTGAACGCCTGGCCACGGCCATCGGAGCGGCAACGAGCGATGAGACAATGCGCGCGCGGGCGGCCGAGGTGGGCCGGAAGATTCAGGCCGAGCGGGGAGTGGAAGAGGCCGTGGCGATTGTGAACCGGTATATGGCGCAGCGGCCGGCGTTTTTTGAGGGATTGAAATAAGCCTTGCGCGTATTCGTTTACAACAATCCTTTGTCCTTTAATACCTTTTGTGCTTCGGCAAGGAATTGTGCCAGGGTGACCTCTGTCCGACCCTCCGGCGATACATCATGGTTATCCGGTTGGCCGTGTGGGTGTCGGTGCCAGGTTCCCCCTTCATTATCTCGCCCATAGATGCGCGATCGATTGAGAACCAGCGCAAAACTAAAAATGCCTTTTTGAACGTTGGCATAAACCTGAATAAAACATTCCGTGTCAACGTGAAGTCGCAACTTCACTGCGTAGTCAGTCTTGTCAACGGTATCGACTGCGCGCAGAAAAGACCACTGGGTGGCAGTCGTCAGTATGTAACGCTCAAATTCATCAACGTTCACGGAAGATCCAGAAGCTCGGCTAATTGGCGTTCCGTACTGCGAATACCGTCTACAGCCAGGTCCCAGTCCTGATGATCGCTTTCCGCCTCATAGGAATAGCCCAATTCGACCACGATCCCGCGCGCTTCAAAATCCGCCAGAGTCATGCCGTACTTGGCTTGAAATTGGCGGTCGGTTAATTGGTAGCGGGCCAAGCGGCGGCGTAACTCCGACTCGGCCAGCCGGGTTACTTTGGCTTCCAGGGTATCTCCCGGTTCCAGTTCATCAATTACGTTAAGAACACGTTCGGAGAGCGATAAGGAATCCATATGCCTGCTCCTGATAACGATGGCTTATTAATCATCAACCTCTGAAGCTGCTAGTTTAGCACAATTCAGTTTGATGGTGTGAGATGGTCACTCTCGCCGATGGGTAACACAATCCATCACACAATATACGGCGAACTCGCCCCCGTCTTGCTCATCCCCGCCGGGTCGAGCATCACGTTGATGCAAGCCGGCAACCCTGAAGCGAAAGCCCGCTCCAGCGCGGGGAAAACGCCGTCCGGTTCCTCGACCAGTTCCCCGTAGCCGGCCAGCGCCTCGACCACCTTGTCGTAGCGCGTGGGAGCCAGCGAGGTGGCGATGGCCCGCTCCGCGCCGACCATCTGCACCTGCGGCCCGCGAATCTGCCCCCAGCCGGCGTCGTTGCCGACGATGGCGACGATGGGCAGCCCAAAGCGCGCGGCCGTGTCGAACTCAAAGCCGTTTAACCCGAACGAGCCGTCGCCGCTGATGATGAGCACGCGCCGGTCGGGGTAGAGATGCTGCGCGGCGATGGCGAACGGCGCGCCGACACCCAGGCAACCCAGTGGGCCGGGATCGAGCCATTGCCCCGGTTGGGTGACCTTGAGCACCTTGGCACAGGCGCTGACGATGTCGCCGCCGTCGCCAATGACGATACAGTTCTCGTCTACCATCCGGCTCACCTCGGCTGCGAAGCGGAAATGGTTCACCGGCACGTCGTCCAGCGCTTCCCACGCCGCCTGCTTCTCGTTGCGCGTCCGCTCCCACTCGGCCACCTGATCCAGCCAGGGCTGGAAACGGATGCCTTGCAATCCCTCGGCCAGCGCTTCCAGCACCAGCCGCGCATCGGCCGTCAAGGCCACATCGGCGGTCCGGTTGTGGTTCAGCTCGGCGGCGTCGTTCTCGATCTGGATCAGCTTGCTGTCGGGATTCCAGTCCTCGCGGCCGTACTTGAGGCGGAAGTCGAGCGGCGTGCCGATGAGCAGGACGACATCGGCTGCCCGCAGCGCCTTGCCGCGCGTGGCCTTGAAACAATGAGGATGATCCATCGACAACGTGCCGCGCCCCGCGCCGTTGGTGAAGACGGGGATGGCCGTCTGGTCAGTCAGCTCGCGCAGGGCGTCGCTCGCGCCGTCCCAGTAGACCTGCGTCCCGGCGATGATGAGCGGCCGCTCGGCGGCGCGCAGCAGGTCGAACATGGCCTGCACGGCGTCGACCGGCGGCGCGATGGGGTCGATGGTCACCCGGTCGGGCATCCGCTCGGGTGAATCGACGACATTGAACAGCACGTCGAACGGCAGTTCAATGAAGACTGGGCCGGGGCGGCCGCTGAGGGCCGCGCGGTAGGCTTCGGCCATTCGTTCGGGGATGTCCTCGGTGCGCTCGATGGTGAAGGCGGCCTTGGTGAAGGTGCGGAACATCTCTACCTGCGGCATTTCCTGCAGCGCGCCCATGCCCTTGGTCTTCAGTGGCGCAGCCCCGCCCAGCAGGATCATCGGGCTGCGCGCCTGGTAGGCGTTGGCCACGCCGGTGACGGCATCGGTGACGCCCGGCCCGGCGGTGACGAGGGCTACGCCGATATTGCGCGTCAGCCGGGCGTGGGCGTCGGCGGCATGGGCGGCCGCCTGCTCGTGGCGGAAGTCGATGACGGCGATGTCGTGGTTGAGGCAGCCGTCGTAGATAGGCGCGACGTGGCCGCCGCAGAGGGTGTAGATCGTGCTGACGCCCTGGGCCGCCAGCGAGCGGGCGACGAGTTCGCCCCCGTGAGCGTATTGCATAACGATTGCCTCCTGAAATTAAGATGAAGAATCCACAGATTACACCGATTTCACAAGTTTTCGGAGCGTGATTTGCGCGTCCTGTTATTGTTCATAAGGTAGCCTATTTTACCTCCTGTGCCATGTTGGCTGTCAAATTGGTAATGGCATGGCATACTACGGATGATACTCCTCGCAGGCAGTACAGGGAGGTGAGCAGACGATGCCTTCAAAAAAGGACCAAGACTTCACGACCGCGCCCTATCCGCGTTCGCGGGCGTTTGTCGTTGACGCGGCCCGGGTAGCCGCCGGCAAGCACATGATCCACGGACTTGTCGAATTTGACGTGACCGAACCGCGAGCACGTCTGCGCGACCATAAGGCTCGCACCGGCGAAGCGCTGTCGTTCACGGCGTTTGTATTGCACTGCGTCGGCGCGACCGTGGCCGAGGACCGGATGATCCATGCCTGCCGTGACTGGCGCGGCCGCCTGTTATTGTTCGACGATGTGGACATCAACACCATCATCGAGATCGAGCTGGAAGGTCGCCGCTTCCCCTTGGCCCACGTCGTCCGCGCCACCAACCGCCGTACCGTGCGTGATATACACGATGAGATTCGCACGGTTCAGGCGAGGGGTGACCGCAACTACGACGACCGAACTGTGCGCCTGCTACGCCTGTATACCCGGCTGCCGGGACCGTTGCGGCGGTTGGCTTACCGGGTGGCCATGGCCGACCCCAACCGGATGAAACGGATCGGCGGCACGGTCAGCGTCACGGCTGTGGGTATGTTCGGTGAAGGCGGCGGCTGGGGTATCCCTATCCCGCTCTACACGCTCAACCTGACGCTGGGCGGCATTGCCACGAAACCGGGCATGGTGGGCGGCAGCGTCAAGCCGCGAGAATACCTGCATGTCACGTTGTCGTTCGACCACGACATCGTCGATGGCGCGCCGGCAGCGCGGTTTGCGGCGCGGTTGAGGGGGTTGGTTGAGGGGGCGCATGGGCTGGAGATGGACAAAGCCTAGAAACCGGGATTTTATTCGTTATTCGTCGTCCAGTTTGCGAGTTTCAGCCGAGGTACGCGACTGAACTCGCGCTCATTGTTGGTGACCAAAGTTACATCCAGGCTCAGCGCATGAGCGGCGATCAAGGTATCCAGCGAACCTATGGGCGTTCCGTTTCGCTCCAGCAGGGCGCGAACATTCCCGTAAGCGGTCGCGGCAGCCGCATCGAAGTCGACTATGACCAGCGGCGCGAGGAATTGCACCAGCGCCGATTGATTGCGCTCCACCTGCGCACTCTTCATCACGCCATATTGTAGCTCGGCAACCGTTATGGATGACAGGCCCACGTCGCCGACTTGCTGCCGTGCCATTTCCCGAATCACGCCCGGCGGGCGCTGCCTGATGAGGTAGATACAGATGTCTGTATCGAGAAGATACTTCATGCGAATGGTGACTCGCGCTCTTGTATTGGCGGCTGCTCCCGACTCTCCATGAAATCATTGGAGAATTGATCCAGACTGTCGATGAGCGTTTGCCATGACTGGGTGAAGGGGATAAGCATCACGGCATCGCCGACTTTCTTGATGAAAACCTCCGATCCTTCGAAGCGGTATTCCTTGGGCAGACGGACGGCCTGGCTGCGGCCGTTGGTGAAGAGTTTTGCAGTATCCATATCAATCTGACGCCTCTAATCAGAATATACCAATAGTATATATCATTGTCCTGGATTTAGCAAGTGTAATATTGAGCCTTGGTGATACCTGCAATTCACAATGTCGTTCCACCATGACATAATCGACGGCGCGCCGGCGGCGCGGTTGAGAAGGTTGATTGAGAACGGAGACCTGTTGCCGTAGAGCCGGATTCTTATTCGGTATTCGTCAGCCGATTAAGAAATCGGCCTCACACTTAATCTGGACCACCGGATGGGAAACCGGCGATGCAACGAAGAGTTTTGGAGAACCTCGTGGTTTAACCTTGCATGGCCGGCATTATTCTTCCGGATGCAAGCCGGGAGCAGGTCGCCGGTGGGTTCGCTGGCGCGGCGCCGCTAAACATCCGGACCGTTGTTGTGTTTCATATGCTCGCGATTGGGATCGTCCTTCCAGACTATATACGAGTAGGTGGTCGTCGCGACCAACAAAACAGCGATGCCGACCATCATCAACCAAACCCACGTCTCGCCTTTCAGGAAGATTGGGCCAAGGATCATGATCGCTCCTAGGGCGGAAAATAACCAGCCGGCCAGCTGGTGGGTCTTGGTCCAAGAGAGCTCGCTGGTAATGGTCCAGGGTGTGCGAACGCCGAACATAAAGTTTGGTTTGATGTGGCCCATGTAATAGCCTATGATGAGGAACATGAAACCGGTGGCCACTGGAATGAATGTGCCGATCCGGATGTCGATTCTCATCGCCGCCAGGCAGATGAACACTTGCATCAGGAGCATGAAGACCATCATCATGCCCCAGGTCGCGCGATAGGCGGGCCAGGAGCGCAATATGTTCGTGCCCTTGGGGTCGATACGGGGAATGACCGCGAACAAAGCGGCCAGGCTCAGGGCGAGAGCCGGGACAAGCAGCAGGCCGAACGCCTTGCTGCTGTAGCCGTCGACCTCACCGGCAGCGTTCCAGTGACTGGGGATTTGCGCCCCTGCCGGTACTTGCATCCAGGTATATGCCGTAACCAGCAGCATCACCGCCAACACGCCCAGGCTGAACCACACCATTGTCCGAATTTTTAATTGAGCCTCGCTCATGCTACCTCCTTCTGCCGGGAAGGGTTCATAAATATTCGTCCGTCAATTGCGGACAATTTCTGATGATTACCAGTGTAACGACAAGCCCGGCGAGTGTCCAGCGGGTGGTTTCCTGCGGCGGGTTTTTTCAGTTGTGCATCGTGATGCAGTCATATCGCCACATGGAAAACGTTATGCCGGGATCGCCTGGCCCTGAAGGGTCGGGCTAGATAATTACGACGGTTGAACCCGGCTCCAGAAGATTTGAACGCGGCTCTAAAAGCCCCTTTGAGGGGTCGCTGGTCATTAGCCTCGTGGCCTTAGCCCGAGGTGATTGCTAATTTAGCTTTCGAACCCCTCATACCCCTCCGCCCCCTGCCCATCCTCCCCCACCTCCCACGTCTTGCGCCATAACGACCCCGCCCCGTCGATCTTGATCGACTCACCGCTGATGAACGCCGCCGCGGGCGACAGCAGGAAGACGATAGCCGCGCTCACCTCGGCCTCCGTGCCCATGCGCTTCATGGGGATGTCGCGGATGTTCTGCGTGATCATCGGCCGCACCGCCTCCGGGTAGCGCTCCAGCCCGCTGGACGAGATCAGCCCCGGCGCGACGGCGTTGACGCGCACCCCGGCCCGCGCCCATTCGACGGCCAGCGTCTTGGTCAGGTTCTCGATGCCCGCCCGCGCCGCGGCCGAGTGGGCCATGCCCGGAAAGCCGCGCCACATCTCGATCAGCATGTTGACGATGACTCCGCCGTGGGCGTTCATGTGGCGGTTGAACGCCTCGCGACACATCAGGAACGTGCCGGTCAGGTTCGTCTCCACCACCGCCCGCCAGCCATTGAGCGAGATCATCTCCGCTGGGCTGATGAACTGGCCGCCGGCGTTGTTGACCAGACCGTGGAAGCCGCCGCGTTCGGCCAGCACGAAGTCGAACAGGGCCGCCACTTGCTCTTCCTCACGGATGTTGCAGGCGAAGGGAGACGCCTCGCCGCCTGCCTCACGGATTTCGGCCGTGACTCGCTCCAGGTTCTCCATCGTTCGTGCCGCCAGAACGACATGCGCTCCCAGCGAAGCCAATTCATGAGCCACGGCGCGGCCGATACCGGTGCCGCCACCGGTGACGATATAGGTTTGTCCCGCAAACAAATCCGGCCGGAAGATGGAACGATAGGTGATGGGCATGGATATAACCTCCGCCGGAAATAATAACACCTGACCGGCCATGACGCGATCGCGCCGCAGCCGGTCAGGTGTTAAAGAGATGAAGAAGCTTGCGAGTTAGGGCGTGCCGCCCAGCCGTTCGGCCTCCAGTTGGGCCTGGCGGGCGAAGTTGATCGCGTCAGCCAGGATGCGAGCCGATTCCTGCGGGCTGTGGAAGCCGGTGGAGTTTTCCGACGAGACGAAGTCCCAGCGCAGCGAGGCGCGGCGGTGCAGATAACGGGCGTTTTCCAGCTGCTCGTCCGTTGCCCCCGAGTTCTGCGCGGCGACGATGGCGTCGATGGCGTCGAGCAGCGACTCTTCGGTCGAGCGCAACAGGTCGGCGGTGCGGTTCTGGATCGTGTTGATGCGCTCCAGCAGGACGGCCTCATCCTGCCGGTGGCAGGTCTGACAGGCGTTGTTGATATTGACCATCGGGCTGCGCAGCCAGTGATCGGAGATCTTGACCGCGCCCTCGCGGACGTAGGGCATATGACAGTCGGCGCAGGCCACGCCCGACTTGTAATGCAGGCCGCTGGAGAACATCTCAAATTCAGGATGCTGGATCTTGATCATCGGTGCGTTGGTCTCTTTATGCGTCCAGTCCTTGAATTCGTAAGTGTCGTAGTGGGCCTCGATGTCGTCGATAGACAATCCCTGGCTCCAGGGGAAGGTCAGTTCCTTGTTGTCGCCCTTGAAGTAGTACTCGACGTGGCATTGGGCACACACGTAGGTGCGCATCTCCTGGCGGGTGGTGGCTTCCAGATCCACGCCACGCGCGGTCATGGCATTGATAAGCCCCGGGCGGGTGATGCGCAGTTCCATCGTCTGCGGGTCGTGGCAATCGGCGCAGGACGTGCCGTAGTGGAGGTCGGCCTTCAATTCGTTGTAAGGTGTCTTGTTGAACGCTTCCCAGCCCATCTCGGCGATCAGGCGCGGAGCGTCGGCCGAGTGGCAGTTGGCACACGCGCCGGGTTGCTCCACAACCTGAATTCGCTGGGTTTCCAGCTGGTCGGTCAGCGTGTAGTAATGGCCCCGTTCCTCGTTGTGGTCGATGCTGAAGGCGTAGCCGGCCCAGATGCGCACCATCGCCGGAACACGCTCCAGCTTGCTATAGGGTATGGAGCCGCCGAATGGCGTGCTGATGGTCGAGTCCTGGGTCTTCATGAAGGAGTCATAGTGTCGGGGGAAATTCTTGCCCCAGACCTGCGGATCCAGTTCATCATCGGCGATCTCGACGACTTTGAGCGGATATTGCTCCCCCTCGGCCTTGCGGGTGGTGATATTCACCAGCAGGGCGGCGATCAAGCCCATGATGACCAGGCCGCCGACAAAGGCGCCAATAAGCCACCATCGACTGGGTGATTTTTGCGTGGGTTCCTGATTGGTCATCTTCTTCCTCGTTTGTTATTTGGCATGCCCGACCCGCGCGTGGCAGAGCAGGCAATCGGTGGGATCATCACTGTCGGCATGATTCATATAGGCCGTCATGGCTTCGTGGCAATAGAGGCAGCTTGATCGAGCCACGCGGTGATTGAGCGATGTGATCTGGATCGGTTCGTGAAAATTGTTGAGCGTGAAGGCGGCGCTGTGGCGAAAACCGTTGATCGCCTTCACGGCGTACTTGGCCACCACGGAGTCATGGGGCGTGTGGCAATCATTGCAGGTGGCCACCGATTTGTGACTGCCGTGGTTCCAGCCGTCGTACTGATCACGCATGATATGGCAATTGACGCAGGACGCAGGGTCATCCGAAAAATAGGAAGCTCCCTGGGCAAAGGCGAACGTGAAAAACCCCAATCCGAACACTCCGCCGATGACCGCCGCCAGCATCAGCCAGGCTCGGAAAGGAGCCGCCGCCCAGATACGGCTCAGTACGCCCTGCTTCCCTTCGGGAGGCGAGTTGGACATAGCTTGCTTACTCTCCTTTTGTCAGACGTGTATTCAGATGAATGAAGGGTTATGACTTCATGATCGTGAGGACGATGGCTCAACACCCCCTCGGAAAACACGTGACCTAATCTTACCCCAGGAACCGTAATAAGCAAGGCCAAGCCAAGGGGGTGGCGGTTTCTGATGGAATCAGGCGGATGTGAGTTCTCCGGCCCGACGAGCCAGCGCGGGGATCATCATCTCCATCGCCGCGAAACGGGGATCTTGTGTCTGGCCGCGCGCATAGCGGATGTAGATTTGGGCCACGATGACCGTTAGCCGGAATAGACCCAAGGCGTGATAGAAGTTGATGTGGTCAACTGTGCGGCCGGTTTTGGCGGCATAACGCGCCACCAATTCGGCCCGATTCAGGAAGCCCGGCACGCCCAGCGGCATCATCGCCGTCGCTTGCAGATAGGGCGGGTCGTCCGGTTCCGTCCAGTATGTCAGTAATGCGCCCAGATCGGCCAACGGGTCACCCAGGGTGCACATATCCCAGTCGAAGACGGCCACGATCCGCCCGGGATCGTCGGCCGCCAGCATCACGTTGTCGAGCTTGTAATCGTTGTGGACCAGCGAGACATGGGGGGCGGCCGGCTCGTGGGCCTTCAGCCAGGCGTAGACGGCATCCATGTCCGTTAGTTCGGCCGTTTTGGCTGCCTGCCAGCGGCGATACCAACCCTCGATCTGCCGGTCGATGAAGCCCTCCGGCTTGCCCAATTCCCCCAGACCGAGCGCCTGATAATCGACGGCATGAAATTCGGCCAGCACGTCGATCAGCGCCTCGCTCATCCGCCGGGCCGCGTCGGGCTGTCCGGCATAGACCTCAGGCATCGTTCGCCGCACGACTACGCCCCGTCGTCGCTCCATGACGAAGAAGGGCGCGCCGATCACCGATTCATCTTCGCCGAACAGGTAGGCGCGGGGCGCGTAGGGGAATGCCCGGTGCAAGACGGACAACACCCGGTATTCACGCCCCATGTCGTGGGCCGAGGTGGCCACGGGGCCGAGTGGCGGCCGTCGCAGCACATACTCATGGGTTCCGTAGTCGAGCAGGTAGGTCAAGTTAGCCGCGCCGCCGCCGAATTGGCGCACGGCAAGCGGGCCATCGCTGCCGAGCAATTTCCCGGCCAGATACAGGCCAAGCCGTTCCGCGTCGATTTGTTCGTCGGGGCGCATAGTGATGGTATCGGGGGGTTTGGTGTTGTCGTTCATAATGCGTACCGGCTCAGGATGCGCCGCGCCACTGACCACTTGTGCACCTCATCCGGCCCGTCATAGATACGCGCCGCCCGCTCGTGGCGATACCAGAACGCCAGCGGCGTTTCTTCGGTCATGCCCATCGCACCGTGAACCTGAATGGCGCGATCCAGCACTTTCTGCAACACCCCGGCGACATGGAACTTGATCAGCGAGATGTCGTCGCGGGCGGCATAGGCCCCTTCGGTGTCGATCTTGCGCGCCGTTTGCAGCACCAGCAATCGCGCGGCGTCGATCTCGGCCCGGTTCTCGGCCACCCAGGTCTGCACCGGCCCCGTTTCAGCCAACGTCCGGCCGGGAGCCAGCTCGCGCAAGGCGGCCTGGCGGCACATCAGGTCAAACGCCCGCTCGCAGATGCCGATCCAGCGCATGCAGTGGTGGATGCGGCCGGGCCCCAGTCGCTGCTGGGCGATGACGAAACCCATCCCCTCGCCGCCCAGCCGGTTGGCTTGCGGCACGCGGCAGTTGTCGTAACGGATCTCGGCGTGGCTGGCCCACCCGGCGCCGCGTTCGCCCATCACCGATGTGTTTTCGACGATGTGGAACCCCGGCGTGTCGGTGGGCACGATGATCATGCTCGCCCGTTCATAGCGCGACGCGGCCGGGTCGGTGACGGCCATGACGATGGCGAAAGCCGCGCCGTCGGCCGCCGTAGTGAACCATTTGTGTCCGTTGACGATGTAATCATCGCCGTCTTTCCCGGCCGTCGTGCTCAACCACGTGGGATTGGAACCGGCGTTTTCCGGCTCGGTCATGGAGAAACAACTGCGGGTGTCGCCGGCCAGCAGCGGCATGAGAAAACGCTCCTTCTGCTCCGGCGTGCCGTGCTCGATGAGGATCTCCATGTTGCCCGCGTCAGGGGCCTGGCAGTTCAGGGCGTAATGGCCGAGTGGGGTGCGGCCGAGTACCTCGCTGACCAGGCCGTGCTCGAAGAGCGACAGCCCCATCCCGCCATACTCTTCAGGGATTTGCGGCAGCCACAGACCCAGCCCCTTGGCCAGGCGACGTTTCTCTTCGATGGCCGGGATGACGGTATCGAACTCGTGCAGCAGAAACGGCCGCTCCAGAGGCAACAGTTCCTCGCGAACGAACTCATTCAGCGTTCGTAGCAGGATGCTCATCTCGGCCGGGATAGATTCGAAGGGCATGGCTCACCTCCATGGAATAGGCGCCCGCTCGCCAGGTGGAAAAATATCGGGATTGCGCCGCCGCCGAGCGAATAAATTATACGTCCTGATAGGACTGGACGGCCGCTTCGACGGTGTCGAATATCGCCAGAAATGAGTTGAAACCGGTCATTTCCAGCGCCTTGCGCACGCGGCCTTGCGGGTTCGCCAGCTTGCAGTGTGTCTCGAAGCCCCGGTCGATGTCAGACGCGATGGCATGGAAGGCACTCCAGCCAAATTCCGGGCTGGGAGGCTCCTCGCCACGCATGATGAGCGCGGCGCTGTGAAGGGACACAAGGCCGGAGCTGGACAGGAAGGTCAGATCAGTCAGATCGATGACCAGTTCCCGCGCGCCGTCGTTGTAGAGTTGGCGGACGCGTTCGATGACATCGAGGTAATTGGACGCATCCAGTTCACCTTCAAGGTGCAGGATAAAAGTCGTCGGCGAATTGACCACGGGGCTGCTTTTAATTTCCATGATGTTCCGTCTCCGTTCGGTGTGAAATCCAGGCGGATCACTGACATGCCTAACTCCATTAAATTGTAGCCGTTCCCGTGCAGGTGGCCACAAAATCCCGGCTGCGATGATCGGTGGTTTCCCCCTGGCGGCGATCAACATCGTTGAAGTCCAGCGCTTCTCGATGTTCCTGCCCGCGCCGCTCATCGCTCTGGTTCTGTTTGTCATTTTGTGGCTGCCCGGCACACAGCGGCTGATCCTTGAGCAGAAGAATTTATGAGAATCAGGAGCAGAGGCAGGCGTGCTGAATGACGCACAAATTAGGTGTGAAAACATGTGACTTTCTTCATGGGTTTAACTGCTGTATGTCACTACGGGGATGAGAGATAGCCTGCCATACTTGAACTTGAAAGACACTCATAAGGGGGTGCTGTTTTATGAGTTCGCTTAAAAAACGTATCGACTATCTCTTTACTTCCACGAACGGCCTGATCCTCATGGCCATGGCGATCATCTCCCTGATCACGGTGATCTGGGGCACGCTTTCCGGGCCGATGGTGGAATGGGGTGTGCGCGACTTCACAGTTCGCGTGCTGGGGATGCAGCTGGTGCAGGCCGAACGCGAGGCACGCATCATCATGCTCTACCATACGATAGCGATGGCCATCATCGCAATCGAGGTCTACATCATGACCGACATCCTGCCGATGAAGCGGCAGAATCAGGTGCTTATCAACGGCACCATCACCTTCGGTTATTTGTTGACTGTCATCTTCGGCATGGCGTTTGCCTATTGGGGCCAGAACTTCATGTTTCATGGCCTGTTTCTGCTGGGGCAATCGCTGATCTTCTTCGCCGGCATCCTGCTGGCTATCGCCTTGTGGCCATGGCGGAAGGAGTATCGCCTCCCCGAAGACTCCCTCTATGCCCGCACGAAAAAGGGCCTGGATCTGGAGCGCACCGCTTTCTTCGTCATGGCCCTGGCTACATTGCTATCCGCGGCCTTCGGGGCGGTCACCGGCTCCTATTGGGGCAATGGTCACGAGACATTCCTGGCTGAAGACCTGATCCGCACGCCGATCAGGACGGCCATGCAAGGCGCGATCATCGGTCACCTGCATATCATGCTGACCCTGATCGCCATCGCCATCACCCTGATCGTGGGGCGCTGGATGGACTTCAAAGGGCGGCTGCACAAGGTGGCGATGCTCCTCATGATCGTCGGCACCATCATCATCACCACCGGCGCGCTCTCTGTGGTCTGGGTTGATTGGGCGCACACGACCATCTACGTCGGCTCGGTCTTTGTCATGCTGGCCGCATTGCTCTACGTCATCTATGCGTGGGCCAAGTTGATCAACGATCGTACCGCCGAATTGGGCCTTAAAAAACCGACCTTCTTGCAGAAGATCAAAGCCCTTGGGCACGATCCGCTCAAATTCGGCCCCGGCTGGCAAATGGTCTTCATGAATTTCACCGTGAGCGGCATCGGTATTTTTATGGCCGTCAAACTTGATGAGATCATCCGCGTTTGGCCTCATCGGGATGAGCGAATCACGCTAACCGGCCACTGGCACATCCTGGCCAGTTTGATCGCTACCATCATCCTGTTCTACTATGCCGATCGGGTAGGGCTTAAAGGCCGCGTCCGCAAGTGGTTTGGCTGGTCGATCATCGTCATGTCCAATCTGGCCTTTGGCGCGGTGACCGTCTTCGCCATGAAGCGTCTTTTTGTCTCCGAGGCGGGGCAACAGGGCATCGTCAACTGGACGATGCTGTTGACCGACATCGGTTTGGCCACGATTCTGACCGTGCTGGGGGCATTCATGTTCTGGCGACTGGTCGATCTCTTCCGCGCCAAGGGGCACTGGGCCGATGAAATGGCGGCCGAGAAACGGGAGGTCGCCCTCAAGGAGATTGCCGAGCAACGTAAAAGGATTGATGAGCTGAATCAGGCCCTCAAGGAGGCTACCCAATGAAGCGTATATTAATCATGTTGACTCTGTTGTTAATGGTCGGGGTCGCCGCTTGCGGCCCCACGCCCAACATCGGATCTATCACTCCGCCATTCATGGACACGGGAGTCAATCCGGAATCCTGGGCGCTCGTCCCCGCCGGCGAATTCCCTTACGGCCAGCATGATCATATGACGATGACGGACGACTTCGAGATCATGGTCACCAATGTGACCAACGAGCAATATGCCCGCTTCCTCAATGAGGCGCTGGCTTCCGGAGCGGCCACTATCGGCGAGGTTGAAGTGGAGGCCGGGGAGAGCATCTGGACGGAAAATGGGGTGTTCGGCCACTACCCGGGCGAACCCTTCGACGGTTTCAGACACGAGGAAGAGATCAAGGCCGGCAACAAGCTATATATGCCCCTGCAGGGCGAAGGCCTGCGCCTGACCTTTGATGGGAATGAATTCTCCTCGATGGACGCCTATAGCAACCATCCCGTCACCATGGTGACCTGGTTCGGCGCCAATTCTTTCTGCCAATACAACGGCTGGCGTTTGCCGACCGAAGTTGAGTGGGAGAAAGCGGCGCGCGGCACGGAGCTCGTGGACGGCCGCGGTCGTCCCTTCCCCTGGGGGCTGGAGATCGAACGCAACAACGCCAACTACTACTCCTCGTTCGACGTATTCGTGAAACTTTTCGGCAAGCTGGGCAACACGACACCTGTCGGCTTCTATAACGGCATGAATTACGATGGTTATCAGACCCTGGATTCGGCCAGCCCATACGGCGTTTACGACATGGCCGGCAACGTCTGGCAGTGGGTGGGCGATGACTATCCCAACCAGCATTATCGACACATGCGCGGCGGCAGTTTCTACTCTTATGAAGTAGACCTGCGAGTGTGGAAGTACAACAGCGCCGGACCGCAATACTACGGCCCGGCAGTGGGCTTCCGCTGCGTGCGCGATGTGAATTAGTTTATAACGGAGAAGATGATTCGTGAGCCATATGCCAACCTCACACACTCGGCGATTTCGTCGATACCTGCCACTTTTCAAAAGCTTGCAGACCGGCTTGCTGCTCTTGACGGGCCTGGCGGGATTCATGAGCACTCGCTGTCCGTTCATCAACTGGCAAACCACGCTGGCTGTGGCCGGAAGCCTGACGTTGGCTATAAGTGGCAGCACGATCCTGAATATGTGGTACGACCGGGATATCGACGCCAGGATGGGCCGCACGGCCGCCCGGCCGATTCCCTCGGGAGAAGTCAGCCCGAACGAGGCGTTGATATTAGGCCTTGTCCTTAGCGTCCTGGGCGTTGCCTGGGCCTTATACATGGACGTCCTGTATGGTGTTATCGTCTTTGCCGGGCTGTTTTTCGATGTCGTGATTTACACCATCTGGCTCAAGCGGCGCACGCCGTGGAGCATCATCTGGGGCGGGTTAGCCGGGGGGATGCCGGTGCTGGCCGGACATGCGCTTGGGTCGGGACGGATCGAATGGGTCGGTATCGTCCTGGCTCTGGCTGTCGTGTTCTGGATTCCGACGCATATCATGACTTTCAGCATGCGTTATTTTGATGATTACCAGCGGGCCGGCGTCCCCACCTTCCCCTCGGTTTACGGGTTTGCGAAAACGCGCATGATCGTCGCTATCTCCAGCATGTTGGCCGGGGGCATGATGGCCCTGGCCGCCTACGGCGTGGGATTGACGCTTGGCTATTGGCGCTTGCTGGCCGTTCTGACCGGAGGCCTGCTGTTGCTGGCTATCTCCAGCCTGATGCGGCCATCGGAGCGTGCCAACTTCGGCCTGTTCAAATACGCCTCACTCTACATGCTCGGTGCGATGCTGTTGTTGATGCTGGTCGTCTGATTCCCGGAAGCGTGTGGAAGTGTAACCATGAAAAAGATGTCAGTCCCGGATCGTATCTTTATCCTTCTGGCTGGGCTATTAGCGGCCTACCAGATCGTATTCGGTATCGAGGGCGCGCCACCCTTGTCGATATGGGCTTATACGATCGCCTTCGGCACATTGCTTCTGGCCGGGCTGCTCATGATCATCTTCGGCTTCGAGATCCTGGATAATCCGCTGGTGACCGTCGTCTCCACAATCCTTCCCCTGGCGCTATCGCTGGGGTTGGTGTGGGAACATTGGCCCGCCTGGCGCAATGCCTATCTGATCTTCGTCATCCTGGGTTTCGTGGCCGTTGCCTTCACCCGATTCTATCGACCGGAGTCGAAAGCGGCCGTCATTACCCTGGCGGTTGTGCATAGCGTGGCCGGTCTGTTGATTTTCCTCTTGCCCATTTACATGAGCCTGCGCGGCCTGGCGCCGATCGGCTTCGTGTTAGTAGGTATTGGTGGTGCGCTCATCGGGGTGGGGGGTCTATTGTTGGCGTTCCTGAAGATGGGAAAGCCCGTCATCTCGCGTCAAACGATCCTGACCATTCTCCCGCTCCTGTTGTTGCTGATGACCACCGCATATGTTGTCGGCTTCCATTTAGGTTAGTCAGGAGACATTCAATGTTAGGTAAAGTATTTCGAATCGTTGGTATTGTTTTATTGGCGCTCACGTCGGTAGCTGTCCTGCTGGGCGGAATCGGCACTTTCTGTGTCGCCTTCAAACCCACCGAATACGGGCCTGTATTCGCCAAGATCGCGCCGTTCCAGTGGCTATACATCCTCTTCGTCGTGGCCGGCGTGGTCATCGGCATCATGGGTATCGTTGCCATGATCCGGCTTATCCGGGGCAAGCCCGGCGCCTATCGTTTTGCGGTCATCACGCTGGTGGCCGGCCTGATCACCGGCATAATCCACGTCGTCGCTTCGCGCGCGTTGCGCGGCAGCTCGATGCCGGCCGATCCGATCATGTGGGTGAACGCTCTCACGCTGCTCGTCTTCCTTCTGTACCTTATTCCCGGCGTTCGGAATCAGGTCGACTCCCTGAAGAAAGACGATCATTCCTCAGGCCTGGGCGCCGGCGCAGCCATGATCGTGGTTGGGGTGATCACTCTGACCGTTCAGTTTTGGGCTGGACCAACCCATATGCTTGACGGCATCAACTACGCCGATGTTTGGCACTATCCGCTGGCTGTGGCCGGCTGGGCGGCGATGCTGGGCGGTCTGGCGATTCTGGGTCGATACGTTTTGGCCGACTCTGAGCTGGAGGAAATCACTGCTCCGATAGCTATCGGCAAGTAAGATCGATGTTACGATTTATCGCCGGAGGGTGACTATCGGGCGTGCCGATATTGCTGCCGGCAATAAATCACCCCGCTTTGAGCAAGAGAGAGCCGTTCATTGAGGTGAGCGGCTCTCTTTGTCGATCAAATATTATCGTTTGACCGAACGAGCCGGAGAGCGCCTCAAACGCTTGTGAATGACGTGAATAGGTAATAATACCTAAATGGTTATTGTCTAATGCAGAAATTATACTATAATCGCCTGCGGTTTGAATATTTATGAAACATCGTTGATATTCGCGCCCTTTACCTTTTTAATATCATATTGGGGTTCCGGCTCATGGTGCTGGAAGCCCCGTCATAAAGGAGAAAAATTATGTCCAAGGAAAAGCTAACCGACAGCGAATGGGAGCTGGTCAGGGACGCACACTATTGGGTCAACCAGGCGTTGGCCGCGGCCGATGGCCGCGTCGCCATCCTCACCAAATTTCGCGAGAACAAGGCCTTTGACAAGGCCGTCAAGGAATACAAATCGGCCAATGCCCTGATCAAGGACATCATTGCCGATGGCAGCGATGCAGCTAAGGGGATCGAAAAGGCTTCCCAGGCGGAAGCCGAGAAGGCGTTGAACCGTATTGCGGCGATCGTTGAGCAAAAGCTGGGAGCCAATGATCTGGCCGCCCTCAAGGATTACCTGTTGAGTGTCGGCAATGCCGTGGCTTCCGCCGCCAAGGAGCATGGCACCGGATCGGCCATTTCCGAGAAGGAATCGGCCGCCCTGCTCAAGATTGAGAGCGCCTTAAAGGTAAGCGCCGCATACGCCACCGCCCATACCGTTGCCAAACCAGCCCCCGCGGCCGCCAAGCCCGCCCCGGCCAAGCGCGACGATGACGCCAGGGAGAAAGCCGAAGCCGAAGCCAAGGCCAAGAAGGATGCCGAGGCCAAGGCGCGGTTGGAGCAGGCCCGCGAGGAAGCCGAAGCCAAAGCCAAGGCCAAGAAGGACGCCGAATCCAGGGAGAAATTTGAGAAGGCTCGCCAGGAGGTGGAGGAGCGCCAGCGTGAAGCCGCCGCCAAGGCTGAGGCCGAGGCCAAGGCTCGTGAAGAAGCTGCTGCCGCCGCGGCCGCCGCTGCTGCCGCTCCCAAATACACCAAGTTCATTGCTGAACACACCGTGCAGCCGGGCGACAATCTGAGCTTCATCTCGGAGAGATACTACGGAACTCAGGCGAACTTCCGTATTATTTATGAGGCCAACAAGGATGTCATCGGCGATAACATGAGCCTCATCCGGCCGGGGCAGGTGTTGAAGATACCGAAGCTGTAAGCCGATCTTGACTTAAATCAGAAAGAGCGGTCTCCAAGGGGGCCGCTCTTTTTTTGTTCGGCGCTTTTGAGGCATGGTTCCCCTCATTTAACAAGGCTAAGGAGAAGGATAGCAATGTTGCTCGAAGCCAGGCGGGATCAGGAGGACATAGTCCTGCCCGGCTTCATATGCGACCAGTATCTCTGGCCGCAGCACCTCGTTCGCTCAGCTGGCTAACTGATCAGCCGCCGACATGGGATACATTCAACATCGCGCACAACCGTATGAAATCTGATAAAATCCGCCCGGAGTAATTATGAGACCGACAACCAGCAACGAGATTCGAAAAGCATTTCTGGATTATTTTGAGGAGCTGCAGCACAAGGTCGTGCCCAGCGCCCCCCTGCCGCAGCGCGATAACCCGACGCTGCTGTTCACCAACGCCGGCATGAATCAGTTCGTCGACGTCTTCCTGGGCAAGGAGAAGCGCCCCTATAGCCGCGCCACCACCGCCCAGAAGGTCATGCGCGTGCAGGGCAAACAAAACGACCTGGAGAACGTCGGCCCCTCGGCCCGCCACCACACCTTCTTCGAGATGCTCGGCAACTTCTCCTTCGGCGATTACTTCAAGCGCGAGGCCATCGACTTCGCCTGGACGTTTCTGACCGGGGTGATGGAACTGGAGCCGGAGCGGCTCTTCGCCACCGTCTACACCGACGACGACGAAGCGGCCAAACTGTGGGAGCGCTACCTGCCCGCCAACCGCATCCTGCGCTTCGGCAAAAAGGATAACTTCTGGGCCATGGGCGATGTCGGTCCCTGCGGGCCATGCTCCGAGATCCATTACTACTCCGGCGACATGAAGGATATCGATCCGGCGGGGGTCAACAATGATGACTATCCCAACTATGTCGAGGTATGGAATCTGGTGTTCATGCAGTATGACGCCCAGCCCGACGGCTCGCTGGTGCCGTTGCCGAAGCCATCGGTCGACACGGGCATGGGCATGGAGCGATTGGTGCGCGTCGTCCAGGGCGTGGACAGCAACTACGACACCGATCTCTTCACCCCGGCGCTGGCCCGCATTCAGGCGTTGCTGGGCGATAGCGACGAACAGCGACAGACGAACTATGTCGGCTATCGGGTCATCGCCGACCACGGCCGCGCGGCCACCTTTCTCATCGCCGACGGCGTGCAACCGGGCAACACCGGCGCGGGCTATGTGCTGCGCATGATCATCCGCCGGGCGGCGCGATTCGGCCGCAAGATCGGCTTTCACGATCCGTTCCTGGGCGAAGTGGCCCAGGTCTACATCGATCAGATGGGCGACTCCTACCCGGAGTTGCACCAACGTCATGACCTCATTCTCTATACCCTGCGACGCGAGGAAGAGCGCTTTAATCGCACCCTCGACCATGCGCTGCTGCATCTGGACGCGCTGATCGATGCGTATCACAGCCAGGGTATCACGGAGATCCCCGGCGACGTGGCTTTCAATCTTTACGCCACCTATGGCCTGCCTCTGGAGATCACCCGCGACGTGGCCAAAGAACAGCACGATATGACCGTCGATGAAGCAGGTTATAACGCGGCGCGCGAGGCCCACGCCCTGGCCAGCGGCAGCGGCGCGTTTGCCGGCTACGCCGTCGGCGCCAACGTCTACACCAGCCTGTTGCGTGCACTCATCGACAACGGTTATCTGGAAGAGTCGGGGGTCGATTACGACCCCTATTCCGGCGCGTCGCTGGAAACCACCGTCATCGGCCTCATCCGTGACGGCGAGCGAGTGTCCACGGCGCAAGCCGGCGATAAGGTCGAGGTCGTCACCGCGGCCACGCCGTTCTACGTCGAGGCGGGCGGTGAGGTCAGCGACACCGGCAAAATCATCACCAACGGCACCCTCGTCGACGTGCGCGACACACGGCGGCCGACGCCGGGATTGATCGTCCATATCGGGGAAGTCGTCAGCGGCGAGATTAACGAAGGCGACCTCGTGCGACTTGAGGTGGATCGGGCGCGTCGCGCCGACATCCGTCGCAACCACACGGCCACCCACTTGCTCCATCGTGAACTGCGCCGTCACCTGGGCAACCATGTGGTCCAGGCCGGATCGCTTGTAGCTCCCGACCGGCTGCGATTCGACTTCACCCACGACAAGGCGGTCGATCGCGAGACGCTCGGCCGGATCGAAGCTGACATCAACGACGCCATCCTGGCCAATTACCCCGTCCGTATCGCCTACATGGGCCAGAAAGAGGCCATCGCCGCGGGCGCAATGGCCTTGTTCGGAGAGAAGTACGGCGACATCGTCCGCACGATCACCGTTGCTGATAATTCAACCAATGGCGAGGGAACGCCACCCTACAGCTTCGAGCTGTGCGGCGGCCTCCATGTCGGCGAAACGGGCGAGATCGGGCAGTTCCGGTTCATGAGCGAGGAAGCGGTCGGCGCGGGCGTCCGTCGTGTCGAGGCGGTCACCGGCCACGGCGCTTACACCTTCGTCGCCGAGCGGTTGAACCTGCTCGACCGCCTGGCCGGGAAGCTGAACACGCCCGTGGCCGAACTGGAGGGCCGCTTCGACGCGCTGCTGGAGCATGACCGCGCCCAGGAACGTGCGCTGGAGGTCGCCCATCGGCAAGCGGCGCGGGGGCAGTTCGACGTCCTGCTCGGCGGTTTGGTCCAGGTCGGCGACGCCTACGTGTTGGCAGCTCGGGTGGACGTGCAAAATGTCGAACAGTTACGCGAAATGACCGACTGGTTCCGCGACCGGGTCAAATCAGGCGTAGCCGTCCTCGGCACAGTCAGCAATGACAAGCCGGTCATCATCGCCGCCGTGACCGATGACCTCATCGCGCGCGGTGTGAAAGCCGGCGATCTGGTGCGGGAGATCGCTCGCGTCCTCGGCGGCAGCGGGGGCGGTCGGCCGAACATGGCCCAGGCAGGCGGCCCCAACCCGGAGAAGTTGGGCGAAGCGCTGGCGGCCGTCGCCGATTTGGTGCAGGCGAAACTCGAAGGATAGGAACATGATCCGCGGGTTTGAAGCATTAGTCAGGCAAGAAATCAGCGGGCGTCGAACCGGATAGCTCATGCCGTTGCACGCGATCGAGGTTGACCCGGCCGATACCTACTATTCGATTCGCCATCGGTTGCTGTGGGGCACTGCCTCACCCGACCGCCGCCGACGGGCAGCCCTGTTGTTGCCGGCTCACGGTTCCAAAATTCGGGAGATCGATCTGGTGCTGCTGCAGCGGCTGGCCGATCGCGAGCGTCTCGACATCGGACTGGTGACGACCGACCGGGAAATTATCCGGCAAGCGCGCGCGTTGGGGTTTCCGGTCTTCCCCAATCTGGCCCTGGCCGAGCATTTCCGGCCGGGCTGGTGGCGGGCTGGGCGAAAGCCACGGCCACTGGGCTTCGCCCCGGGGCAGGATCATCTGCCGCCGGCGGAATCCGCCCCACACCCTGCGGGCATCCATGCCCTGAGGGCGCTCATCCTTCTCCTGGCGGCCGTTCTGATTCTGACAGGTCTGGCCCTGACCGCGGGAGTCGCCATTCCCACGGCGACGCTTCGCATCCGGTCGCGGCAGCTACCGGTGCAGGTCATCACCGATTTCACCGCCGATCCGGCATTGACGGAGACCGTGGCCCAGATCTTGCCCGCGCGGCAAATATCCCTCGACCAGCCCTGGGAGGCGACCAGCTCCGCCACCGGCGACACGGCCGAGGACCGGCGCCGGATCGTCGAGGAGGCCACGCGAGGTCTGACGGCCGCCGCGCCCGACCTGCTTGCCGCCGAACTTGAGCCGGATGAACGTCTGATTACCCCGTCTGTTCGCGTCAATATCATCGATGAAACCTTTGATTCAGCCGGAGAGTTGTCGCTCAACGCCCGGCTGGAGGGGCTGGCCGTGCGCAAGGCCGATCTCCAGTCGCTCGTCCTGCCCAGGCTGACCGCGGCATTGCCGGCCGGTTACGCCGCCGATCCGACCGGTGTGCAGCTCGGGATCGAGTTGGGCGGCGAACCACTCGCCAACGACTTTCGGGTGACGGCCACAACCGTGGGGCGCGCGTCCATCGATCCCGCGGCTCTGGCCGACCTGTTGCGCGGCCAACCGGCGGCCGACGCGGCCCGTTATCTGTCGACCGCGTATCAATTGGCGGAACCGCCATATGTCGATATCCGGCCGTCGTGGTGGTGGGGCGCATCCCGAGGCCGTTTGCCCTACCGGGCCGACCGCATCCACATCGAGGTGCTGCCCTAAATTCAGGATATACCCTGCCGCCTTCCCATAGATGAGGCGTAGGGAAACCATTCAGGCGTCTCCATCGTCTTAAGAGATAATTACAGAGTGGCGAACCGACGACTCGACGATGATATGACACATGTAAATCGCATGCCCGGCCGGGTGATGGCCCTTGACCTGGGTGAAAAACGGATAGGGATTGCCCGCAGCGATCCCACCCGAACCATCGCCTCGCCCTTCATGGTGCTCAACCGCAAATCGCGGGCCGATGATTTCGCGCGTTATCTCGCCATCATCGAAGAGCAAGCCGTGACACTCATCGTGGTCGGCCTGCCCATCACGCTGGGCGGGGATGAAGGCCAACGCGCCGCCTGGGTGCGCGACTATGCTGAAGATTTCGGCCGGCATATCGACATCCCGATTGTTTTCCAGGACGAAAGCCTGACGACCGTCGCGGCCACCGAAGCCCTGCACGCGCAGGGGCGCCGGGGTCGAAAGCTAAAGGGTCGCGTGGACGCCGTTGCCGCCACCCTCATCCTGCAATCATATCTGGATGCTCAATCGTATCCGGATGATGACGAGGGAGAAGCGTCCTATGACGAATAAACCGGCCACAGGATCGAGTTCAGCGGTTGGCCGCATCCTGAAGGCCCTGATCGTCATCATCATGATAGCGGTGTTCTGCGTCGCCGCCCTGATTTTTTACCGCACCTGGCTGGGAGAAGGCCTCGATCGGTCGGCCGTCAACCCCAACCTGAGCCGGGCCCAACGACTCTATCTGGAATATTATCTGACCGAGCACGCCGCTGAACTGGAGGGGCCGTCCGGCCGGGGACAGGAACCGCAATCCTTCACCATTTCGCCAGGCGAAGGCGCGGCAACCATCGCTGAACACTTGAATCAGGCCGGGCTGCTGACCAATACCGAGCTATTCCTCAACTACCTGACCTACTATGGGCTGGATGGCGGGCTGGTGGCAGGCGATTTTCGTCTCGATCCCCGACAGACGATCCCCCAACTGGTTGAATCCTTGGGCGTCTATGGCGCGCACGGGCTGGAACTCAACTTTCTGCCCGGCTGGCGCAGCGAGGAGATGGCCAATTACTTGCGCGTGGTGAATCCCGCCCGAATCGATGCCGACGCTTTCACGAATATCGTCCTCACCCGACAGGGGCTGGACCTGTCGGCCTTCGCCTTCCTGTCCACTCTGCCCGATGGCGCGTCACTGGAAGGATATCTGTTCCCCGGCGAATACCCGATCGAACCCGATACGGACAGCCTGGAACTGGTGCGGCTAATGCTGGACAATTTCGACCGTCAGGTGACCCCCGCCATGCGCCAGGGGTTTGGCACGCAGGGATTATCGCTCCGCGACGCGGTTATACTGGCCTCCATCATCGAGAAGGAGGCCATGCTGCCGGAAGAAAAGCCGCTGATGGCGGCCGTCTTTCTCAATCGCCTGCGATCGGGCATGCGCCTGCAGGCCGACCCGACTGTGCAGTACGCTCTCGGCCACGATAGCGCGAACGACACCTGGTGGAAATCGCCGCTGGACGTGGCCGATCTGGCCATCGAGTCACCATTCAACACCTACCTGATCGACGGGCTGCCCCCCGGCCCCATAGCCAACCCCGGCCTGGCCTCGCTGCAGGCCGTCGCCAACCCGGCGGCCGTCGATTTTCTGTTCTTCGTTCTTGAGTGTGACGGCGAAACATCGGGACGGCACGTCTTTAGCGCCACTTATGAAGAGCATCTGGGTCATGTGGAACGCTGCCGCTAAGCTCCTCCTGCTGATCGCAGGCGCGTTGCTGGGTGTCGCGACCATGACCGGGTGCGCCTCGGTGAAGCCGGTGGTCAAGGTCGGCCTCGTCGCCCCGTTTGAGGGACGCCACCGGGCCATGGGCTATGACGCCATCTATAGCGCCCGGCTGGCCGTTCGCGAGATCAATGCCGTCGGCGGCATCGGTGGTCATCGGGTGGCCCTGGTGGCCCTGGACGACCGCGGCGACCCGCGGCTGGCCCGACAGGCGGCGGCGACCATGGCCGTCGATCCGGCTGTCGTCGCCGTGGCCGGGCATTTTCTGGCGGACACGACCGCCAGCGCCGCCGACATCTACATCAATGAGGGTATGGCCCTCGTGCGGATGGGCGAACCCCCCTTCGACGAATTTGATGCCTCGCTCTTGCCCGATGATTTTCTGGAGAGGTACGCCTCGATAACGCCCTTCGATGAAACGGCCGGTCCATTCGCCGGGCCGACCTACGACGCATTCGGTTTGCTATGGCAAGCCTTAGCGATGGCTGAGCAAACCCAGGGGGGTATCAATCGCGAATCTGTCCAAGCTGCGCTGAGTGGTTTAGAATATGAGGGCGTGACTGGCGTGGTATATTGGCCCTGAGCAGTGACCGCCACCTAACTTAAGGAACTGAATCGATTATGATTGTGAGACGCATCCTCGGTTTTATCATGTTGTTGACCGGATTGATCATCCTGGCCGCCGCCTTTATCGGGGCCTACTTCGCCGGGGATGTCCTCAGCAAGGCCGCCGCCGACATATCGGCCAACCTGACCCTGGCAGCCGACAGCCTGGACACCGCGGCCGACACTCTGGAACTGTCGCGCAACTCGATCAACGACGTGGTCCTGGGGCTGAACACGGCCGTCGAGGCGACCGCCAGCGCCTCTCGTACTCTGAACGAGAGCCGACCGTTGCTCAATAACGTGGCCGCCGTCACCACGCAGGAAGTGCCCGAGGCCGTGGAGGGGATACAGAACGCCCTGCCCAATATCATCGAGGTTGCATCGGTCATCGACGCGACGTTGACCACCTTAAGCACGATCGGCATCGATCAGGATATCCCCCTGCCTTTTGGCGGATCGATCCCGCTGCGCTTCGATCTGGGCATTGAATATAATCCCGAAGTCCCCTTCGACGAATCGTTGCGTGTCTTTGAGGGCGGCCTGGAAGGCTTGCCGGAAAGTTTGCGCGGCCTGGAAGACGATCTGCAAGCCACCAATAACAATCTGGGAATCCTTTCGACCGATCTGCAGGCCACCTCGGACAATCTGGCGACGATCAACACCTGGATCGGCGAGACCGGCCCCTTAATGGATCAGTATATCGGCCTGATTGGGCGGCTGCGATCGACGGTTGAACAGGTCGGTGGCCGCCTGAACGATTACCTGAGTCTGGTGCGTGTCGGATCGATTGTCTTGCTGGTCGCCATCGGGCTATCTCAACTGGCGCCGATCTACCTGGGTTGGGAGCTTCTGACAGGTCGCCGCGATCCGGCCAAGCCCAGCCACGCCGGGATCACCCAATCGACCACGGTGACGGCGACCAGCCAACCCGCAGATGAGATTATCTACGACGGAGCCGGCGAGACGACTGTCGCAACAGATGACTCCAGGGTGCCACCCGGTTAAGAACGCTATGCTTCAGAACTCGCTGAAGTCGAGGAATTTTCCCGCCCTGGTTCTCGTTGTGTTACTGGGCTTGTTGGTTGCCGGCTGCGGGGGCAACGAGCCGGCAGGACGGTCGTCGACGGCCGTAATCACGCCCGGTCTCTTGCCGACGCCGACTCTGGCCCTGCCGGTCAATGTCGATCCCCTGCGGCCGCCCACGCCGATCGTCTACCCCTCGCCGACGCCACCGGGCATGGTAGCCGAGGCTCCGGCCGAGACAAGCGGCACCCAGGCGGATCCGGCGTCACCCACGGCTGTGCCGCCGACGCCGACGGCCATCCCCCTGCCCGAAGGCGCGACGCCGAGAGAGTTGCTGGAACTGGGCCAACGGTCGGCCGCCGAGGGCAACCAAACCCTGGCCGCGGCCGCCTTTCGGGCTGCGCTTGAAGAAACCGGCGATCTGGGCGACGACGAGCTGGCCGAGGCGCATTTAGGGTTGGCCGTGGCCCTGATGGCCGAGGGGCGGGACGCCGACGCCGAGCGCGAGTTGGCCGCGCTGGTGAATTCTCCGCGGTCGCGCGCCGCGATCGGTAAGGTCGACATCTCGCTCAGTCCCGTCAATGTGGGCGATATCGCCGCCTTTCATCTCGGTCAGGTACGCCTGAGATCGGGTGACTACGCCGGGGCTGTCGAGGCTTTCACCGCCTATCTGCAGAACAACTCCGATATGGCCGCCTATGTTCAGCCTCTTGTCGCCGATGCTCACGAGGCGCTGGGCGACACAGATTCGATGATCGCCGCCCTGGAGTCCGCGACCAACGCCCCGGCCCAACGTTTCAAGGCCGTGGCCAACCGACTGAGGCTGGCCTCGCTTTATCTGGCTCGTCAGGATTTCCCGGCGGCCATCGCCCAATACGATGCCGTCCGCGATATCGCTCGCACGGAAGCCACCAAGGGGCAAATGAGCTATCTGGCGGGACAGGCGGAATTGATGGCCGGCAACACGGAGGCGGGGCACGACCGCCTACTGGTTGGCGTGATGGAGTATCCCCGCGCGGCAGAAAGTTATCAGGGATTGGTCCTCCTGTTGGACGCGGCCGTTCCCGTGGATGAATACCAGCGTGGCGTGGTGGACTACTATGCCGGAGCTTATACTCCGGCGATTGAAGCCTTCGGCCGTTACATGGTCGCCGCCGGAGACGATTTTAAGGCCGACGCGCACCTCTTCACCGCCTGGAGCCATGAGAACCTGGGCGATCTCGAAGCCGCGCTGGCTTCGATCGAGAAATTCGCCCAATTCGATCCGGCGCGGTCGCTTTTTGAGCGTGGTGAGATGTTGCAGCGCGCGGGCCAATTGGCCGAAGCCCTGGCCGCCTATGACGCCTTTCTGACCGATCATTCCGGCGCGGACAACGCGGCCGCCGTGGCCTGGGCGGCGGCGTTTCTGGCCGACCGGGAGAACCTGGATGGCGCGGCCGAACGCTATCTGTTCCTGGCCGATACCTTCCCGTTTCACGATAACACGCCTCTGTCCCTCTTCCGTGCGGCCGAGCTGTTGGATGAGGAAGAACCCGACAAGGCGCTGGCCTTGCGCCAGCGTCTGATTGAGCAATATCCGGCGAACGTGTATGGAGCCGAGGCGTTGTTCCGGCTGCTGCTGGAGGCCGAGAGCGGCGAGATCAAGGGACTGGACGAGCAAGCGCTGGCCGAACAAGTCAAATATCTGCCTCCCAGCAACTACTTCGCTCTGCGCGCGGCCGATTGGGTGGCCGGGACCGAGCCTTTTAGCGCCACCGGTGAGATGGTCTTGCCGTCCGATCCCGACAACGGCCGCGTCGAAGCTGAGGCCTGGCTGAGGGAGCGTTTGACGGCCGACGGTATATCCCTCCCTGAGGGCGATTTGGGCGAGTTGTCGGGTGCATTGGCGGTCGATCCGCAGCGCATCATCGGCGAGAAGCTGTGGCAACTCGGCCTGCTGGAGGAGGCCAAGGCGGAACTGGAGGCCGTGCGCGAGGCCTATGCCGGAGACGCCCTGGCCAACTACCAACTGGCTCGTTTCTTCAGCCGGCTGGGGTTATATCGCTCGTCGATCATCGCCGCAGCCACCCTGTTGAACCAGGTCGGGGCGACTGTCTTCGACGCGCCGGTTTATCTGGGCCGCCTGTCCTTTCCGGTCTACTACGCCGATCTCATCCTGCCGTTGGCCGAGCAATATGGCTATGATCCGCGCTTGCAGTTCGCCCTTGTGCGGCAGGAGAGCCTGTTCGAAAGCTTCGCCCGCTCCGGCGCGGCCGCCCAGGGCCTCAGCCAGGTAATCCCCGACACGGGCGCGTGGATCGCCCAGCGGCTGGCATGGCCCGACTTCGTCAACGAAGACCTCTATAAACCCTATGTCGGCCTCAACTTCGGGGCCTATTACCTGAGCCAACAACTGGGATATTTCGAGGGTAACGTCCCCGCGGCACTGGCCGCCTATAACGCCGGGCCGGGGAACGCCGCCCACTGGGTCGAAATCGCCGGAAGAGCGCACGATCTGTTCGTCGACACAGTGGATTTTCCCGAGACACGCCTGTACATTGAGCGAATCTATGAG
>JAGOZU010000119.1 GCA_018058545.1 Promineifilum sp. | reverse complement strand
TGCTCGTCCCCTTCGTGGGTATCGCCGCGCTGGCCGTCTACGCGAGCATCCCCCGCTCCTCTCTGAGCAACCTCAGGGCTTCGGGGCCGCAGCCCGCCCCGGCCGAGGGAGACTAACCCGGCGCGCACCCGGCATCCAGCAGGGCCAGCAGTTGCCGGGCCGCGGCTGTGGCCGGCAGATCGCCGTCCATGACCGCCTCCTCGACATCGGCCAGCATCCCGCGCACGACCGGATTCTGGTAGAAGTAGATTCGCAGTTGCTCGTCGATGATGGCGTGCAGCCAGTCGCGGGCTTGCTCGCGGCGGCGTGCCTCGAACGTCCCCGTTTGCATCCCCAGCTCGCGGAAGCGGGTGATGACCTCCCACAGATTGTCGATCCCCTCGCCGGTGACGGCCGAACAGGTGTAGGCGCGGGCGTGGCGGCCTTCGGTGATCGGGGCCAGGTAGTGCAGGGCGCGGTTATATTCCGCGCGGGCCGCCTCGGCGCGGGCCTTGTTTTCGCCGTCAGCCTTGTTGATGACGATGGTGTCGGCCATCTCCACCACGCCCTTCTTGATACCCTGCAGCTCGTCCCCCGCCCCGGCGATGAGCACCAGCAGGAAGAAATCGACCATCGAGCGCACGGTGATCTCACTCTGGCCCGTGCCGACTGTCTCCACCAGGATCACATCGAAGCCGGCCGCCTCGCACACCAGCATCGTCTCGCGCGTCTTGCGGGCCACGCCGCCCAGCACGCCCCCCGCGGGCGAGGGGCGGATGAAGGCGGCGGCCTCGCGGGACAGCCGTTCCATGCGCGTTTTGTCGCCCAGTATGCTGCCGTGGGTCAGGCTGCTGGTGGGGTCGACGGCCAACACAGCCACCTTGTGACCACGGCCGACCAGTGAGAGGCCCAGCGCCTCGATGAGGGTGCTCTTGCCCGCGCCGGGCACGCCGGTGACGCCGATGCGGATGGCCCGGCCGCTGCGGGGCAGCAAGCGCCGCAACACGGCCTGAGCCAATTCGAAGTGGGCCGGGGCATTGCTTTCGATGAGGGTGATGGCGCGGGCCAGCACGGCACGGTCGCCCGCCGCCACCCCGGCCACGTAGTCGTCCTCGGTCATCGGCCGCCGCGACGGGCGGCCTGTGGCGGGTTCGCGCGCCGGTTGGCCGGCAATCATCCCGTCGTGCTTCCCGGCCACGCCCGGCACAACCCGCGTGGCAAACGCATCATCGGCGTCCTCAGGCGCCCATTCCGGCTTGCGGGATGTCTCGTCGTCAACGCTCATGATCGTGGTCGCCCTATAGGGTCAGGCGCGTCCAATGCGACCTATTCTATCGTTTTTGCGCCGGCAACCCACCTCGCTGCGGGCTGCGAAAGTTGCGCGAGCGATAGACGCTGGCCTTCGGCGCGGGGCGCTGGCTCTCCGGCGTGAAGTCGCCGTAGTCGAAGCCCTCCATGCGTCGCCGCTCGATGGGCTTGCCCAGCACGCGCTCGATGTCGCGCACCATCGTCTCGTCGTCCTGCACGGCAAACGTCACCGCCTCGCCCGTTGCCGCCGCCCGGCCGGTGCGGCCGATGCGATGGGTATAGGCGTCCACGGTGTCGGGCATGTCGTAGTTCACCACATGGGAGATCTCGCTCACGTCGATGCCGCGCGCGGCGATATCGGTGGCCACCAGGATGTCGAACTTGCCGCCCCGGAAGCCGTCCATGGCCGCCTGGCGCTTGTTTTGGCTCATGTTGCCTTGCAACGCGGCCACGCGATAGCCCCGCTTGTCGAGATCCATCGCCAGTCGCTTGGCGCGGTGCTTGGTGCGGGTGAAGACCAGCACGCGCGACGTGCGCGTTTGCTCCAGCATGGCGTGCAGCAACTTGGCCTTCATCGTCTCCGGCACCGGGTAGAGGGCGTGGGACACCGTCTTGGCCGGAGCGATGATGTCGACCTGCACCGTTTCCGGATTGGTCAGAATCTCGTCGGCCAGCTTGCGAATGTCGGCCGGCATGGTGGCTGAGAAGAGCATCGTCTGCTGCCGCTGCGGCACATAGCGCAGGATGCGCTTGATGTCGGGCAGGAAGCCCATGTCGAGCATCCGGTCGGCCTCGTCGAGCACCAGCACTTCGATGGTCGACAGGTCGATATTACCCTCGCCGATGTGGTCGAGCAGGCGGCCGGGGCAGGCAACAATGATCTCCGCCCCGCGCTTGATGGCCGCCACCTGCGGCCCCTTGCCCACGCCGCCATAGATGGCCGTCGAACGCACCTTCGTGCGGCCGCCCAGAGCCACGGCCGCCTGATGGATCTGTTCCGCCAGCTCGCGGGTGGGGGCGACGATGAGGGCGCGCGGCCGCCGCAGAGGCCCGCGGGTCAGGCGCTGCAGGATGGGCAGCAGGAACGCGGCCGTCTTGCCGGTGCCCGTCTGGGCCAGACCCAACACGTCGCGCCCTTCGAGCACGAGCGGGATCGCCTGTTGTTGAATGGGGGTCGGAACCGTGTATCCGGCGTCGTCAACGCCGCCGCGAATACGCGAGTCCAGGTTAAATACGTCGAAAGCGGAGCCGTTGGATGAGGACTCATCGTGCAACGACTGGCCGTCGTTCAACGGCCGATTGGTGTGATTGCTCACTGGTTATACTCCTTGACTTCCACCAGCCAAGTCGCACTCCCAGCCGTGTCCAAAAGTCTGCAAAAAATGTAGGTCACCCGGCTCCATAGCCGCGATGCCGTCGGAAAGTATAGCAGGGTTGGTGGCGTTATGGCAACCTGACGCTGTTTACTCATAATTTCCGCTGTAGTGGATTTGCAAACCCGTCTTTGCACCCCGATCTTCAAGGTAAAAATTGTGGGTCGGCCATTGCGGATCGTTGCATCATAGGGTATTATGTCCACTTAGGGACAACTCGCGGCAAACCCGCGTGTTGTCTCCTGGATGAGGAAAGTCTGTCCTTTTGTAGTACCTAAGGGAGTAAGGAAAATGAAACGTCTCGCCTTGTTATTGGCTCTGATCCTGTCGCTGGCGCTCGTTGCCTGCGATACGATGGGACCGCAGCCCCCGGCAATCGTGGCCACTGACGTGGCCGCCCCCGCAGCCACCGACGCGGCCGCCTACCCCGCCCCCTCGGACGCCACCAGCGAACCCGCACCCCCCGAAGCCCCGGCCGATGCGCCGGTTGGCGGGCAGGGCAGCAATCTGACCGGCGTCACCTGGGAATGGGCGATCCTGGTAGACCAGATGGGCCAGACGGAGGTCACCGACCCCACGCGCTATACGGCCGTGTTCAACGCCGATGGCACGCTCAATCTCAAGGCTGATTGCAATTCGGTTATTTCACAATACATCACCGACGGGACCAATATCGAGATCCTGCCCGGCGTGACCACCCTCGTGGCATGCGAGACCGGCTCCCAGGATCAACTGTTCCTGAACAGCCTGAACACCGCCGAGAGCTACATCGTCCAGGATGGCGAATTGTATGTGACCTTGCGGGCCGGCGGCGCTACGATGGTTTTCCGCACTGGCGTCACCACCGACACGCCTGAAGTGCCCGGCGGTTCGGGCACACCGGCCCTCACCAGCGTCACCTGGGAATGGGTATCCACCACCACCGGCGCTGAAGTGATCACCGTCGCCGACCCGACCCGCTACACCATGACCTTCGATGATAAAGGCATGATCGCCATCAAGGCCGATTGCAACAACGTCATCGCCTCTTACGTCGCCGGGGCGGACAACTCGATGGGCATCGTCCTTGGCCCGGCGACCCTGATGGCCTGCCCGGCCGATTCACAAGCCGATCTGCTCATGGCTGCACTGCCCAACGTGGCCATCTACTCCTTCATCGACGGCAATCTGGTGCTCGACCTGCCGGCAAGCTCCGGCTCGATTGTTCTCCGCCCCGCCGGCACAACCCCCGCCCCCGCTCCGAGCACCGGCACGGGGCTGACCGGCGTCACCTGGGAGTGGGTATCCACCACCTTGCCGAGCGAGGAAATCACCGTCGCCGACCCCACGCGCTATCAGATCACGTTCAATGAGGACGGCACCGCGGGCCTCAAGGCCGATTGCAACGTCGGCAACGCCGAATACACCGCCGGCGAAGACGGCTCCCTCACCATCATCCTCGGCGTCAGCACGATGGCTCTCTGCGAAAATTCGCAGGACGCCCAGTTCCGGGCCGGGTTGGAAGCGGCCGCCACCTACGCTGTCGAAGGCAGCGACCTGCACATCGAGTTGAACCCCGGCAACGGCGGCGGCACCATGCGCTTCCGAGCCTCGAGCGCCACGCCTCCCCCGCCTGCCCAAGGCGGCGAGACCGGCCTGACCGGCGTCACCTGGCAATGGGTCTCCACGGTCACCCCGATGGAAGAGATCACCGTGGCCGATCCCAGCCGCTACACCCTCGTCTTCTTTGACGACGGCACGATGGGCATCAAGGCCGACTGCAACGTGGGCAACGCCGAATACACTGCCGGCGAGGACAAGACCATCTCCATCCTCCTGGGCGTCAGCACGCTGGCTTTTTGCGAAAACTCGCAGGACCAGGTCTTCCGCACCGGGCTGGAAGCCGCGGCCGTCTACTTCTTCGATGAAAACGGCGACCTGATGATCGACATGATCGCCAGCAGCGGCACGATGCGCTTCATGGCCGTCGAGGACGCCGCGCCCACGGGACAAACCCCGTCCAAGGGCGGAGTCACGACGCCACCGATTGGAACCCCCGGGCTGGTCGGCCCGACCTGGCAGCTGACTCTGGTGGCCAAGCCGGACGGCCAAAACATCTCCGTCAATGACCCGACGCGCTACACCATCACCTTCAACGCCGACGGCACGGCCAACATCAAGGCCGATTGCAACTCGGTCATCGCCGCCTACGTCATCGGCGCGGGCAACACGATGACCATCACCCCCGGGCCGTCGACTCTGGCCTACTGTGGGCCGAGTTCGCTGGACCAGGTTTACATGGGCGGTCTCACCAACACCATGGGCTATCGGCTGGAAGACGGCAATCTGCTCATCGACATGCTCTACGCCAGCGGTACACTGGTTTTCGCGCCGGCCAAATAAGGTCCGACGATTATTAACCACACCTGACAGGTCATCGGCGGGCCTGTCAGGTGTTCATTGGTCAAGGAGAATGATCGTGGAAAATCAACGTCCGGCGGGAATTACATTTTTGGCAGTCGCCTTCATTATCCTCGGTTTGCTGTCCTTGTTCTGGAGCTTTCTGGTCTTCAATGTGGGCGCGGCCACCAGCGTCGCCGGAGCGATCTTCGGCGCGGAAAGCATGCGCGCGTTCGGCTCGTCGAATTTCTGGGGCGGCATCGTCGGCATACTCGGCGCAGTACTTGATTTGATCATCGCCTATGGCTTGCTGGCCCTCAAGAAGTGGGCCTGGATGCTGGCGCTGATTGGCGTGGTCATCAACGTCATTAACGGCATCATCGGCATCACGAGCGGCGGCCTCTTCGCCTTCTTTTGCGGCCTGCTCGGCCTCGTCGTCCCCGCCGTCATCGTCTACTACCTGATGAAGCCCGAGGTGCGCGCCGCGTTCGGTCGGTAGAGGTAAATGGGTACTCCAGGAAACCGGGGCGCCATGCCGAAACCCCGGTTCCCTGGATTCAAGTTATTCCAGACCTGTAACGGAACAGTTAAGTATTGGGGAACGTCATGGGCAAGAAAGGCAAGGATAAAGCAAGCAAGCGGCCGAAAACGCCACAGTCGGTTCGCGATCTGTTGCGCGTGGGGCCGGGCTTCGAGTTGAGCCAGGTCGACCCGCGCCGGATCGTGGCCGGGCCGGCCGACAAGGTGCAGGCGCGGGCCGAGGCGCTGGCCCTCGAAGCCGAGGTGACCGGGCTGCAGGAGCGCCTGTTTGCCGAGATGAAGGGAGGCGGCAAGCGGCGACTGCTGGTCGTGCTGCAGGGCATGGACACCTCCGGCAAGGGCGGCGCGGTCAAGGCCATCGACCGCATCATCGAGCCGATCGGCATGCGCGTGGCCGGGTTTGGCGCGCCGACCAAAGAGGAGCTGCGCCATCACTTCCTGTGGCGCATCGAGAAAGCGTTGCCCCCGCCAGGGTCCATCGGCATCTTCGACCGCTCCCACTACGAGGACGTGCTCATCGTTCGCGTGCGCAATCTCGTCCCGCCCGAGGTCTGGGGCGGCCGCTATGACGAGATCAACGCCTGGGAGAAAAAGTTATCCGACGGCGGCATGACCTTCATCAAGGTCATGCTCCACATCTCCAGGGCGGAGCAACAGCAGCGCCTGCTCGACCGGCTGGCCGACCCGACCAAACAGTGGAAGTACAACCCCGGCGACGTCGATGAGCGCCAGTTATGGGACAAGTATCAGGAAGCCTATCAGGCCGCCCTGACCAACTGCTCCACCGACTACGCGCCGTGGTACGTCATCCCGGCCGACCGCAAATGGCATCGCGACTGGCTGCTCTCTAACCTCGTGGCCGAAACGCTGCGCGAGATGAACCCGCAGTACCCGCCCGTCGACTATGACGTGGTCGTGGAGACAGAAAGAGTCAAAGCCAGCTAGTTGTATCGTAACTCGGAGGAACCCATGTGTTGCATCCTTTCATTACTTCTGTTCATCGGTCCCCGCATCGCCGGCTTCGCCTGGTACCTCATCGACCCGGGCCGCTGGAGCGCTGCATTCAGCAACATCCTTTGGCCGATTCTGGGCATCATCTTCGTGCCGTGGACGACGATGGCCTATGTGCTGGTATCCCCCAACGGGGTGAGCGGCCTGGAGTGGGCCGTTGTCGGCATCGGGTTCCTGATCGACCTGGGCGTGTTAGGTGGCGGCGGGTATAGCCGCAACAAACGCGACTAAAAGGTCGCGCTTTACTCAGTCCTGACAGACGCGTGGCCGTGTTCGCTGCGGCCACCGGCCTCTATTTTCTGCTGGGCCTGTCGTGGTGGGTCTATCTGATCTTCCTCTTTGCGCCCGATCTGTCCGCAATCGGCTATCTCTTCGGCCCGCGAACCGGCAGCGTTCTCTATAATCTGGCCCATACCATCATCTGGCCGCTGATCATTGGCCTGGCCGGCTGGTGGTTGGGCTGGCCGTGGTCGGCACCCGTCGCCTTAATCTGGCTGGGCCATATTGGGCTGGATCGGATGGTGGGGTATGGCTGAAATATCCGGACGCGTTTAGGCATACGCATCTGGATCAGGTATGACCCCGCGCAAGCTCCTGAAGCGCGTTCGCGGCCCTGTCCGGCCTGTGGGCCTGTGGGCCTGTGTGCTATAATTGAGCTACCCGGATATATGGAGAGCGATCTGATGACGTCGATGACCGTTTCCCTTGAAGAAGAAAAAGTGCGTGGGCTGCTCAAAGAGATCCTTTTGGAACTCATCGAAGATCGCCCGGAGATCTTCCACGATATCGTCCTCGAAGCCGTCGAGGACGCCGGTCTGCTGGCAGCGATCCTTGAAGAGGAGTCGAGCGAGTTGGTCGATGAGGCCGAGATAGAGGCGATCTTGCAGGGTAGTCGTTGAAAACCGAGTTCAAATCCAGCTTTGCCCGCGATCTGAGAAAACTGAACGATGCCGTTATCCTGGCGCGCGTTCAACACCTGATCACGCTTGTGAAACAGACAGGTAGCCTGGACCAAATCCCCGGCGTCAAGAAGCTTCAGAGTTCGGGAAACCATTATCGGATTCGACTGGGCGACTATCGCGTGGGAATTATTGTGTCAGGTGAAACCGTGACGTTCGTTCGTTTTCTACATCGCCGGGATATCTATCGTTACTTCCCATAATAACCCCTATATTTTTATGCATATTTTAGTTACCAACGATGATGGCGTTCATGCGCCGGGCCTGCTGGCGCTGACGCAGGCGATGAGACCATTCGGCGATGTCACCGTGCTGGCCCCCGACCGCAATTGGTCGGGCGGCGGGCATGTGAAGACGCTCCATCGGCCGCTGCGCGTGCGCGAGACGGCTCTGGCCGACGGCACTCCGGCCCTGATGAGCGACGGCGCGCCGTCCGACTGCGTGGCGCTGGCCTTGCTCGGCCGCGTGCCCAAGGTCGATCTGGTCGTGTCGGGCATTAATTCCCACGGCAACCTGGGCCATGACGTCACCTACAGCGGCACAGTGACGGCGGCGATGGAGGCGGTCATCGCCGGGGTTCCGGGGTTTGCCTTCTCGCTGGCGGCCACCGACAAGGCGATCGATTGCGGCGGTTACGGTCCGGCGGCCGACTATGCCGGGCGCATCGTGGGGATGATGATCGAGCGCGGTCTGTCGCCCGACCTGCTGCTCAACGTTAACGTGCCCTGCCTTCCGGCCGAGCAAATTCGGGGCATGCGCGTCACGCGGCAGGGGTTGCGAATCTACCGCGACCTTCTCGACGAGCGCGTCGACCCGCGCGGCGTGCCATACTACTGGATCGGCGGCGAATATCCCACCGGCGTGCCCGACAACGGCACCGACTTCGGCGCGCTGGAAGAGGGCTATGTGTCCATCACCCCGCTGCAACTCGACTTGACTAACAGCGTGGTGATGGAACGGCTACAGGAAATGACGAGTGACGAATGACGGATGACGAATGACGAATGAAGAGGGACTATTCCCAATTCGTAATTCCTAATTCCTAATTCCTAATTCTCCCCCATCCCCTGTTTCTTCTGCTCCTGCATCGCCGCCGCCTCGGCCCGGACCTGTTCCGCCCGTCGGCCGTGGAGCGAATAGCCGCCCAGCAGCAGGAAAGCCGCCAGCAAGGCCAGCGACGTCGTGCCTCCGGTCAGCATACGCATGCCGAACAATGCCGAGGCGGGCTGCACGGGATTGAGGACGCCCGCGCTGGGGCTGACGTAGCCTGTCAGGCTGAAGATAATGGCCGTCAGGATGCCCTGAATGACGAAGGCGAAGCGGATGACCAGGCCGTTCATGCCGAAGAACATGCCCTCGCGCCGCGCCCCGTGGGCCACCTCGTCGGCATCGGTGATATCGGCGATAAGCGGGTTGGTGAGCGCCAGCAGGGCCGCCAGCACGACGCCGAAGAGGATCGTGCCGACCAGGCCGCCTGCAAACGTGGTGGGGAAGAAAAAGTAGATGGCGATGACCGCGCCCACCAGCGACGCCGCCCGCAGCGTCTGCCAGACCCCGAAGCGTTGCGACAGCTTCAGCCACAACACCATGGCCGGCAAGGCCGTCAGGAACGCGGCCGCCAGCAGCAGCGAATTCTGCATGTCGGCATCCAGCGTGACGCCTCCCAGCTGCGTCGGTCCCTGGATCAGCAGCACGTACTTGGCATAGAACGGGATGGCCGCCGACAGCCCCAGAAAGACGTACTG
>JAGOZU010000007.1 GCA_018058545.1 Promineifilum sp. | reverse complement strand
CCCATGCCCCCGACCTGCTGTCAGAACGCCCCGAAAGCGGGCTGTCACACCGATCCTTATCGGAGCGGGCTCGATACCTGCCCCAATGATGTCCATCACGAGCTATCGCCAACTCCCCACGCCTGCGGGCTAACCTGACTTTACTGCTGACAGCCGCTATCTGGGGGTTTGCCTTCGTCGCCCAGCGGTCGGGCATGGAGCATGTTGGGCCGTTTACCTTTAACGCGATCCGCTTCACCATCGGCGGTCTGGCGCTCATACCTCTCATGATCTTCCTCGACCGGCAACGCGCCGGCGACGGCGCGCCGGTCGTGGGCTGGAGTAACCGGACGTTGCTGGTCGGCGGGACGCTGACCGGAGTGGTGCTCTTTGCCGCGGCCAGCCTGCAACAAATGGGTATCGTCTTCACCACAGCCGGTAAGGCGGGGTTCATCACCAGCCTCTATGTGGTGCTCGTGCCGCTGCTGGGGCTGGCGTTGGGGCATCGCACATCAGGGGCGATGTGGGTTGGGGCCGTGCTGGCCGCCATTGGCCTCTACTTTTTGTCGATCCAGGGCGGTTTTCGCATGGCTTGGGGCGATCTGTTGGTGCTGATGGGGGCGGTATTATGGGCCTGCCATGTGCTGCTGCTCGGCCGCCTGTCGCCGGCAACCGATACGGTTAAACTGGCCTTTCTGCAGTTCGTCGTCTGCGCCGCTCTCAGCGGGATCGTCGCCCTGCCGACGGAAACGACAACGGCCGTCGCCCTGCGAGCGGCGTTGATACCCATCCTGTATACCGGGATCATGTCCGTCGGCGTAGGCTACACCCTGCAAACCATGGCCCAGGCTCACGCCCGCCCGGCCGATACGGCCATTATCCTCAGTCTGGAAGCCGTCTTCGCCGTCATCGGCGGTTGGCTATTACTGGGTGAACAATTGTCAATGCGTGCGCTCCTCGGTTGCGGACTCATGCTGACCGGTATCCTCATCTCGCAACTTGGCGGCCGATCGGAGGATGCGGCGGCGGAGATAGTCCATTAAGAGACGACAGGTTGCCGCCGGTCACTGAATACCGGATACTGATGACTCATCATGGATCAACCAACCGCCACCCTCACCTTAAAGCAAGGACGTTCCAAACCCGTCCATAACCGCCACCCGTGGGTCTTCTCCGGGGCCATCGATCGCGTGATGGGACGACCTGCGCCGGGTGACCTTGTCACCATCGCCGATCACAAGGGCACTCCGCTGGCGACGGCCTACTACAACGCCAAATCGCAGATTCAGGGCCGCATCCTCTCCTGGAACCCGACCGAGGCGATCGACGAAGCGTTCTGGCGCGAGCGATTGACGCAGGCCATTGCCGGGCGAGACTTAATTACGAATGACGAATTACGAATGACGAATGAAGGGGGGACTCCTCCGCTCTCCGGCTCCCCTGCTCCCCTGCCTCCGGCAACCACCGCCTGTCGCCTGGTCAACGCCGAAGCCGACGGGCTGCCGGGGCTGGTCGTCGACCGCTATGGCGATTACCTCGTCATGCAATGCCTGACGCTGGGCATCGATCGGCGCAAGGAGATGCTGACGTCATTGCTGGCGGAACTGCTACATCCGGCGGGCATCCTGGAGCGGTCGGACGTGGACGTGCGCGGCAAGGAGGGGCTGAAGCCGGTGGTCCAGACTCTGTTTGGCGAGGCCTCGCCGGCTGAACTGACCATCCGCGAAAATGGCTTCGAGTTTCTGGTTGATCTCCACCACGGGCACAAGACCGGCTTCTATCTCGACCAGCGCGACAACCGCGCCGCCGTCGGCCGTCTCGCTCTCATGAAAGGGCGTGATATATTGAATGTCTTCGCCTACACCGGCGCATTCGGTGTCTACGCCGCGGCCGCCGGCGCGCGACAGATCACCCAAATCGACAGCTCGACCCCCGCATTGGAGACGGCCGAGCGGAACATGCAACTCAACGGGTTGAACAAAGAGACGGACGAGTACATCGCCGGGGACGCCTTCGAGGTGCTGCGCTATTTTCGCGAGGAAGGCCGCCAATTCGATGCCGTCATCCTCGACCCGCCCAAGTTCGCCCATAGCCAGGGACAACTCGAACGAGCAACGCGAGGCTACAAGGACCTCAACTGGCTGGCGTTGCGACTGCTGCGGCCGAACGGGTTGCTGATCACGTTCTCCTGCTCCGGCCTTGTCAGCGCCGACCTGTTCCAAAAGGTCGTCTTTGGCGCCGCCGTCGATGCCGGGCGTGACGTGCAGATCCTGCAGCACCTGGGCCAGTCGGCCGATCATCCCGTGCTGCTCTCCTTTCCCGAATCGGCCTATCTGAAGGGCTTGCTCTGCCGGGTCATTTAATGCGCGTATCGGTCATCATCCCCAGTCTGAACGCGCCGACGCTGGCCCGTACATTGGCGGCCGTCGCCGCTCAATCGGAGCTGCCGCATGAGGTCATCGTTGTCGGCCGCGATGAAACAGGCACGCTTCAAGACCATCCCTCCGTCAGCTTCATCGACACCGGCGCGCCGGTTTGCGCCGCCCGAGCGCGCAATCTGGGCATGGCCGCCGCCTCGGGCGACCTGTTCCTGTTGCTCGATTCCGATTGCATCCCCTCGCCGGACTGGTTGGTCCGCCATCGGGCAAGCCACGACGCCGGGGAAACGGTCACAGGCGGGGCGGTGGCCTTGCAAGGCAGCAACTACTGGGCGCAGAGCGATAATGTATCCATGTTCCATGATTTCGTTGCCCAACTTCCGGCCGGGCCGCGATTTCTGTTGCCGACGCTAAATCTGAGCCTGAGGCGCGAGGTCTACGAGACGGTGGGCGGGATGGATGAATCATTTCCCGGCGCGGCGGCCGAGGATGCCGACTGGACGGTACGAATCCGCCAGGCGGGCCATCGCTTGTGGTTCGATCCGTCGGCCGTCGTTGCCCATAGCCCGGCCCGGACCATGCCTCGCGACGTGGCCCGCCATTGGCGCAACCTGGGTCACAATGCCATTCGCGTGCGACTGCGTTATGCCGATGAATTCAACACGCCAAACGGGGCGCGACACGCCTGGTGGTGGCGGCTGTTTTCGCCGATCATCGCCGCAGGCGTGACGGCGGGAGTCTATGCCAAGCGGCCGCTTTGGCGCTATTGGGCCAGCCTGCCGGTCGTCTATGTGACCAAGATCATCTACTGCCTCGGCGCGGCGAAGGCCATCGACAGCGGCTTTGCCACACAACCCTGATATGTCTCCCGTCACCGTCATCATCGTCGCCTGGAATCAGCTGGAAAAGACGCTGGATTGTCTGGAGACGGTCACCGCCCTCGATTACCCCGATTTCCGCATCCTGCTGGTCGATAACGGCAGCGATCCGCCGTTGGCGAAGGCGATCACCGCTCGCTTCCCCGACGTCGCCACGCTGCGACTGCCCGCCAATTTGGGATTTGCCGGCGGTTATAATGCCGGATTGCGACATGGTATGGAAAGCGACAGCTGTTATTTTCTGTTGCTGAACAACGACACACTGCTGGAACCGGATGCATTGACCCAACAGGTGGCGGAGATCGAGCAGTCGGCCGATGTGGGGTTGGTGACGGCCAAAATTTATTACGCCGCCGAACCGCGACGCATCTGGACAGTCGGCGCGAATTTCAACATCTTTCTCGATCTGAAAGATGGCGGCGCGGGACAGACAGACGCGGGGCAGTGGGACAGCCCGCGCGATATCGACTTCGCTCCCTTTTGCGCCATGCTCATCCGGCGGGAAGTGATCGAACAGGCAGGACTGCTGGACGAGGAGTTCTTCCTTTATTATGAAGATATGGATTATTGCCGCCGGGCCAAGGCGGCCGGCTGGCGCATCCGGCTTTGCCCCTCCGCCCGCGTCCTCCACGACGTCAGCGCCAGCAGCGGCGGCCGCGACAGCCCGATGGAGCGCTACTGGATGGCCCAAAGCAGCGGCCGCTACTTTCGCAAGCATGGCCGCGGCCCGCGCATGCTGCTCATCATCCCCTTCCGGCTGGCGAGCGCGATCAAGATGACCGCGCGGCTGCTGGCGGCAGGCAAGCGCGATGCCCTGCGCGCCTATTGGCATGGCCTGCTCATCGGCTGGCGCACCGGCCGAGCCACAACCCCGCCATAACGGAGCGAAGCCTTTGTATTCCATATGAGATGAGGTTCTGTTAACCGGCCATCCCGAATCACGATTCTCACCCTCGGCCGGGGATGGCCACGGTACGGTTGGCAAAGAAGCGACGAACCGATAGGATCACCACACTATGTTACGACTCGGACGCGCGAGACAGCTTGAACTGCTGCCCAAATGGATCAGCGACAAGATCGAGATCAATCGCTACTGGACTTATCGCCTGCTGGAGCGGGCCGAACGCGAGACGCCCGGCGGCGCCCGTCTGCTTGACGCCGGCAGCGGTGAGGGCCAATTTCGCCATCATTTCGGCCACACCAACTATGTCGGCGTCGATCTGGCTGTCGGCGACGCCCAATGGGATTACACCGGCATCGACGCCCAGGCCGACCTGAAGCAATTGCCCTTCCCCGATGGCAGCTTCGACGCGGCCGTTTGCATCCAAACCCTGGAGCATGTCAACGAACCCAAACAAGTCATCGGCGAGATCGCCCGCGTGTTGCGCGACGGCGGCCGTCTCTATCTCTCCGCACCGATGATGTGGCACCAGCATCAGAAACCCCATGACTTCTTTCGCTATACCTCTTTCGGCTTCCGCTATCTGCTGGAACAAAACGGCATGCGCGTCATCGACATGCAACCCTGGGGCGGCTACTTCTGGTTCCTTTCTTTCAATCTGCAACTGATGCACGACCGGCTCTTTCCCCGACCGGAGAGCGACCTGCGCTATCTGCTGATGCTGCCGTTCGTGCTGCCGGTGCAGTTCGTCTTCTTCCTCCTCCTGCCAATCCTGTTCTACTATCTGGATCGGCTCGATCCGGTGAAGGATCACACGCTGGGCTGGTCGGTGGTCGCCGAGAAAATGCCGCCTGATGAACACCATCCAACGGCTGCTCAGTAACACGGCGCTGGCCTTCGTCGCCAACGTCGTCACCCGGGCCGGCACCACCCTACTGTTCATCCTGATCGGCCGCGCCCTTGGTCCGACCGATTCCGGCGTCTTCAGCCTGGGCACGACCTACTTCACCATCATCTTCGGTCTGTCGGCGCTGGGGCTGCACGAATTGCTCGTGCGCGAAGTCGCCCCACGGCGCGGCGAAAGCGCTCGCTATCTCATCAACTATATGGCCCTGCGCCTCGTTTTCGCGCTGGTGAGCTATTTTCTGCTGGTGCTCGGTCTGTGGTTCTTCCAGCCCTATAGCCCGCAAACAACACAGGTTGTGCTCATCCTGGCTCTGGCGGCGCTGCCGGAGGCGGTTTCCACCATTTGCGGCGCGTTGTTCGAGGCCCATGAGCAACTGGCGGTGCCGGCGATAGTGGCCATCGTCAACGCCGCCATCAAACTCTTCGGCGGCTTCTGGCTGTTGCGAGACGGCGCGAACATAGCGAATACCGATCCGGTAGCGGCAATCGCCTGGCTAATGGTCTTTGCCGGTGTAGCCGGCATTCTCATCTATCCTCCAGCATTGATCAGGCTCCTCCGCAGGTCGCCACAACACGGCCGTGCCCGACCCGAACTGGGATTCAGCCTGTCCCAGTTGCGCCAGACGCCCGGCTTCTTCACCATCCACCTCTTCTCCGTCCTCGACTATCAGACCGATGCCTTCCTGATCTCGCTGATGCTGACAGAGACGGACCTGGGCTACTACAGCGCGGCATTAACCATCACCCTGGCCATCTCCCTGATGTCGTTCGCCGTCCGGGCCGCCATCTATCCCGTCATGTCGCGCTATGCCCATGAGGCGCCCGACAAGCTGGCGCTGCTCTATACCAAGGCCAACCAATATCTCCTGGCTTTGGCGCTGCCCATCGCCGCGGCCGTCTGCCTGTTGGCTCAACCCATCATCCGGCTTATCTTTGGCGAGGAATTCGGCCCGGCCGTCCCGGTCTTGCAGATCTCGGTCTGGGCGGCCGTCTTTTTGTTGATCAACGTCCCCAACGCCCGACTGCTGCTGGTCGACAATCGGCAGGGAGCCGCGGCCTGGCTGACCGGTATCAGCATGACGGTCAACATCGTCGCCAATCTCATCCTCATCCCGCTGTTGGGCATCATCGGATCGGCGATGGCGCGGGTTCTGGCCTCGGCCATCTTCTTCCTCAGCATCCATCTCTACGTGCGGGCCAATATCCTACGCGGCAGTTTCCTGCCCTTGCTGCCGCGGCCGATGCTGGCCACGGCGCTGATGGCTTTGGTGATATGGGCGTTGCGCGATTTTCCCATGATCGTGCCGCTAATCGCCGGCGCGGCGAGCTATATGACGGCGGCCCTCCTGCTTCGGGTCGTACCCGCGGAGGACCTGGTATACTGGCGGCAAGCTTGGCGACGATCAGCCTGAAGCCGGCCGACCGCAAGGATCGAGACAATATCATAAATTGTAATCAAATCACCTTATGACAAAGCAACGACAACTACGCCAATGGGCCAAACGAATCATCCCCAAAGGCCCATTGGTCAATACCTGGGCCGCCTATTGCCGACTAAAAGCCGGTTCGGCGCGGCGCATCTTTGAGGAGGCCGGGGACTCACCCGCCTGGTTGGGCATGACCGAACTTGATGAACTGCAACACGCCTATCCGGTCGAGCCGCCCGTCTATAAATATGATTTGGATAGCCTGGAGGCGCGCGGCCGCGAGCGTGCGCAAACCATGCTCGACCTCATCCGCCATCAACCCAATCAACCCTATCGTTTCCTCGACCTGGGCATGTGGGACGGGATGACCTGTTGCGTACTGCGAGAGATGGGCAAGTCGGCCACAGGCATCGATATCCGTGTTGAGGGGCTGGATCGCCGGGCCATCGACAGTGGAGCGGGTTTCGCAGCGATGGACGCCGGATCGTTAGGCTTCGTCGACGAATCTTTCGATTTCGTATTCTCTTTCAACTCCTTTGAACACTTTCCCGATCCCGAGCAGGTGCTGCGCGAGGCATTGCGCGTGTTGCGACCGGGTGGATACCTTTATCTCGATTTCGGGCCGGTATGGCTATCGCCCAAGGGGGCCCACCAGTTCCAGACGATCTCCGTGCCTTACGTCGAATGCCTGTTCACCAAAGAGACTCTCACGGAGTACGCCGCCGCCAACAACATCAAGCTGATGGGCTACTTCTGGATGAATGAATGGCCTCTGTCCCGCTACCGTGATCTGTGGCAGCGCTATGAAAATCGCATGGAGCGCGTTGTCTACCATGAGATCTACAACGCCGACGACGTTGATTTAATCGCCCGTCACCCCACTTGCTTCAAGAGCAAGACACAGACCTTTGACGATCTGATCATCTCCAACATTGAAGCCCTGTTTCGCAAGCGGCCGGACTAAACAGGGGATATTTCGCGCGATCGGCCAAAAATCACCCGTCAATACCCTCTAAATACTCCAAAAGGGTGATTGAATTGCCCTCCGGGGAAGCCTATACTACCAATCGTAGCATAACTCGTAGTCGATCTATATTGAGGAGATACACATGACCAAGAAAACCCTGTCAGTATTTGCTGTTTTGATCGTTGTTCTGATCAGCGCCAGCCTGGTGGCGGCGCAGCAACTGCCCGGCTCGGGCTGGAAGTCCGGCCAGCAGATTCAGAACGTCGGCTCGGCCAACGCCTCGATCGTTTTCCAGGCGTATGACGGCAGTGGCGTGGCTTACCCTTGCGGTAATCAATCGGCCGCCCCCGGCGCTTCGGTCAACTTCCTGACCGATGTTCACTGCACCACCGTTCCGGCCGGTTTCGTCGGCTCGGCCGTCGTTAGCGCCGATCAGCCCATCGCGGCCATCGTCAACGTCAATAACCGTGGCGTCGGCGCGGCCGCCGGCCAGTATCGCGGCACCGACGGCGCCGATGTGGCGACGACGATCGCCTTCCCGCTGGTCAAGAACGCCTTCGGCGGTCGTACGACCACCTTCTATGTGCAGAACGCCAGCGGCAACCCCAACAACATCACCGCCACCTTCCGTATCGGCGCGGCCACCCACACCAAGGTCTTCAATGCCGTCCCCGGCAACGCCATGGTCGTGATTAGCCCGGCCGACGCCAGCCCGGCCATCGCCGCCAACTCCGTCGGCAGCTTGACCGTCACCGGCACGCAGCCGCTGGCCGGCACCTCGCTGGAGCACGAAGCTTCCGCGGCCGTCGCCCAGAACCTGCAAGCCTCCAAGGCTTTCACGCCCAACGACTATGACACAGAGGCTTACTGCCCGCTGGTCCGCAACGGCCACACCGCCAACAAGCAGACCACCGGTATCCAGGCCCAGAACGTCGGCGCTGCTCCGCAAACGGTTACCGTTGAATATTCCTACTCCGTCGGCGGCGGCGCGCTGCAGACCGATAGCGCGACCAGCCCGTCCCTGGCGGTTGGTGAGTCCTTCACCTTCTTCAGTGCCGATGGGACCTATGGTCTGCCGGCCGGTGCCCTGGGTTCGGCCACTGTGACCGGTGATGGCGGCGGCAACATCGCTGTAGTCGTCAATGACCGCGCGTTCAACCCGGCCGTCAACCCGACCCGTGTTACCACCTACTCCTGCTTCGCTGCCAGTGGCGCTACCACGAACGTAGTTCTGCCGCTCTACAAGGAGACCTTCGGTGGCAATACGACCGGTATCCAGGTCCAGAACGTCGGCGCTGCCCCGACGACTGTCCAGGCCACCTACTCCCCGACCGGTGGCGCCGCGGTGAATGTCACCTCCGCGACCATCCAGCCCGGCGCCAGCTATACCTTCTTCGGTATCGCTTCACTGGGCAACACCTTCGGTGGCGTATCCCTTTCGGCTGGCCAGCCTATCGTAGCTATCGCTAACGAATCAAGCTTCGGCGCGGGCGCGAGTGGTCAGGACACCAAGAACTACGAGGGTTTCAACCAGTAAGCCCATAGTTCACTACGAGTAACAAAAATAGAAGCCACCTTAGGGTGGCTTCTATTTTTTTGACGTTGCGTGTAGAATGTGGCCTATGCGATCGAGAACCCTTCAAAAATCCATCCTGTTCCTGTTCACCGTTTCAGCCCTCTTGTTACTGGCCGCATGTGGGCCATCTACAGGCGGGACCACGCCCTCTCTGGAGAGTGCTCCGGCAGTCGTGGCGACGACCGACACCGCGGCCGTTCCGACCGCGCCGCCCGCATCCGTCGGCGAGGCCTATCCTCCTCCGGCGGCCGTTGTCGAAGGTGTAGAACCATATCCGGGCGCGGGCGAGGCAGCACCGCCGCCCGCCAATCCGCCGGGGGACTACCCCCCTGCCGCAGAGACTTTCCAGGAGCCGCGCTTCCGCTTTGACACGCCCATAACGGCCGCGACGGCGATCATCACCGGGCAGGCCCCACCCGATACCTCCCTGGCCATCATGGACGTCACCTACAACGGCAGCCTGTTAGGAGCCGGGCGTAGCGACAGCAGCGGCCGTTTCTCCATTCCCGTCTCCGGGCTGGTGGCGGGCAATCGCATCGGTATTGGCATTGGCGAGATCCCAAGCGGACAGAGCCTCAACGACCTGGCCGAACACTACTTCCCGTACCGGGGCGAGGGCTTCATGAATTTGCCCAACGTGGGTATTTTCTACGACACAGTTCTGATAGAACCCTAGTCTGAACTCGCCGGACCGCCTCTCCTGTCAGGCGGTCCGGCGCTACCCCAATGCCGATTTTCCTCGTTGGCCTGCCAGTGCTGGCCGTCATCTACATTGCCAACCTGATCGCCGATCGCGGCGGCCACGGCGCGCGACTGACGTTCAATTTGCTGTTATTCCTGGCCAACAGCTTGCTCGTCATCGCCGGGCTTGCCTTGAGATTCCTGCCTGTCGAATCGTTGGAAACGTCGGTACTAGCCGGGTTAATACCGGAGAGCGCGTCTGCGGCTGCTTCGCTAGTCTTGATGGGCTTGTGGGGCATGCTGACTTGTCTGAAGCCGATCCGGCAGGGATTGGCGCGCGCGGTGCCTGCGTTTGACCCCGAATCCCCTGTCCACACCCTGGCCTTTGTAGCCATCGGCTATCTCATGGGCAACGCAGCCTTTTCGCTGGCTCCCGGCGCACTGGACGCTCTGGCCGAGGCCGGACTGGAAGTCACGTTGCTCGACGTGCTATCCCAGCAGTTCCTGTTCGTCGCCGCTGCTTTTCTGGGTGTGGGGTTTCTGTCACGGCGAGACGGTTTGTCTCTCCGGCAACGCTTGGGGCTGGTTCGGCCGACGGCGCGTCAACTCCTGGGCGGCATGGGCTGGATGCTCTTCTTCGTCTTCCTGCAAGGCTGCATCAGCTTTACATGGACGCTGTTCGACTCAGCCCAGGTGGAACAATTGAGCGGCATCAACAAAACCATGCTGGGCAGCTTCGACACGATTTGGGAGTGGTTTTTGTTGGCCGCGGCCGCCGGACTAGGCGAGGAGCTGCTTTTTCGCGGCGCGCTGCAACCCATCTTCGGCATCGTCCCCACCTCGATCATCTTTGCCGTCTCCCATGTCCAATATGGACTTACCCCGGCAACACTGGCCATCTTCCTGCTCAGCGTCGTCCTGGGTATCATCCGCAAGCGCCACAACACCACCGTGGCCATCATCGTCCACGCCGGCTATAACTTCACGCTCGGCTTGGTGAGCTTGTTGGCCGTCTACCTGCAACCGTTCATTGAGGAAACGGCCACTTCGCTATTGATAAGCCTCCGGTTTTAGCTCGGCAATAAACGGCAACGTGCGGAAACGCTCCGCAAAATCCAGCCCATAACCGACCACCCAGACGTCGGGGATCGTAAAACCCAGATAGTCGACTTCAAAGGCTGGACCGGGGCGATCCTTGCGAACCAGGGCACAGCTCCGCAGCGACGCCGGCTCGCGACCGCCCAGGGAGTGCATCAGGTAGCTAATCGTCTGGCCCGAATCAACAATATCCTCAACCAGGATGACATGGCTGCCGGTGATCGGTTCGCGCAAATCCATGACCAGTCGCACTTCGCCGGATACCGAGGAGCGGCCGTAACTTGACACGGCTATAAAATCGACGATATGTGGGGGCGCGTCCTCGATTTGGGTCAGCGCTCGCGAGAGGTCAGCCAAAAAGATGAATGCTCCCTTCAGAACACCGGCGAGGATGATTTGATCCGCCCCGACATAATCACGAGCAATTTGCTGTGCGATCTCATCCACACGGCCACGAATCATATCCTCTGAGACAAGTATCTGCTTCAGGTCAGGGTGAAGGTATGACATAACGGCTCCTTGCAGATTTGCGATGCTCCTATTATACCGCGGATCGAACGATAATAAGTCCTAACAAAGGATAATCAGGCGAAAAGACAACTCCGCGCCGTTTGCCCATCCGCCCGTTGACTGCTATAATCCGCCATGCAGTCGGGGCATGGCGCAGCTTGGTAGCGCGCTTCAATGGGGTTGAAGAGGTCGTGGGTTCGAGTCCCGCTGCCCCGACACTCGAAGACGCTGCGCTTAACCGGCGCAGCGTCTTTTGTTTTCCGGCGCAAGATAACATCAGGTTAATATATGGGAAATCGTGTGCGCCGCGTCCGTCGCGCGGTTATGTGGATACTGGTCGGACTGGGAGCCTTGCTGGTCGTCGGCGCTATCGTGGCCGATCTCATCGGCCTTGATCTGACCCCCGGATTCGGCGTGTTGCAAACGCTGGCTTTTCTAATCGGCGTCACCTTGCTGACTATTGCCGTCTATCTCTACCTGATGGAGCCGCGGCCGTCCGGTTCCCCTCGCTCCCTGCAAGCCGATATCGGCATCCGCCTGTCTCTGACAGGTCTGGTGCTGTGTTACGTGAGCGGGTTCGCCGACCTGATCCATATCGGAACGCACATTCAGCCTGACTTCGAACGGCCGTTTATGGGGCCGCTTCAATCGACCGGCCTGATATTGGGGCTGATCGTGCTGGTGGCCGGCATCCTCCTCTACTACACCAGCCGGAGGCAGCGTCCGGCATCCTCACTGGAATTTATTCTCAACGGCAAAAGGGAATAGGCTACCGGTCGGAAACGGCCGCGCTATTGCAACCCGCTTAATTCGAACGGCTGGCCCAGCAAAGTAAACACCGCCGATGGGTCGCTGATAGGGCGCTGATAGGTGACGGCAAACTGGAGCGTCTGGTTGGGCGGCACCGTCCACGGGAACGGCGGGTTGGTAGCCAGGAGCAAGTAATCGGAGCCGGTAGCCGTGCGCAAGGAGATATCCTCCGGCGCAATGATGATCGGCTGCGCCCCCACGTTGGTGATCTGCCCCACGATGATGAGGTTGTTCAGATCGGCGGTGATGGTCGCCTGCTGCAAGGAGACAATCGCGTTTTGTCCCGCCGCGCCACCTGCGGTGAAAGGAAACACGGCCTGCACCTGCGAGCCATCGGGCGCGATCACCGTCCAGGTTAGATTGGCGCTGACCAGCCCGGCGGGAATCTGATAGCCGGCCGTCGCCGAGACTGACTGTCCGGCATTGATAAAGCCACCCAATGGCGGGTAGTTGCCCAACCGGCTGGCGATGGGGTTGAGGGCGTACTGGTTCCCGATTTCATCCGACAAGGTGAAGCGATAGGCGGCGCTATCAACCGCCGACACGCCGACGTTATGCATGATGAAGTCGATCAGGAAGAAGCCGAATCCGGCCGGCGCTTCGGGCCGGTTGGTCAGAAACGAATTCGCCTGGGGATTGATCTGGACATCACCCAGTTGGGCCGATTCGCCAAGCTGGATGACGTTGCCGCTTGATGACGGACTGGACGCCGCCACCTCATACCGGCCGCGCACCACCAGCCGTTCGGCCGTGTCGCCGCCGAACAAAATGAGGGTGATGCCGGGGGACTGCTGGTTATAGACGCTGCGATCGCTGCTGGGCACTTGGCTACGGCTGTCAAAGGTGAAGGTATGGGTTACCCCTTGCCTCGTGGAGACAAGCATCGTGTCACCCGGCGCCAGCCTCTCCAGCAAGGCGCGATTGGAGTCGGTATCAGCCAAGCCAAACACGTAGTTGACGATCGTGCCATTGATCCAGGCGGCCGTGTCTCCCTCAATCTGAGGATTCCATAGCCCGTCCGCGCCGATATTCTGCGGCTGGATCGCCCATTGGCTATCGAGCACACTCAACGTTGCCGGCGCGTCCAGCGTCACCGAAAACGTGCCCGTATCGCTGATGCCGATGATGACGGGTTCCCCGGCCGGTTGTTGCGTCATCTGAGGAAAGGGCGTGGGCTGGCCGGCTCCGGGCGTGCCGGCGGCATTGTCGCCCAGGCCACCAATCAACGGCCGCAACAGCAGGAAACCCATGATGCAGGCGGCCAGAAGAGCCACCACGGCCACGATGCCCAATAACAACAGAGCCGGGTTGCCGGTGAGTCGTTGGACGGAACTTGGAGGTGGCTGCGGATCGGCCGACATAATTTTGATGGTCAGGGTACTAACGTATCGTTATGATCCCGTTCCCTATGGGATCCCGATAGGTAGCGGCAGCGGAGCCACGCGCACGGAAATATTGGATTCGCCCGAGCCGACACTCTGGCTGAAATTGAGCAACGGAACGTGCACGCGAATCGATCCGCTGCTGGGGATCGCTTCAAAGCGCACCGCCCCGGCCTGGTTGGTATAGCCAAAGGCCAGCAGACGGCCGTTGGTATTGTCATAGAGCGCCACGGCGACGTCGATAATGCCCTCGTTGACCTCCGGGGTGAAGTTAAAATTGCTGTCGTAAAAGACAGTCACGTTGATTGTGGCGACGTTCTGCTGCCCTGCGGCCGGTGTGGCCGTCGGCAAGGGTTGGATCGTGACCTGCGGGATGACGATCGGCGGCGGAGTCAGAATCGCGGACAGGTCGATCGGGGTCGGGGTCGGGAAGGGGGTAATGGTCGGCGCGATGGGCACGAAGCCGCCGTTCCCGCCACCGCCGGGCGATACAGGCAAGGTAGCCGTCGCCGTTGGTGGCACGCTCGACGTGCAGGCCATGGTATAGGTGAATTGGTCCGCTTGGGCCAACGGCACGGGGTTGACCGGGCCGACCAGCACATGGAGCCAGCCGGTGTAGGTCGAGACATATGTCAACCGGCTGCCCCTGTCGCCCGGGGCTTTGTCATCATTGCCCAATTGCGGGTTGAAGTCACCGCCGTTGTGATCCAGGAAGATCATATTGGTGTCGGTCACACTGGACAGCTCCGTTGTCTCGCACGTAATCGTCACCCCTGGCTTGACCCAGATGCGATAGAAATCCTGGTCCGGCCCCTCGCGGAAAGGCGGGACGAAGTTGAACTGTTGCGACTGGTTCTCGCCGAAAAGACAGGCCAGCCCAATCGTGCCGTTTGGCTCGCAGGCATCGGAGCCGATTCGCGTGGGAAGCAAAGTCGGTGTGGGAGTCGCTGTCGGCTGCTCCATCGCCACAACGGACAGGCAATAGGTTTTGTTGGCGGCATCGGCCGGACTTTTATTCACCACCCGAGCGAAGTAAAAGCCGTTCGAGCCGGCCTGGACGATGACCTCCGATTGGAACTCCCCGGGCAGGCCGCTGTCGTCATTTTCGGCGATGGCGCGGCCGGCCTGATCGAAGATCGTCAGCACCGTATCCAGCCCCGGAGAGAGCTGGTCTGTGGCTATCCGGTAATAGGTGCCGTTTTTGACCGCAAACGAGAAGAAGTCCTGGTCGCCGGGAGGCCAAAGGGTTAGCTGGCAGGTAGCGGCCGCGCCGGGCTGAATCTGATAGGCGTCGTTGAACGAATCATTCGGCTCCGATAGATCGACGAAGATGGGCGTGCCGGTGGCGGCCGTCGGCCGTGGGGTGGCCGTGGCTGAATCATCATCAATGATGAACAAGGTGGCAACCGAGCGGCCCAGCACCGCTGTGTTCGGCGTCTGGAGTTGCAGAATCAGGTTGACCGTCTCATCCGGCTCATTGATGATATTATCGTTGACGATCACGACCTGAAAGGATTGGGTCGTCTGGGTGCTGCTGGTGAAGGTCAGAGTGCCGGATGTGGTAACGAAGTCGCCGCCGGGGGAGCCTTCCTGGGCTGTGCCTTGGACAGTCAGATAGGTGACGACGACATCCCTGCCCGGGGCTGGAGCGGCCGAGACGCTGACGGTGATGACCGCCGGACCTTGATTCTCGTTAACGGTATAGACGGAATTGACGAAGCCAACCGTGGGGTTCGTTTGCTGGGCGGGGATGGCGCCGACCGGCTCCGGACGCGAGCCGGAACCCAGATAGGCAAATGCCACTGTCAAACCCAGTAATATAAGGAGGAGGTGCCCCCGAACCCGCGCACGAGTGAAAGGATTTATCATGTGCCTGTGCATTGGCTTCTCGCATGGCCATATGGAGCCACGCGAACGAACCGATTATAAGGTCAGACCATCCGGCGGGCAAATCGGCGCGGCTGCCGCGGGTATCGTCTCTCAGAACGAGCTAACCCGAAAGGCCGGCCAGCGGCAAGGGGACAAACGTGAGGAAGAACAGCGCCAGGGTGAAAATGGCTAGCACACGGCGGCGCGGATCAAGCTCGGTGATGTCTTCCAGCGGTCTGGCGTGCACACGGCCAAACGCCCATAGCAGAAATATCCACAGCAGCCATGTCGGCACGAAAGCGCCCTGCAAATAGGAATACAGCACGATCAACCCCAATCCGACGATAGATGGCCAAAAGAACATCTGCGCACGCTTGCCAAAGAGCGCGTAGGCCACGTGGCCGCCATCCAGTTGCCCCACGGGGATCAGGTTCAACCCGGTGACGAACAACCCCACCCAACCGGCCCAGGCGACCTGATTCAGCATCACGTCCTCGCCACCGGAGGGCAAAATTCGCCCGTAAACGGCGAGTTTGGCCAACAGATAGAGCAATGAGTTGCCCTCGAATATGCCGCCGGGCAGGACATGCGCGACTTTCGACGTCGCCAGTCCGATGAACAAAATCGGCAAGGCGAACACCAGTCCGGCCAGCGGCCCGGCCGCGCCTACATCGAACAGCGCCCGCCGGTTGTTGACCGGCCCTTGCAGCCGGATGAACGCACCGAACGTGCCGAATATCGACAGCGGCATAGGAATGAAGTAGGGCAAGGTCACCGGCACGTTGTGATGCCGGGCGGCAAAGTAGTGGCCCAACTCATGCGCTCCCAGGATGAGCAGGATGCTGGTCGCAAACGGCCAGCCGCGCCATATCTGGTACGCTTGCTCAGTCGTTTCGGCCCCGTACATTGCGCCAACGAACAAGGTGGAAAGGACGGTGGCAATGAACAGAACCAGGTTGATGATCCAGCGCGACCGGGGGTGATCGAACACCACCGGCAGAGCCACCACTTCAACTTGCCCGCCTTCCTCGCTCACCGTCGGCGTGAAGCCGTGCCGCTCGAATCGTCGTCGAAGCTCTCCGTAGCAATCCGCCGGGTCCTGAAGGAATCGGCCGCGAAAACGAAAATGGCCCTTCCCCGGATAGTCAAGCGTCGTGTCGAAGACAATAAACAGATCAGCGACCTCGCGACGCAGCGCCTCGACATGCTGAAACATCTCTGTGGCCACTGGCGGCTGGAAATCTGACATATTCTGTCTTGTATGTGCGATCAGGAGTTTTTTGCCCGGTCATCGCCAGGCTTGAGATCATTCGCCTCGGCTGCGGCGTCATCGTCATCTCCCCAGCTGACGATCCAGATGCACGCGCCCGCGACCAGTGTCGTGATCAGGATCAACCAGAACCACTGCATGGGAAGCAAACCAATGGCTCGCGCCTCATAGATCAGGATGGCGTTCATGCCCACAGCCAGGACGATCCACGCGGTCAAATGAGGATGATTGAGAATCCACTGTTTAATAGCTTGCATGATGGCCTAACTATAACGGTTTACGCGACGTTTGCACAGGAGAACGGCCGATTTGGGCAAACGTTAACCCGTCGATCGGCCCACGCGACGCCCTATTTCGCCTGTGAAAGGCCGGCCCACGCCCTCTCGAACTGCTCCTGGGTCACGGTCATCAGCCCATCGGTATGAATGACGACATCGGCGCGGGCGATCTTTTCCTCCTGCGAGGGTTGGGCCTCGACCCGGGCCACGGCCGACTCAACATCCATACCCCGACACACTCGCAGCCGCTCCAGTTGAGTCTCGCGAGAACAGGTCGTCACCCAGATCTGATCGCACACGGCCGCAAGTGGCCCTCCAATAAGCTTGATGGCCTCGATCATCGTCACCGGCGCGTCGCTTGCGGCCACGCGGCGGGCGATCTCCTCGCGCACAGCGGGATGCAGCAAGTCTTCCAGCTGTCGCAGCAGTTGGTCATCGCCGAAGACGATCCGGCCCAGAGCGGCACGATCGATGCGGCCGTCGGGTGTCCGCGCGCCCGGCCCAAACGCGGTCACAACGGCTGTCTGAATATCTTCGTCGTTCTGGAGCAGCTCGTGCACCACCCGATCGGCATCAATAACTTGCGCTCCACGCTCAGCCGCCAGCCGCATGACGGCCGATTTGCCGGTGGCGATATTACCCGTTAACCCGATGATGATTCGCCGGCTCATGCGTCATCTCCTCCCATCGCGTGAATAAATCTTCCAGCCTGTCCTCGGCGGCCTCATAATCGGCCGTCATGCGTTGTAACTCGGTGAAATCCTGGGCTTCCGCCGCATCCTGCAAGGCATTGCCCAACGATAGCAGAGCCGCTTCGGTTGCCGTGATATCATCCTCCAGCGTGGCCAGAGCTTCGGCTCGTCGACGCTGTTCGTTCTTGCTCAAGGGGAGATCGGCCGTTGCTGTGTCGTTTGTCGCCGGAGCTTCCACGACCTCGGCCGTCGGTTTGGTCGCCCGGGCCGCCAGATAATCCTGATAGGACCCGTGGAACAGATCCAGCTCCATCGCCTCGCCGCCGCTTCTGGCCGGGCGCAACTCCCATACTTGAGTCGCCAGACGATCGCTCAGATAGCGATCGTGCGTTACCAGCAAGATCGTCCCGTCGAACGACTCCAGCGCCGACTGCAAGACCTCTTGCGACGGGATATCGAGATGATTGGTCGGCTCATCGAGCAACAGGAAGTTGGCTTCTTCCAGCACCAGGATCGACAACGCCAGGCGTGCCCGTTCTCCGCCACTCAACGTGCTGACCTGGCTGAAGACATCATCGCCGCGGAAGAGATAGCGAGCCAGATAGTTGCGCGCCTCGCTGATGGTCATATCCTTGTGGCGCAGCAGTTCATCCAGCACGGTGGCCTCCGGATTGAGTGCCCCCTGGGTTTGAGCGAAATAACCCACCTTGAGGCTTGCGCCAAGCGTCAGGCTGCCCGATAACGGCTCCACCTGTCCCATGATAACTTTCAGAAAAGTCGTCTTGCCCGTGCCGTTGGGACCGATAAACGCGGCCGTCTCCAGCCGCCGCAACTCCAGCTCATCCACGGTGAATAGCGGCCGTCCCGGGTAGCCCACAGTCAGATCGGATGCGCGCAATATAATATTGCCGCTGCGATAGGCGGAACTAAGACGCATATTGAGCACTGGCGGCCGCGTTGGCGCCGGCAGGGCGGCGATCGCCTCTTGCAACTCGGCCAGCGTCGCCGCCGGCCGGCGCAGATCCAGCTCGGTGGCGATGCGGCTCCAGCCCTTGCCGCTCAGATCGGCAATGACGCCTAACCCGCCGACGCGTACCGCCTCGATCTCGCGACTGAGGCGCGACAGACGTCCCCAGGCCATCTGGGTACGTTGCCCGGCGATGTTTCGGCGGATGAAATCCAGTTCCCTGACGACACGTTCCTGGAAGGCGTCATATTCCCGCTGCAGCCGCTCCCATCGCTCCTGTCGCTGATTTACATAGGCGCTGTAATTGCCACGATAGACCTCAACCCCCGTCCGATTCATCTCCCAGATGGTGTTGGCCACCCGGTCGAGGAAGTAGCGATCATGGCTGACGACCAGCACGGCCCCCGGCCAACTGTTCAGCGTGTTCTCCAGCCATTCGATGGCCTGAACGTCGAGATGATTGGTCGGCTCGTCGAGGATGAGCAGGTCGGGTGATTCGAGCAACAGACGGCCAAGCGATATACGGGTCTTCTGGCCGCCACTCAGCTGGTTCAATGGCTGGTTCCATGACGATGGCCCAAAGCCAAGGCCGGTCAGCACCATTTGAATGCGGGTTTCATAATCATAACCGCCGGCGATCTCGTGCTGCGCTTGCAGGCGGGAATATTCCGCCAGCAACTCATCCGTCGCCTCTTCCGAAGCCATCTCGATCTCCAGCTGCCGCAGGCGGTCCTCCATATCAAGAATCGGTTGGAAGACCGACAACATCTCGTCATGGATAGTTTGTTCGCCGGCCGAACCGATGAAGATATCGGATGATGCCTGGGAAAGATAGCCGATGCGGCCGCCTCTGGACAAGTGAACCTGCCCGCTCGAAGGCTGAGCCTTGCCGGCCAAAATGAGCAACAGCGTCGTCTTGCCGATGCCGTTTGGCCCCACCAGCCCGATTTTGCCGTCGCTGGGGATGCTGACGTTCACTCCCCCAAAGACGTCGTACTCGCCGAATGATTGGCCGACGTTAGATGCCGATAATACCGCCATGAGGTCTGATTATAGCGTCAGTTGACCGGACGGGGGAGGCAGGACGAAAAGCGGTTAGTCCCGCGTCAGTTTGCCGATATCCACAACCCCGGCGGCTATTGCCCGGCGAGTTGTCGCTCAATCTCGTCCGCTCTGGCTCTGGCCTCGGGATAATGGGAGAGGCGATAATAATCGATCGCCTGTTGCGTGTCGCCACGACTCCAGGCCAGGTTACCGGCATTCAGGCAACCGTTGGCCCCGGGATCGCCGTTCAGACACGCTTGCAGATAGGCATTAAGCGCGGCAGCCTCATCTGTTGGCTGCAACAACCTGGCCAGGGCGATCCATTGTTGACCGTTTTCCGGTTCGAGGCTCAACCCATGCTCATAGAGCATGACGGCGTCATCCGGTGATTCCTGAGCCATCAGCTCGGCCAGCCAGAAGTAACCCGTGGCGTCTTCCGGTTGGGACGTGATCGCCAGTCGCGCTAACTCTTCGTCTCCGGCGGCCAGAGCAGACATAAAGACGGTATAGTCGGTCGTGCATCCCAGCAACTTCCCCCAGGCAGCGGCTCGGCCTGCCGAGTCACCAGCCATGTGGAAGGACAGGCCCTCGTACCACCCGGCACGGCACTGGCTATCGGCCAAACGGCTGATTTCAGCCGTCGTCTCCTGTGAGTGTGCCGCCGGATCGGCCAGAGCGCGAACGGTCAATTGACCGGCGCGATTGACCGGATAGGCGGTGAAGGTCGCGATGATTACCAACAGCAAGCTTAAAACAAACGCATATTGGGCGTTCCTTGTCCAGGAGAGGCGCAAGTTAGAATGCGGCGCGCTCATAACAAGCCCAAACAAAAACCACAGGGGAATCCCGGCCAACGTCCCTAGCGAGACCGCATCAGTCAGGCTGTAGAGAGCATGCGCAATCAGCGCCCCTAACAACCCGGCCGCCCATAGCCGGTCGAGGGAACGCCGTGGCTGCTCCCGCATGAGACGGATTACCGAGATGAATACAACCAGACCGATGACCAGAAACACCAACAGTCCCGCCAGACCGAAGTCCAGGGCAGTTTGCAGATACAAGTCGTGGGCGTCTTCAAGAAGCACGCCAAATTCAGGCGAGACGAGAGGATAGACCAGCCGGGATACCGGGCCAAATATACCAAAACCCATGCCCCAAAGCGGATGATCGCGAATACCCATGATGGCCTGAGTCCATACCCCCAAGCGAGGCCCAATGACACTCTCCCACGAATTCGCGCCGGCAAAAACAAAGCGGTTCATCAAGGGGGTCTGGGAGATGATCACCGCCGCCACTATGATGGTGGCCAGCCCGCCCAGGATCCGTTTTCGGCCGATAGCCCCGGATACTAACAGACCCAAAACTGTGCCGATTGCCGTGGCCACCAGGGCGGTACGCGACTGAGACAGAACCATCGTGCCCGCCATCAGCAACATCGCCGGCAGAAGCAACAGAAGAGGGCGACGGTTGCCGGCTATCCAGCAACCGTAGATCAGAGCGATGATGAAAGGAATGAACAACGTCAGTACGCCGGCGATCTCGTTCGTCGGCAAGCCATTCTTCCAGCCCAGTGCATCGGCCAACATTCCCGTCTGGGGAATATAAAAGAGCTTGTCCACACTGCGCATGCCTACCAGGCCAATTACGGCCGTCAGCACGCCCAAGGCCAGGTATATTTGAGTGGGGCGAGCCGCCAGAGCGCGTAGTTTCCTGCCCTGCCCTATCGGGGTACCATTCACGACGGCGAAGAACAATGCAATTGACCACGCCAGAGTGGTGATTCGCACCCAAGTGATTGCCCAGGGTGCGGGACTCAACAGAAAGGCCAGCGGCAAGAAGACCAACCCTAACACAGCGATCGGCAAGTTGGCGGCCGTCGGGCGTGTCACTCGTTCGTCACGCGAATATCGGATGAAAGGAGGCGTCAGCAGCAGCAATAGAGCCAGGACAGACAGCGTAGCAGGAAAGAAGCTGGGAGCCAGTAAAAATGGAGTGGTCATCAACAAGACAGCCACATCCAGGCGGTCCAGGCTCATATAGGGGCTATGTACTCCAGCGATCGTCTTTTCCATCGATTCGCCTGCCTTGTCGCTACCGGGATGGTTGCTCATATCATATCTCCCGGCTGACGGTTCAAATGGTAATCTATCCGGCTATTGGCCGAAAACCCTGACGTCGAATCAGTTGAACGAAGGCGTCGTTTCTCATGGTTCCCCCGGTGGAGGAGCCGCAGTAGGTTCGGACGGCGGCGGCGGCGGCGGTGGTGCTGTCGCCGCGACTGTTGGAACTGATGTAGGCTCAGGTGGTACCTGAGTCGGCGATTCAGGCGGCGGGGCGGATGTTGGCGGCACGGCCGTTGGCGGGACAACCGGCGGCGGCGCCGTTGGGTAAATAATGATCACTACCGTCGGCGTCGGAAATTGAATCGGCGCGACCGTCGGAAAGAAAATCGGCGCCCGGGTAGGGGCGGCCGGAATGATAACCGTCGGTGTGAGCGTCGCCTCGGCCGTCTCGATAGCGACGGCTCCAATCGGCGGCAAGAATATCGTTCGGCCGACTTCCAGATCGGACTGAGACAGACAGTTGGCGACGATCAGCAACTCCCGCTGCACGCCTCGCGACCGGGCCAATCCATCGATCGTATCCCCCTTTTCAATGGTATAACTCTCCCATGTCGATGGCGCTATACATTCCATCTCCGTGGTAGCATTTGCAAATAAGGCTGTGGCAGTCACGGCAATTCGCTCCAGGTCTGTCAGGGTTGCTTCGGCCGCGGGGGTGGCCGTCGTTTCGGTTGCGCCACTTACGCCGGCAGCTACTACCGAGCCGCCATTGATTGCACCGCTGTCGACATCTCCACTCCCACCGTTTGTTGGCGGTGGAGCAACAACCGTCGGCATGGCAACTGATCCTTGAATCGGACTGTTGGCCTGCAGGAATCCGGGACGTTCAGGGGCATTGGCAAATAGCCACCAGGCCACCGGGACGAGTGCCAACAGCAACAGAATCAACACAAGGCGGCGAAACTTGTCATTTTGGTAAAACGGCTGAGGGGGAAGATAAATTCCCTGGCTGGCGGTAAAGTCCGGGTGGGTTTGTTCCGCTATCGGCAACTTCGGAGAGGCATAGTAGCCTGATTCTGAAGACGGAGGCAAGGCGGTTTTCACGCCAAACAGGGCATTCATTTCCCGCAATGTCTCGTCGTCCGCATCCAGCCAGGTGACCCGTTCTCCGACAGGGACTGAGGTAGCTTCCTTCGCCGGAACCTGCGCGGCACGCGTTGCGGAGGGTACAGAGACAGGAGTAGCCTTAGCCTTGGATAAAGATGCTTTCCCTGTTGCCTGGCGATACACAGGGCAGAGATCGTATTGGGCGGTCAGGCAGTATTTTTGCTGATGGATCGTGCTGACAGGGACTGCGAAGGCAGCGCTGAAACACCGATTTTCATCCGTAGCAAAGGGATGAGCCATGCTTGGATTGGTCTCCGTGCCGAGAAAGGGGCAATGGACAAATTGGCCTGGCGCTTCCTTCTCCAATCCCTGATTACTATGTTGTGACTGCGCTGCCTCTTTGGGTTGCGTATCCAAAATTACACAATCTGCCTGAGGAATATCGAATCGGACGATCCGGCCGATATACCATCGAATTATTTACGAAGAACGGTTGGTATTACTCTCTCATCGAATCATACCAACCGTTCCGTGGGGTTAGAATGGAAACGAGGTGAAGGAGCCGTGAAAAAACCGCTAACCGCTCACTCGTTACCGACGGTTGTCCTTACCGATCAGGCGACTTCCTCACTGACATCTCCGGCAACCTTCTTGCCATTACCGCTAAACATCGTGGCCAAACCTTTACGAGGGCTGGTCGCGACTCGCTCAGTCGATACCGGATCGGTAACAACAACCGGCTCGCTTTCATAGCGATAGTAACCATAGTAGTTCCCGGCTGCCTTGCGCGAGACGCGATTGAGGACCACGCCGACGACATTGGCGCCGGCGCGATTGAGTTGAGCCAGCATGGTGCGCGCCGCCTCGGCATGGGTCTTGCCCGGTTGGATGACCAGCAGCACCCCGTCGACCTTGGAGGCCAGGACCGTCGAATCAGTGACCACAAAGGGCGGGCTGTCTATGATGACCACCGAAGCGGATTCGACCAGCCGGGCCAGAATCTGAGTCATACGGACCGACCCCAACAACTCAGCCGGATTCGGCGGCAACGCGCCGCTCGTGATAACCGCCAGGTCCTTCACCTTGGAGTAGCGAGCTACGTCACGAATATCCATCTGGCCACGGAAGACATCGCTCAGACCGACCTGATTCGACATACCCAAAGCGGTATGAATCCGCGGCCGCCGCAGGTCGCCTTCCAGCAAAATCACCCGCTTATTGGCCTGGGCCATCACTGCCGCCAGGTTCGAGGCGACGGTCGTCTTGCCTTCGCTCATGCCGGGGCTGGTGATGAGAATCGTCTTCAACGGCTTATCGACGCTGGCGAATTCGAGATTGGTGCGCAGCGTGCGGAACGTCTCCGCCATCGGCGAACGCGGATGGACTGATACATAGGGCGTCCCCTCCTGCTTCACCATCCCCGATTCATTGACCACGGAACCGATGACCGGCAACCCCAGGACATTGGTGATGTCCTGCGGCGTCTTGAGGGTATCATCCATGTACTCAAGGATAAAGGCGATCAGGCCGGTGACGAGAAGGCCGATGATCGCACCCAGAGCGATAAAGCGCAGCGGACCGGCCTGGATGGGCGCGGTCGGCGGGGTAGCGCGCTCCACTTGAACCACATTGGGCGTATTTTGCAGGCGTGCCAAGCGGGCCGCCTCGTAGTTGCTCTGCAGAGTGGAATAGAGCTGGCGGTAGAGGTTCAGATTGGCCTGCTCCATATTCTCCAGGCCGGTGGTTGTACTCACTGCCGCGGGATTATCCTCCAATACCAGCTTGAAATAGGTCTGCTTATACAGATCGAGCAAGAACTGCTTCTGGGAAAGTTGTGTGCGCTTTTCGTTCAGCAGGTTGCGTTGCTCCAACGTTAGCGGTGGTGGCAACTCATTCGGCAGCGATTTGGGGGTCAAATCGTCGATATCTTGTTCCAGGCGGGCGATTTCGCCTTGAACTGCGAAGATTTTCTGCTCCAGATCGGCTTTCTGTTCATCAACCGCGCGACGCAGTTCCTCCACATTGGATTCGGAACGTTGCGCGATGTTGGCCTCCAGCCGCCCCAGCTCGCTTTCGATTTCACTGACCTGGAGCTGAAGGCTCTGCTCCGAGGAGGAGAACCGCGACATCTGCAGCGCCTCGTTATACTCAATGAGTACCTCAACCAGGACATTGGCCATCAGCGCCGCGACCTGCGGATCGGTATCACGCACAGTCACTTCCAGCATGCCGGTCTCTCTCACGCGGGAGACTTTGATGTTCTCGCTCTTGATCGTCTTGCCGACTTTCTGGCTGGCCGACTCAAGGATCGGTTGCGTCCGCAATAGCTCCATATAGGTTTCAGCCAGCGCTTTATCGTTTAGATTGTTGGCCTTATTGACATTGGTGCCGAGCGGCTCCATCACAAGCAATTTCGTCCGGACCATGTATTCCGGCGTTTGATAGATGCTGATGGCATAACCGGCGCCGCCACCTATCAGAATGCCGATCACCAATAGCCAGGACCACCGTCGAAGCATCTGTCCGATTAATTTTAGTTCCATGTTGCTACCTACCCTTACAACTCACTGACGATGTGTCTGTCCAGCGACTGCAATCCTTATTTCCAAACCCAAGGTGATATTATTTAACCTGAGGCAACTGACGTTCTGTCTGACGGCCGTTAAATTGATGCTGCACTTCTGTCAGCGACCCGGCCACGGCCGCGACGACGCTCTCGACATCGGCCGGTGTCATGGCCGGATATAGCGGTAATGTAACCTCCCGCGCACCGACCTCTTCGGTGACGGGCAGCGACGGCCCACCCACTTGCCGGTAATAGCTAAAGCCATGCACCGGCGGATAATGAATACTCGTTTGGATACCCTGGGCCTTCATCGCAGCCATAAACTGCGTCCGATCCGTCCCCTTCGGCAATAGCACCGGCCGTAAATGGCAGGAAGGGATACCCCGAGTAGTGGAATAGGGTATACCGATTGAGGGAGCGGCCGCCGGTAAAAATTCACGATATAGAGCATCGAGCGTGCGGCGACGTGAATTGGCATTCTCCAGTTTGGCCAGTTGGACGCGGCCGATGGCGGCGCGAATCTCGTCGAGCCGATAGTTATAGCCGGGCGCGACGACATCATAGCTCCAGGCATGCCCCTTGTGGCGATCCCAGGTCAGGCTGGTCATGCCGTGTGAGCGGAGTAACCGCAGTCGCTCGGCCAACCCGTCGTCATCCGTCATCAGCATGCCGCCTTCGCCGGTGGTCATGTTTTTATTGGCGAAGAAGCTGAAGCAGCCGATCCGGCCCCACGTTCCCAGAGCTTGACCATCCAAGCTTGCTCCGGGCGCGTGGGCCACATCCTCAACGACATCCAGGCCGTGCCGCTCCGCCAGAGCCATGATAGCCGGCATATTGGCCGCGTGCCCGGCATAATGAACGACGATGATCGCTCGCGTGTGCGGCGTGATGCGCTCGGCCACATCCGCGGCCGACAGGCTGAAGTCATTCTCGCCGGTCACGTCGGCGAAGACAGGCGTGGCCCCGGTGTAGCGAACGGCATTAGCCGTGGCGACGAAGGTCAGCGACGGCACAATAACCTCATCTCCCTGCTTCCAATCCAAAGCCAGCCCGGCCAGATGGAGCGCGGCCGTGCAATTGGTGACGGCCAGTGCGTGTCGCGCGCCGGTGAGCGCCGAAAAATCAGCCTCAAAAGCGGCCGTCACCTCGCCCATCGACAGCCAGCGCCGTCGCAGCACCTCGAGGACGGCCGCCTCTTCTTCAGGGCCAAGGTCGATGTCGGCCAGCGGGATTCGCCACACAGGTTTCATCGCTTCCATTTCTCAGTCACCCCACCGGTTGAATATGCTTGCCGGAGCCGTTGGTCGACAAAATAGCCGGTTTGTCGGGCGGCAGAAATAGCGACCGCATCCGATCGAAGTCCTCAACCGCCCGTTCGTAATCGTCCGCCCGACCCAGGTCTTGCCAGTAGCCGTCGAAGGGGAAACCGGCGACGATCTCGCCCGCGGCGATCAGTCGTTTGACCAGGTCGGGAAAATCAAGATATTGATTGCGCGGGATGAAATCCAGCACGCGCGGCTCGAACACATAGATGCCCATGCTGACCATGAAATCATAGGTCGGCTTTTCGATGTAGCCGGTCACGTGGCCGTCGTCATTTTGCTCGATCACACCCAGATCGATGTGGACCTTGCGGTGGTGCATGGCGATGGTGGCCGCCGCGCCACTGAGTCGGTGATGATCCAGCAGGCTGGTCAGAGGCAAGGTCGTCAATACATCACCGTTGGCGACCATGAAGGTTTCGTCCAGTCCGTCGATCAGCGACAGAGGGCCGGCCGTCCCCAGAGGAGCCTCTTCATAGCTATAGGTGATATTCATGCCGAGTTTCCGGCCATCCTGGAAGAAGAGCCGCAGCATCTCGGCCAGATGTCCCACCGTCAGGACCGCCTCATTGATTCCGGCGCGTTTCATCTGCCGCAGCAAAATCTCCAGAATCGGCATATCACCGATGGGCATCAGCGGCTTCGGTAAAATCGTTGTGTAGGGTTTGAGCCTCGTGCCCTTGCCCCCGGCCAAAATGACGGCTTTCATGGTCTTGTCCCTCGTCCTTAATCCGGCGCTCTAAATCTCATACCGTCCGACATGATAAAAATCGATATGGTCGCCTATCCAGCTGATAGTCTCGCGCAGACCGTCTTCCAATGAATAGGCCGGTTCCCAGCCCAGCGCGTGCCGGGCCAAACCGTTGTCCGACATCAGACGCATCACCTCGGATTTTTCCGGCCGCATTCTCTCCGACTCGGTGATTATCTCAACCGGTCGATCGACCAGACGGATGATCCGGTCGGCCAATTCGCCGATGCTGATATCCGTCCCTGTACCCAGATTCAACTCCTGGCCAAGGACATCCTCGGCCTGGGCGGCGCGAATGAATCCAGACACGGTATCGCGCACGTAGGTAAAATCCCGTCGTGAATCCAGATTACCCAGATGGATACATTCTTCAGTCAGGGCCTGGGTAATGATGGTCGGGATGACGGCGCGAGCTGACTGACGCGGGCCGTAGGTATTGAAAGGCCTAACGGTGACGGCCGGGAGGTTATAGGAGCGATAGAAACTCTCCACCAATTTGTCGGCCCCGATCTTGCTGGCCGAATAAGGCGATTGTCCCTGCAGGGGATGGCTCTCATCCATTGGCGTGAATTGGGCAGTGCCGTAGACCTCGCTGGTCGATGTATGGATCAGTCGCTCGACGCCGTGGGTCAGGCAGGCCATCAGGACGTTAAGCGTGCCCATAAAGTTGGTCTCGGCCGTCTCCATCGGATGTTTGTAGGAGTAGGGAATGGAGATGATCGCGCCCAGATGAAAAACGAAATCGATGCCACGGACAGCCCGGTCGATGGCGGCCGTATCGCGCAAGTCCCCGGCCACGACGTCCAATTCGCGAATGACGCCGACCGGCAATTGGCGCAGCAATCCGGCATCACCCCGCGAGTTATAGCGCACGAAAGCGCGAACGTCGGCGCCGTCCAGCACCAGCGACTCGACCAGTTGACTGCCGATAAAACCGCCCGCACCCGTCACCAGAACGCGTTTGCCGCTCCACTCACTCATCTCGGTTGAAATACTCCAGTTTAATTTTCCGATCGATCGGATGAAAGCCGGGCGTCTTCATCCGGGATTACCCGACGGAAGATGGGAAGATTTAGCGCGTTTCCATCCTGTTCTGCATAGCCAGGACCCGGGCATGGGCTTCGTCCCATTCCCCGGCCTCCATCAGACGATCCATCTCCATCAGCCATTGATCGAGTTGTGGCCCGCTGCGATTGATCTGCCCGGCCCCACCTGGCGTTCGGACCGCGTAGATGCCGTTGGATGATAGTCCTCGCCCATCGTGGGCAGACAACTGCTCGCGCAAGGCTTCCAGCATATCGGGCAGAACGACCGTCTGCACGCCCGTATTGCGGCAGGCCTGCAGGATAGAATCCCGTTGCGGCCGCCGGATGTTTTCGATGGCAAACAGGATCAGCCCGATATCATGGAGGCTGACCAGCTGCGGGATTTCTTCCGTGCGGCCGAGAACCTGTATGCCGCCGATCCTCGCCCCTTGTTTGCGGGGAGAATCATCGACCATGCCGACGATGGAAAAAACCTGACCCAACTCCGCCTTGCGCAGAAGATAGACGCCCAGATTGCCGACCTCTCCTGCCCCGACGATGAGCACGCGCTCGCCGACGATCGAAGACGCACCTCGCAACGTGATCCAATGTTCCGACAGGCCGGTGATGATGCGCATGCGGTAGCGCAAGAGGACAAACCCGGCAAAAGCGAGGACACCACTGACCATGATGAGGCCGGACGGCAGCAAGCGATAACCCAGGTAGGGGACATAAATATCGCGCGGCTGCCACACCAGATTGGCCACCAGCAGGATCAGCGTCGTCAGTCCCGAAGAGGCGGCCAGCGAGAACGCATCGTTAAAATCGGCCCACGACCAGACCACACGACCGATACCCAGCAGGGCGTTCACCGCGCTGAAAATGACGGAGATGGCAAATGCCACCCCCACGGCGATGCCCCAGCCCAGTTCCAGCGGCCCATTGCTGCGCCACAGCAATCCTGTGACGGCCACGGCCACGAAAGCTACCAGCCCATCGAGAATGAACCAGGAAAAATAACGGCTGATGAACCTCGCCAGCGGACCCCAGAATAACAGATGTTCGGGCACACGTCGCGACTTCAACGCCGGCAACAGGGCCAATAAAGTCCAGAAGATTACATCCAGATCCGTCAGGAACGAGCGATGGTGAACGTACAGCAAATCCAGACGAAGCTTGCTGGGCAGGATGACCTTCAAATATTGGTCGACCACATTACCCGCCTGCAGCATGCTTTCCTCGTTACGATAGAGGACCGATGCCGGGCTGGTGATTCCGGGGCGCACGGAGAGTAAAACCTGACGAACGTCATCGGGCCAGTGAGCCACAAAATCCAGGTCTTCCGGTCGCGGCCCCACCAGGCTCATATCGCCTCGCAGGACATTCCACAATTGTGGCAGCTCGTTGATTTTTGTATCGCGCAACCATTGCCCCAGCGGGGTGATGCGCGAATCGTTCTGGCCGGTGACCTTGGGGCCGCGATAGCTGTCGGCCGTCTCGTACATCGTCCGAAATTTGAGGATACGAAACGGTCGGCCGCCCCGCCCCACTCGATCGCCCCAGTAGCAGATGGGGCCGGGAGAGTCACGTTTGATCAAAATGGCGATCAGTAAAAAGGCGGGAGCCAGGATGATAATGCCCAATCCGGAGATGACGATATCGAGCGTCCGGCGGGCGAAACTATCGACCAGTCCGGCGAGTTCAGAAAACCCGGCTGTGAGTTTGACATCGTTTTTATGAGGCCGTTGGGCGATGCTTTCGTTCATGTCTCACTCGTTTGGTCGAATAATGGCCAGGTAGTGGGTGTTAAGAAATTTCAGCTTCTCCAGAAATAATCCGCCGATCCAGGTCAATGGCACAAGCCGTCGCGCCAGTGGCGGGGCCAGGGTGATCCGTTTAAATGTGAACCGGCATCCTCGAAAATAATCCTTGATCTCCGCTGGTTTAATCCCTCGCGTCTGCTTGTTAATCGGGTTGATCCAGAAATCGTACCAAAGGATTGCGCCACCGGGACGCAACACTCGAAGCATTTCACTAGCGACAGTATAGCAGATGCCTCGATCCAAAATCGATGAAAACACCGTGAATTGTAAGAGAAGGTCAAATGAATTAGTGGGGTAAGGCAAGTCTGTTCCCGAAGCGCAACTCACCGGCAGATGAGGCAAGCGCGCGCGGGCCTGAGCCAAACGTTCGGGGAGGAGATCGACCCCAAACAAACGGCGAGGATCGGCGCCGTAGCCAAGCAGCTCCTGGAGGACACCCCCCGAACCGCAACCGACTTCGAGAATGTCCTTGTCGCCAAGGGGAAACAATCCCTCCTGACGCAAGCCGGACAGGATGGCCCGTTGTCTACCCTGAATCGCAAACAGGTAGGCCGGGTTTGCCGGCGAATAAGCCCCGGCCTCCGTCATGCGAGCCAGGCGGCCGCTGTAAGCTTCGCGAATACGGGCAGCTTCAGACGTGGACTCAGACCCCGTATCCGAGCCGCTCATCTAGCCCTCGCTCCAATAGCCCTGTGCCGGATCGTATACCAGCCTCACCGATCCCGCGGCCGGTACGTCACGGCGTGACGCGCCACCGGCCAACAGGATGTTCCCGCCGGTAACGAGCGAGAACGACACAGTAGCCACCAGCGTAATCGCGCCGGTGAAGATTGTGTTGGAGAGGCCATCGGCTGTCCACCAATGGATATTGGCAACATCAGCTGTACCGAGAATATCGAACGAATCGTAATTGCTTGAAACAACCAGGGTCGGCCCGGCCGGCACGGGGGTCGGCGCCCAACCGCTTATGGGTGTCAGGCGACCAATGATCGGTACGGGGGACTCGGCTACCAGCAACGGCTTGCCGCTCAGGAAATTGTTGATCCGATTGTTGCTGCCGACTATTCGGCCACTCCAGCCGGGGTTGGTGGGCTGCATGACATGGAAAAGTGTGCCGCCACTAATATCCTGGAACGTGCAGTTGTCAACCTGCAGGAACGATTCAGCCGACGGCCCGCCATCCTTGCTGCCGCAAAGAAAGACGCCACGATCTCCGGTTGTGCGACCGATAAAACGGCATCTCTCGATCAATGCCTGACCGTTATCGATCTCGACCGAAATGGAGTATGAAGCATTGTCCGCCCGATTATAAAAGAGGCAATCCTTGACTGTATAACGATTGGACCCACCCGTCCCCAGGCTTAGGATTGTCCCCGTGCCCTGGTTATAAAACTGGCAATTTTCAATATCGACCCCGATACTTTCCAGGCGAAGATCGACTTGCGGTAAAGCATTACTCTTTGGCGCAAAGATGCAATTACGGAGGGTGGCTCGCCAGGGAGAGTTACTGTAAGCCGCCACATATCCGGAGGTGCTGGATAGTCCTTTCGCCGAGGTGAAATAACATCCATCGATGATAATATCCGAGCGGATCTGAATGGCTGGAGCCGCCTCAAAGATACAGTTATACACTTCGACCTGAATGGCTACCGCCTCGCGATCCTGCGTGATCAACGCGCGACTATTACGCGGGCCAAACCAGCAGCCGACGAAGCGCTGGTACTCAGGATTCCCGGCCACCTCCGTCCCCTGGAAGTGAAACGCCCACGAGCTGGCTCCATCGAAACGCGTGTTCTCGACATAGACCGAGTTGTGGGGGTGGGTGTATACCAGATGCCCGTTCTGGTTGTCGTGGAGATAGCTGTCGTAAATATGCAAGCGCTTGTGCCCGCCCGCCACAGTCCACAAGCCGATACAAAATGTCCACCACGGATGCAAATCACAATCGCGCACAGTCAGAAACAATTCGCCATCGCTGCTATCGTCACCAGACGAGGGAGAGTAGAGACAATGGGTGAAGCCGTCGATATCGACTGATTCCACGACACATATGTTGTCAGCCTTGGACGGCTGCAAAAATATGCCCATGAATTCGAATTGCTCAACCGGTTGGTGGAGATCCTCTTCCAGTCGTAGATTTGCGATGTGAAAGTCGACCCCACCCGGCACGAAGAAAGCGAAATAGTTCTTGCCGCTGGTCGTCGTGCTCACGGTGAAGCGCAAGGTTGTCGTCAGGCGCCCATCACCCATAATGGCCAGGTCTCCGGGGACAAGCAGCCGGTCATGGTTTGGATCCAACCCAATGCGGTAGAACTGGGGCGGTCGGGGGACATAGAGCGGCACTTCGGCTTTCACAGCGGCATCGATGGCTGCCTGGAAGGCGTCGCGGTCGTTAGTTGCCCCATCTCCTTTCGCCCCAAAGACCGGATCCATGACGCTGATCACTGACGGCTTTTGCATCGGCCGCAGGGGTGGCGCGGCTATCACTGGCAAGATACGTCCCAAAGCGACTCCGCCCACGATGGCCGCTGAGCCTTGCAAAAACTGCCGTCGACTGATCTGTCCGGCTTTATTTTCGTTATCCATGTTCTTCATATTCGACTTCCCTTATCCGGCCGGTGATCGAGGTTCCTTGTCCGGCAGCGTCTCCGGACGGCGCAGTCTTGAAAAATTGAACAATCCAGCCAGAAAACCCAAGCCGTAGCTAAGATGGAGGATAGGATGAATGATGAGCAAGCGAGGGATATACCCACGACCGTATTCGCGGCCCAGCGATAACGACGCCAATAAATTTGCCGCCAGATAGAGTCCGGCAATCAACGCGCCGAGCAAGCGAAACGGCCGAAGAAACAAGCCCATGATCGACGAGCCTATCATACTTGCGACGAATGCCGGTGGCACAAATTGTCGCCAACGCATCTGACGCGGGTGCTTCTGCATGACACGCACCTTCCAGAAACCGTACTGATAATACTGCCGCCACAGCTTGCGCAGACTGCCGCGGCTGTAATAGCGCGAGCGAATGTCGGGTGAAAGCAGAATACGCCCGCCGCTCTTAAGCAGGCGATAGTTATATTCATCGTCCTGGTTGCGCACGAGTTGTTCGTCGAAAGGACCCAGGCGCTCCAAAGTCACTCGCCTGTAGGCCGGGAAGGCCACCGTCTCCACCAGCATCGGCCGATCGTTGATCGTGCGAAAGGCCGACCCTCCTACGCCAAACCATGAACTCATGGCCAAAGCAATGGCCTGTGCCTCGTCCGTCTCGCCGATTGTCTCGATCGGTCCGCCAACAGCTTCCGCATCATCAGCCAATAAATGTTCCACGCAGCGCCGCACATAATCGGGCGCAATCTCGCAGTGACCATCCACACGAACGATGATATCTCCCCGCGCCTCAGCGATGCCGATATTGAGGCCCGGCGAAACAATGCCTTGCGGATTATCAAGCAGCCGAAGATTGGGCCGTGTGGCTTGCGTGGCGGTCACATACTCCCGCGTGCCGTCAATCGACATGCCGTCGACGACGAGGATTTCCAACCGATCGACCGGATAATCCTGCGTCAGCACCGATCCAAGGCTGTGCTCAATATAGGCCGCCTCGTCGCGGACGGGCATGATGACTGAAACCAGAGGCAGGCTATCCATAATAACAAGTGTACGCGCGATATAGGCCACCCAACGTGGAATTTGCGTGAAGGCCTTGTGACAAGATCAGAAATCGTTTGAGGCTGAGGCGGTGGTGGAGGTGGTATGCCTCCGTCGCCGTGTAGCCAGAGAGTAGTAGACACCGGGCAACGTCAGCATCAGCAGCCCCATAACCGGGGCCATATAGCGCAACAGCGGCACAACCAGGGACGTCATCCCCCAGAAATAACCGACGATGAGCCAGTTGCCGCCGATCATCCGGCGCAGCGCCCCGCCTTGCCGCCAGCAGTAGACCGTTCCCCAAACGATGAATACGAGATATACGCCCTGAATCAGAAGCGTCGGCAATTCCAGCATGCGGCTGTCGATACCGTACCAGCTTCGCGCCAGCTTTATGAGCATCAGCTTGCCGAACGCAATTGGCGCAGCGCGTGCCTCTTCAGCCACGACCCGAAACACGCCTCCGGTCGTTGTTGTCTCGTTCCGCCGCTCGTGAATGGCCCACATCATGTCGGCCACATCATCAGGCACGTTAACCTCGCGCCGATACTCCTTGAGGGCGACCAGAAAGGTGAGGCCATCGTGGATGGTCATCGCCCCGCCGCTACTTAGGGGGATGATCTCGCTCGTGCGGGCATGGACAGCTGCCTCCCAGGGTAATACAACCAGAATACTGCCTAGCACGACCAACGCGCCATAGCCCAGTCTTGTTCGCAGTGCGGTTCTATGGGTGGCGAATAACAGGATTGTGAGAGCCATCATGATGCTCAACCCAATTGCCGCCGGTCGGATGAGCATCGCCGCGCCGGTCAATGCCCCGGCGATCAGGAAGAGCGCCCAGCTTCGAACTCCCCCACGGCCACGCAACAAGGCCAGCCAAAAGAGCCATAGCGCCGCATAGAGCGCCGGCACAAACGGCACCTCACTATTGGGCTGTTTGGCCAGCCACAGCGAAAACGGATACGTCATCCAGGTCAGGGCAGGGATCAGGGCCGCGCGGGGCGACCAGACCAAACGCCCCAGCCCGTAGACCAGCACGACCGCCAGCCCGACACACACCAGCCGAAAAGTCAACAGCATTGTCTCGTCAGCCACATGCAGCGCATTTCCCAACCGGAAAACACCAGCCAGCAAGATTGAGAAGCCTGGCGGATAGCGGGTGGCGATCTCGCCATCAAGGATGATGCCGTTGCCCGCGGCAATCGACCGAGCCACCGGCTCGTAGACATATAGATAGTCAGTGCTCTGGTTCGCGCGGTACTCGGTCGGCAAGGCAGCCCAGAACACAGCCGATACGATCACCGTGATGACAAACAACCCCACAACCAGCAGGCATTCGCGTCTCCGGCTCATGACACCTCCTCCTCGCGGTCGACGAGCGAGATGACGGCGCGAAACTTGCCGTTTGCCGTCCGCGGCACAGCCTCGACCGCCTCCAGGATGACGCGCATATCGTCGCCGGTTCGATCGTGGATACGCTGTACCAGCGACGCGCCATCCGTCTCGGAATAAGTCGCGGTGGGCACGTAGAGCACACGCAACGTGTCCAAATCTTCCTGAATGATCTGGGCCTCAATAATGGGCAGGTCGGCCTTAAAAACGGGATCGAGGCGGCCGATATGCCGGCCGTCACGAGTGACAACGACATCATCGACGCGTCCCTCGATGGCTTGCAAGACCGGCAACGAGCGGCCACAGGCACACGCCTCGGCAGCCATCGTCGCCCGGTCGCCCGTCTCATAACGAATCAGCGGCATGTCGGCGTTCATCAGGCCAGTGGCGACGAGCCGCCCCGATCGCCCGACGGAAACAAGCTCATCAGCCGTATCGGCGAAAATCTCGATGTAGCCCGCCTCCGGCCAGACGTGGAGTCGTCCTTGCTCGCAATCGCTTGCCGCAGCAGCGATCTCGGCCATGCCATAGGTTTCACGGGCCGGGCAATCGAAGGCCGCAGCAATAACCTCCCGTTGGTGATCGAGTAGCGGCTCGGCATTGCCGATAGCTACCTGCATCCGTGGCGCATCCAACCCCTGATCGAGGAGTTCTCGCGCCAATCGGTAGAGGGCGGACGGATAGCCAAGCAGATAGCGGATCTCGTGCTTCCTGATCGCGGCCACATAGGCGGCGATGTTCTCCGGCGCAAGGTGATAGGCCGAGAGATAGAGCTGGTTGAGGCCTTTGTTCCACACCCAGAACGGCGGTTTGTCGCGCTCAACCGGCGCGATGAGCTGACCGCCGAGAATGCCCCACGAGGTATGACGATCCACGCCATACCAGCGCCGCGCCCTCGCCTCGAAAAGCGCGAACCAGGCCTGCACCGTCTCCCGACTCAGCCAGATATGGAGCGGCTTGCCTGTCGTACCACTGGTATGCTCGTAAAACATCGCCCCGGGGTCGCAGCCGTCAGCCAGAAAAGCACGTGGCGCGGTCCGAAGAGCTTCCTTGGTCAGCACCGGCCAGTTCTCCAGATACTCAACAGAGACTCGATCCCCTGCCGCCCGTCGCCGTGCCCATTGCTCCCGATAATAGGGCACATCCTTGGCTGCCCGTTGCAGGACAAAGGCCAATCGTTCCTCATACCACACTCGCCACTGTTCGTCGCTCCACTTTTCGTGCGACAGGAATTCGTCGGCCATCGACTCAGTAGCCACGCCATAACGCCAGCGACTGAGATAGCGGCCACGGGCGCTGGCGGCCAGAGCCTTCATGGGATAGGGCAATCGATGGTATATCTTGAACCAATCAGGCATCAGCCAGCTCCTGAAATAAGGCTTCCCATTGTGCCTTGACCTGTTCCCAGGCGCAATTCTCAGCCAGCGCGCGGCCGTTGGCCGACAATCGCGCCGCCAGACCCGGTTCGTTCAACAGTCGCCGGACAGCCACCGCCATCGCCTCGGCGTCCCCGTCAGGCGTTAACAGAGCCGTCTCGTCGTCGGAGAGCAAATAGGGGATACCGCCGACACGGGTGGCTACGATTGGCAGACCGAACGCCGCCGCCTCCACAACGCTGACCGGCATATTATCCACGTGGTTAGTGTTCAGATAGATATCGTGCACCCCAAACTCACGCGCCTTGTCCTCAGGCCCCAGAAAGCCGGGAAAACGTATCGCATCGCCCAAACCCATCTGCCGCGCCTTCTCCTGAACCTGAGCATGCAAGCCCTTCTCTTGCCCGGCCATCATCAGCGTCGCCACGGGATGGGTCTGCCGCAGATTCGCCAATACATCGACGGCCATCTCCGGATGGTAAATGGGGTGAAAGGTTCGCATCCACAGAAGCCGCGGCTGAACTTCGCGCCGGTGGCGATAAGGATACTCCTCGATGGCCAGGATATTGGGGATAACCCGAATCCGGCCGGTGATCCCCGGAATCCCTTCGACCAGGCCTGACAGATACCTCGACGGCGCGACGATAGCATCTGCCCGCCGCATCACCCGCCGCACCCAACCCCTGCGGGACATGGCGAACTCCGGCAGAGAGCCGCCATGCAAAACGTAAACCTGCCGCAGGCCCAATGATCGGCACAGTAAGCTGGCTGCATCATTGATGACGAAAGCCGGGCCACTGAAAACCTGATGGATGACGAGATCGATCTCATGCCGCCAGGCGTAGATCGACCGCAAGGTATCGACCAAGCGCGACAAGCGGGCCGGAATATGGGAAGTGGTCCGAACCGGATAGCCTTCGCTAATCAGGGCATTGGCCAACACCTCTCCTTGTGTCGTCACCCACCCGGGATTGACGCCAAGCATGGGCCCGACAACGCAGAGCCGCAAGGAAGTGGCGGATGCAGTCGAAGTTGAGGGAGCTACCGTCCCGGTATTGACCATCCTCGATTTCCGTTAAAGAGCGTTTCCCGCCTTTGAAACGGGCAAATTTACATTCCAGGCCTCGGCAAACAATTTCGCCACGGCCGACTGATAGGCGCGATAGGTGAAGCGGTACGCTGCGGCCGCTCCGGCTCGACTGGCCGCCAGCCAGCCATTGGGATCGTCCAGATAGCGAACAATGGCATCGGCCGCTCCCTGAATATCATCAGGGGCCAAGGCCACTCCTGCACCGATCTCAGCCAGTACTTGTGGAATACTTGACACCGAGCTTGTGATTGGTACCACACCTCTGGACATGGCTTCGCTCAGCACCTTGGGCCAGCCCTCCGAGGAGGTCGGCAATAAAATGAAGTGGGCTGCCGCACCGAATTCAGCCACCTCGACCGGTGGTCGCCATCCAAGAAAGACCACGTTCTGCAACTGGTGATCCTTCACCCACGCCTCATAACGCGCCCGATCCGGCCCATCGCCCACCAAACAGAGCCGGAAAGGCACATCACGCCGCTGTAGCTCCAGGCCAATTTGCAGGACACGGCTGACCCCCTTGGCGTCATTGAGCGCCCCGACAAACAGAAGTTCAACCGGAAACGTCAGCCGTTTGCCCTCCGCGGCCTCTCGCCCTTGCGAAAGTTCTTCATCCGTCAGGGAAGGGTTGTCGAAGGTATGGATATGGGCGGGTTGGACAGGCCAATGACCGTTGATGGTCACCACACCGCGATGATGGTTGGCCCGCAGCCAACGTCGTTGCAGGGCATATGACCAGGAATCGCCACCATCGGGTTGCCAATTACCGGCATACTTCACCCAGCGATAGGGCGGCCGCTCCGCGCATCTCAATTGCAATAACGCTAGCAGGCTGATATTGGCCGGACAGCGAACATGAACTGCGTCGGCCTGGGCCATCTCTTCCCGGATCACCTGCGCGTATTCAGGATAAGCAGCAAGAATGCGCAGCTTGTCGGTCAAGGTGATGCCTCCAGCCGGAGCAACCGGTCGCAGTCGGATATTCCTGGCCGAATAGGGCAATGCGCTTGCCGGAGGCACCTCCGGATAGAGGACAGCAATGTGGACGACCTCGTCGAACAACTCAGCCAGGTAGTCCAGTTCGCGCACAGTTGCTCCCCAGCCCGCATAGCGGCCGTCTTTCCGGTAATGCTCCGTGTGGGACACAATCAACAAACGCATGAGTCACATCTCATCACGAGCGCGTGGGTTCGGAATGTGAAGGTATAAGCTCTCGCAACACACGGTCGTATTCGGCAATTCGCTCCGACCAGGTGGATAGCATGGCCAGTTGGCGCGCGCGTTGCCCCATCTCCCGACGACGATCCTCGTCATTCAGCAAGGACAGGATAGCCTCGGCCGTCGCGTCGGGATCGTCTTGCGGCACGCTGAGCCCCGTCTCGCCCTCGCGAATCGCCTCCGTCAACCCGCAATCCCGGCTGACGACGGCCGGCAGACCTGACAACGCGGCCTCCTGAACGACAATCCCGTACCCTTCAACGTCGCCATCGGCCGCGCGCCGGCTGACCAACACAAACAGATCGGCCGCATTGTAGATCATAGGCAGGTCGGCAGCGGCCACCAGCCCGGTGAAATGTACCCGATCGGCGATCCCCAGTTCATGGGCCAGCGCCGCGAACTCCTCTCTCCGGCTGGGCAATCCGGCGATGATATAGTGGGTATCCGGTCGGCCGGCCAGAATGCGCGGCAAGGCGCGGATAACCACGTCCTGCGCCTTCCTCTCGCTCACCTGTCCGACTGTCAGCAAGATCGGCCCATCGCCGGCAACCCACTTCTGTCGCCAGGCGGCCGCGTCCAGGTTGGGATGAAAGCGCTCCCCATCAGCAGCGTTGGGGATCACAATCAGGCGTCGTAGCTGGGCGGCCTCACGAATCAAGCCTGCGGTATACTGGCTGACGGCGATCACTGTCGCAGCGCCGGCGATAGCCCGGCGGGTCAGTAATCGGGCGGCAGACGTATGATTGACAAATTCGGTCCCGTGCCCGACAGCCACCCAGGGAGTACGATAGATCGCGTGTATGACGGCGGCCGTCAACAAGGCGCGTCGACCCGTGGCCACGAGGATATCAGGACGGAATGTGCGCATTGCGTCGTTGATTTCTTTCAGACGACCGACCCACCAACCGAATCCAGCTTCTCTCTCCACTAATGGCGCGACAGAAAAGGGCTGGCGGGCGTTGAAGGTATCGCGCTCGACGGCCGATATATAGGCTTGGGGCGAGAGGACCATTACGTTCCAGCTAAATCGAGTCAGGTGGAGAGCCAATTGGAAGGCGTGGGTGCCTATTCCGCCCGGGCCTGGCGGGAATTCGCTGCTCAGCAGCAACAAGCGCGGCCGGCAATCCGGCGGGTCGTGGGATTCAATCGCTCTTGCCGGCACGTCAGACTCTACCGCGGCATCCGCCGTTCCGGCCAAATCGGCAATTGCTGACCGGGTTCCGGTTCCATGGGCTTGGCGACTTCCTTGATTTGCCAGAGGGCAAGTGCCAGCGAGAGGGCCAGAGGAACGATTGCCAATCGGGTTGCGGCATGGAGCATCGTCGATAACGCCCAGGCCGCCAGCCCGGCGGTAAGTGCGCGGCCAATCCCCGGTTCATTTGCCAGATATTGCTTAAGAAGCATCCAGAGCATAATCGCCAGAGCAAATATGCCGAACAACCCATGTTCTCCCAAAAGGCGGGTATATTCGGTATGGGCAGCCGCATATATGCCCAGATATTCATATCGGTAGACATCCGCCTGTCCCACTCCGACGCCGAGGAACGGATTATCGTAGAACGCCTTTAAATCGCCTTCCGCGGCTTCAAAACGGCCGGTTGTATCCAGATCAGTGAAACGCTCGGACAAGCCTCCCGCAGTGAACTGCTCCAGAACTGGATAAACAACAGTCACCAGCAAGATCGAAAATACTGCGAACAGAACCACCAGGCGGCCGCGAGCCTTAGGCGTACTCATCAGATGAAAACTGAAAACCCCTAATGCCAGAACAAAGCTGTAAACACCGCCACGTGAAAAAGTCAGCAGCCCCTGAATCAACATGGTCACCATCACCAACAGGATCAAGGCCCGCGCGCCCGACGCACGAGGAATGATGATTAGAAGCATGACGGCGATGAATGCGCCAAACCCCATGACACTCGATACCTGATTTGGCCCGAAGCCGCCGCTGGTAATAAAGTTGGATTCACCGACAAATACCAGGGCATCCAGATCCGTGATCATGAAATAGATGGCCAGGAAGGTGACGGACACGATGGGTGCCAGTATAGAAAGTAACAGGCGAATAGTCGTCTCGTAATTTATCGGCCTAGCCCAGATGTAGAGGGCAAACAGGCCGATCATCAGATAACTGGACAGACTGAAACTGAGCGGATCGCGTGCCTCCACGATACCAAGCTGCAGGACTGTGTAGGCTACAGCCGGCACTAACGTGGCCATAAGCAAAAGAGGCATAGCGCTGCGCAGGCGTCGGTTTGATGGATTCTGACCCCACTCGACAACGATAGCGACGAAGAAGATCACGACAGCCGCATATTTGGCGTATTCCCAAAAGAGGTGGGATTGGGTCATGCGCCACAACACTTCTCCGGTGGCGATATAGCCCACAGCGTAAATTACTTGCGACGTGCGGCCAAGAAGGGCGGCTCTAAGACCAAACAACAGCACCACCAGCGCGTAGGCCGTGCTGGCCCAGGGCGACATATTCGCTATCAGCCCCAAAGGAATATGGAGAACCAGGAAAAGGATAACCCGCATATTGAATGAATTAGCCAGATCTCGCGCGGGGTTACCCGTCAGCCTGGCGGGCGAATCGGCGGGCGTGGGTTCTGATGAGTATGAGGATAGTCTCATAAGGCTGCTGCCTCCCCGGCCGAAGCCGGTGTGTAGTTCGGTATCTGTGGATAGTCTACCAGCTTTTCGCGGCCAATTATCAGATTGTCGAAATTTTTACGCCTTGTAAACGGCAGTAACAGAGTCATCGCCATGATCCTGGCGATATGTCTTGCACCAGTCTGCGATCCGCGCAACGTGCCGAGCGTCCGAATGAGCAAAGCCTCGTGCGCCTGAGCCGGGCTGAAATAGCGATACCAAAGATATCCCTCCGTCGGGGCCAGGAATTGGCGACCCCAAATAGAGGCTCTGCTGGAGGCCCGGGTGACCACCCGGGCCTTGTGCTGTCGCAAGCCGCCGCGGGGCGCGTGCAGATGAACCACGGATGCCCCGGGATTGAGCGCCAGGCGGGCACCCGACAGATAGAGACGCATGCCCAGATCATGGTCGGCTCGCTCGCCTTTTTCATAGGCCAGGTCGAACAGTCCGGATCCCTTCAGAGCGGCCGTTTTGAGGAGGGTGTTGTTGGTCGGAAAGACATCGCTCTCGCGAATCAGATGAAACGACGGCGGCAGCGCGCCCATGCCTGTTTCTTCGGCCACCCCACACGACGCATCAACATCGAACCGGTCCATGAACGACAGGTGGCGGGCGATGAGATCAGACTCGATCTCGTCATCATCATCGAGGAACAGGATCGCGTCGCCGCGAGCCGCCTCCAAACCGGCATTGCGCGAGGAGCACTGCCCGGCCTGGTCACGCCAGATGACGCGCAGCGGCAGGTCGGTGAAAGTCGCCGGCCAGTTCGGGTCATGGCCGTCCCCCTGGGTCTGGTCAATGACGATGATCTCCAATGGCGGGATGGTTTGCTCGCGCAATTGAGCCAGCAGGTTGAACAAATGAGGGTAGCGATCCAGCGTGGGGATCAGGACCGACACCGTCGGCGTTTCATCCCGGCCTGGCGTCTCCGGTGGCGACACGGGATCGGGCGCGTGGACGAAGCTGTCCGGCATCGGGACACCTGGCGGTTGTGGCCGGTTAAAGGCGCGAACCGTGTCCGCCAAACCACCTCCGCGCCGCCAATTTCGCCAGCAAGCCCAAGCCGTCCACATACGACCGTAGCGCAGCCGCAAGAACCGCATCTCGTCGTCAAGTGGCAACGACGGCCGCTCCGTCGCCTGAGCGCCCGGCGTAACCAGCTCGGCTATGTGGCGCATGAGCGCTCCGGCCTGGATCCAGCGATGGCCCATCTCCAGCGACGCGGCCGCCAACGTCTCGAAATGCGGGTCCGGGCCACCCAGTTTCTCCACCACAACCGCCCGCGTCAGGCAGGCCCGCAAAGAGAGCCGCCATGATGTCGCCACCTTGTCGGGAGCGGGATCGCGATTGAAGCGCCAGACCGGATCGACATAGTCGATCAAGTGGGGCAACCCGCCCATCCCCAACGCCAACCCCGCATGCCGTACGTCGCCGGGTGTTTGCGCCAGTGCCGCGATATAGGCTTCATCGGGCACACCCAGAGTAGCGTCCCGGAAATAAATATAATCCGCCCCGGGTTCACGAGCAGAAAGTGCCTCGGCTACATCTCGCGGGCGACCGCCGGTCGGGTAAACCCGTCCCAGAGACCAGCGAGGTGGGGGACCACCAAGCATGGCATTGACCCAGTATAGATCAATGCGCATGATCCACCACCAGTTCCCGATAGAATCGGCCAAAGGCCTCAATTTGGTCAGGCAATTGAAAACAATTCGCCACCCGTTGGCGGCCGGCGACACCCATTTTCTGCCGCAGCACATCATCTCCGGCTAATAGCGCCAGCTTGTCGGCCAAGGCAACCGGGTCGCGTCGCGGCACAACAAAACCGGTCTGTCCATCGGCTACATTCTCTGGCAAGCCTCCGGCATCGCTGGCGACGACAGGCAATTGCATCGCCTGAGCCTCCAGCACTGCGTTGCAGAATCCCTCCGATACCGCGGCATGCAGAAAGACATCGGCCTGATTCATCTCGGCCATCACAACGGGATGGGGTTGACTGCCCAGAAAATTTATCTTGTCCGCCAGCGCCATCTTGTGCCGGAGAAAAGCCAGCGGCTCCAGATAATCGCCACCGCCAATGATGCGATATTCGAAAGGGATGCCCCGGTCGGCCAATAATCGGACGGCGCTCAGGGCATATTCATACCCTTTCTCCCATCCCAGGCGGCCGACGCTCAGGATACGCAACGGCCGCTCCGTCGAAATTGGGCCAGCTCGACGTGCGGTTTTGTCCGGATTAAAGTAAGCGGTATCAATAGCCGGTGAAATCATGGCGTGGGGCTTGTCGGGCGGACAACCGCGCCTTAGCGCCTGATGCCACAGCCCTCGGCCCAATACGTGGACAGCATCGGCCGCTTCCCATATCTGGCCGTAATAATCCGGGTGTTGCAGGCCACTATAATTAATGTCATACCCGCGGAAGCTGACGATGAGACGGCAGCCAAGGGTCTGCTTCAGATATGTCCGGCCAACAGCCACCGCCCCGAACTCAAAATGGAGAATATCGGGCGACAGAGAGATGATAGCCGCATCCAAATAAAACTGTTTGAACACCCGCCACCCGTGCTGCTTCCAGGCTATACGCCAGTAGTGACCAGTCATTCGTGGTGCGCGAACCATCGTGGAAAGAAGGGCGGGCAACCAGAGCAAGGCTGTCATCCAACGTGGATTATGGGGCCATTGGCTGTGCACTCGCCGCCGTATGTCCGACCGGCCAGCCAATGCCGGGAAGGAATTCCAGTCTTTTGAAGATTCCCCACAAACGATGTGGACATCCCGGCCGGCATCGACCAGGCCAACGAACTTGTTGACGATGAACGTCTCGGAGACGCGCGGAAAACGGGGGACGATCAGCACGATCCTCATGGTCAGGCCACGCTCCGAAATAGCTCGACGAAAGCATCTGCCTGATCATCCAGACTAAAGTCGCGCAACACACGAGCCCGACCGGCCGCGCCCATCCTCTGACGCAATTCCGGCGCGCGCCACAACTCCTCCAGAGCGTCGGCCAGGGAGACGCTGTCAAGAGGTGGCGTCAAAAAGCCCTCGACGCCATCGGTGACGGCCTCCGACATCCCCCCCACGTCAGTAGTCACCACGGGCAATCCGCAAGCCATCCCTTCCAGAACTGCGTTGGAGATCCCTTCGCTGAGGCTGGACAGCAGAAACACGTCGGCCTCTTGCAGCCGCGCCAGTACCTTATCGGGCGGCAACTTGCCGTGCCGGACGACATGATCGCCCAGCTCCAGGTCCTGAATAGTGTAGAGCAACCGTTGCTGTTCAGGCCCATCCCCGATGAGATCGTACTGCACAGGCACGCCGCGATCGACCAACCGGCGAATGGCCGACAATGCATATCCATAACCCTTGCGCCAGTTTACTGATCCCGTGGAGATAACCCGTAAAATGTCCTCATCCGGTCGCGAACCGACTGGGAGTGGTCGAAACATGTCCGGATCGACGGCTGGATGGATGACGGCTGATTTGGCTTTGTCCAGGCCATATCGCATGGCCTCATCGCGGATCGCCTCGGAAACGCAATGAACGGCGGAGGCCTTATCGAAGGAAATCGACAACCCTTCACGCAGGCTCGTTCGCAGTGGATTAAGAGGAGCGATATTGATTTGTGACCCTCTACAACTGATGACCGAGGGCCAGAGATCTATTAAGGGCAGGTAATCGATGGCCGTTGAGTTCCAGGGAATGTAGCACACATCCCAATGCCGTCCGGCAAAAGGCAACCAACAGTAGAGTTGTGCCAGAGATTCAACTCCTGCACCGGTCGAGCGTGCCGCAGAAAAAAAATGACGGGTATCCACCATCGACCGGAGGGTGCCGCCGACCAATCGGCGACCGAGGCGCACCGGTCGTTGAACCGGTTTGTGGTCCCACCCCGGTAAATACCAGATATCGACATTCGGAGCGAGGTCGGTGTTTTGCCGAGGCTTGTCCGACGTAACCAGGGTCACGTGGATACCTCGGGTCGCAATCCGCTTAAATAATCTGTTCAGGAATGTCTCCGGCGGCCAGGAGACGCCGATCACAAGCAACCGCAACGGAGTCGATTGACTGATCGTCATCGCCTGGCCGCCCCGATTTGTCCTTCCAGCCACGCGGAAAAAGTCAGCAACATGGAGGTCGGGTAGCTCCGGTTAACATCTGCCCAAGGCGATGCATAAAACGCTTCAAGCTCATCAGCCAATCGTTTCGGGGAAATGAAGTCATGGAGCAAAAGGCCCGGTTGCAACAACCAGCGCTCAAGGCTACGACGGCCGTTTGGATTCAGGAACTGTACTTCCCAATTGCGCTCGATGACCCGGCGGCCGCTTACCATGCGGCGACCTTTATTGAAGGCGCGACGCGCGAGCGCCAAGGGATCGCGCTGCCCCACTTTGAACAGGTTCGATCCCGTCTCTTGCCAGGCCACAGCCGCCAGATCAGGAGCATACCGTTTGAGATAGTCGATTTGAAGTCGTCGCCCGGCAACGAACTCCGTGGGAACTGTGGAAAAGAAGTCAGAGATCCGCGTATCATAAAACGGCAATCGCGGGAACGCACCGGCCTGGTACATGCGGATGCTGGCCGTTGTCCAGCGAGCTGACCACTGCTCTGTCTTGAAGGCCTTGACAAAAAAGTCCGGTTCCGCGATAACCTTCAGCCGGTTCATTTCGTCGGAAATAAAGCCGCGCAGAACCTGCTCGGGATTGGATCCACCTAGACGCGGGCGGCACAGAATGTCCAGCAATCTACCGTAGGGTTTGCAAAACTTGGCCAGCACTTTATCGACCAGTTGGTCTTGAGCCATTGAGCCGGGGGGATAGGCAGTCAAACCCATGTCATCGAGAAAAACATCGCCCCAATGGGCGGCAATTACACGGTCGGCATTGCAATGAATCGCGTCGGTGATGGCCGCCTGACGCGCCATGGTTACATCCTGAAATCCCTCAACAGCACCCAGGATCTGATCCAGGCGATCGAAGAGGTAAGGCTCGATGGTAAATTGGGTGTACGGCAGGGAACGGGCCGCAGCGACACGGCCGGCGATCTCCGTCTCGATAGAATCGTGACCATATCCGTAGGAGAAAGACCAAAAGCGACTGAGGTCGGAATGTCCGGCGGGGATCGTGGCAATTGTGGAACGCGAATCCAGGCCGCCGGAAATAGGGAAGGCGATCCGCCCGCCCACCACCATGTCTCTCATCACGGAAGCAAACAGTCCGGCGAACTCCTCCACTGTCTCGTCGTAGGAACGCGAGACATCGGGCGCATGATGCCATCGCCAGTAGCGCTCCTCGGCCAGCAAGCGGCCACGTCCGTCAAACCGGTAATGCGTGGCCGGGCGAAGGATTCGCACCCCGGTGAAATGGGTCCGGTCGGCGGCGAAAAAGCCAAAACCAAAGAAACTGGTCAGCCCTTCCCAATCCAAATCCACGCGACCGGTTGCGGCGGCCACTGCAGGCATAAAGCTGCCGACAGCCGTTCGGGCGCCGTCTGTGGCCAGGTAGGCATGGAGAGTCGCGTGGCGTTCTGTCCAGACGTGTAACTCGCCGGCACGTTTATCCAGGGCGACCAACAGGAAATGCCCGTTCAACCCATCCGCGGGCGCCTGACCCTTCAGCATGTCGATGACGGCCTGGGCCGGATTCGAAATACCGTATAACTCCCCGATCAGCCATGCCGCCCAGTCACTCGTTCGCACAAGAGAGGCAGGCGAGCCGCGCCATTCATTAGATTCGCTTGTCGACATCCAACGCCAACCTATTGCTTGCTCCCCCATCTGCCAGCGATCCTGGGGCGTGCGACAAGGCAGTGGGATTGAAATATCACCGTTATAGACGAGCCAATCACCAAGACAGGTAATTGGCTGAGCGCCATCACGGGATGAATCTTCCGTTGGCGCTACTATGGCGAATCGATCCAGGATATCGCTACTCATGATGGGCGTTCACTGCTCGTTCGGCAGTTCTAAAGGTTCGCTGATGGCTGCCAATTGATCGGTCGCTTCACGATTATCGGGCTGCAGCTGCAGAACGTGTTCAAAAACTGTCCTGGCCTCTTCCGCCCGTTCTGTCTCCGCGTAGAACTGCCCTATATGGAGCAAGATCGAGGTGTTATCCGGCTGAAGCAACAAGACTTGCCGATAGGCTTCATCAGCCAACACCACATCTCCTCTTGCCCGGGCGGTCGTTGCAAGATTTAACCAATACTCGAACCCTTGCGGCCGGTATTCTACGGCTTTTTTATAATATCGGATGGCATCAGACAACTGATCGTTGGCGACAGCCATATCCCCCCGCCCTGACCATGCCTGAACATCATCCGGCCAGCGTTGCAACATACGAGCATACCAACTATCAGCCGCGCGATAATCGGCCTCTGCGCGATAGGTGTCGGCCATTGTCAGGTAAAAGGTTCGTTGATTCGGAAATACCAGCAGCCCCCGATTAAGAACATCTCGCGCGAGCTGCAGGTTGTCCAGCTTCAAATAAGACCGACCCAAAGCCTCATAAACATCGAACGGCGGCGTTGGGTTAAGGACCATCATGCGCTCGTAGGCGGCAATCGCCTCCTCGTAGCGATTCAGGCCGACCAAGGTTCGTCCCATCACATACCATGCCTTGGCAGAGTCCGGATCGATGGCCGTGGCAATATCGTAATATGCCAGCGCTTCTTCCGGCTGCTTCAGGTCATCAAAGCGATAACCCCGACTTAGCCAGTAGGGGGCAGAAGCCCTGGTGCCACGGCACACCTCTCGTGCCTTGGCCCGTTGTCCCTCATTCCAGTAGAGTAGGCATAATTCAAATTGCGACAAATAGGATGATGAAGGATCGGCCAAGCCATAAGTAAGCCACCGTTCTGCCGACAAGGGTTGGCCCGAAGCCAGAGCGATGACGCTCATGGCACGGGCGCTCAAACCGGAGGGCACTCCGTCTGCAAACAAGCGATCGGGCAGGTTCGCAGTCGTGGAAGGATCCGCCACAACTTGCATCGCGGCCTTCAGCAAAGAAGGATTGGCCGCTCTATCGAGAAGATTATCGTGGACGGCGACGATTCGGAGCAAGAGAACGACAACCCCGAGCAGGAGCGCAGCGACAACCCACCGACTCAACGAAGGGGTAGGTTTCTCCAGGTGGGCGTCACCCTCCACCTGGGGCGGTGGGCTTTGCATCCGATACCAATCGTGATCGTTCATTCCCTCTATAATCCCGTCGTGTCAAGCTCCATCACTTCATTCAAACAAGATGAATCATTAGGGCAGACTACAACATGACAGCGGCCGCGTCCGGCGAATACAGCGGGGTCGGCTACAACCTCCTTCGTGCGCAAGTAAATCAGACCATAATCCAGCGGTTCCAGCAGCTCCAATGCGCCTCTGGCCTGTTCGACAAGCAGTATATCTCCCCAGCTATGTAACTCGACAAAGATTAACGGTCGAGCCGTTTGCATGGCTTGAGTCAGGCCGGCTAACACACGTAATTCTGCACCCTCCACGTCTATCTTAATCAGATCCGGCACGCAATCGGTAGCGAGCACAAAATCATCTAACGCCAAGGTAACCTTCTGCATGGGCCGGTGATGGTCCAGATATCCGGGGATGATCGATGAACTGCCCGAGGCTGCATCGGCATAGAAATCAAGCGTCAGTCCCGATCTCTCGGCAATGAGCGCGTTGACAACCGTGACTCGTTCATCAAGGCCGTTGAGGGCAACATTATCCCGGATAAGACGACAAGCCGCTTCCGAGGCCTCAAAGGCATAGATTTGACCGTTGTCAGCCATCGAATTGTTGCCCATAACCAGGGCAGTGCGGCCGACATTTGCCCCAACATCAAAAATACATCGTTTGCCGCGGGCCAGGCTCTTGAGGACCGCGTAATCCCGGTCTTCACCTCCCCCCCGTGCCTCGCTACGCACCCGGTATGTCTCGCCTAATAAGGTCATGGATGCCGTCGGTCGAATCGCGCGATAAATCGATCCCGCCACATTTCGCCATTCGTCCCCCATCCGCTGGAAATCTTTTGTGGTCTTCATATCATTCCAATTTCTTTTTCGTCCTGCCAATGTCGATGCTGAACCATCAGGCAATCTGCAAAGCCGTTGGTTGGAAGTGTTTATCACGCCACATGACCAGGCTTAGTAGCAGCCACAAACTGCGGTGATAGTCGGCACGGCCGCTCACGTGGTCGGCCAATAATTTCTCTAATGCGGCTCGATCGATAGCCAGGCCTGCTATCTCAGGGCGAGATAGAACCCGGTCAATAAACACATCCTGTAAAGGGCCTCGCAACCAATCAGCCATGGGGATGGCAAAGCCTCGTTTGGCCTTCGTCTGGTGCGAAATATGACGTTCCAACGATCGGCGTAACGGGATTTTGCCGGTATCCGTCTCCAGGTCCAGGCAAGACCGCCAATCAACACGCGTGGCCACCTCGATTACCTCCCGATCAAGCAAGGGGACCCGCACTTCAAGCGAGTTATACATGCTGGCTCGGTCGACTTTCAACAACACCATTGCCAAGTGGCCCGTGAACTCATTCCAGCGCAACCATTGCGCCGTCTCATCCAGATCCCAGCCGTCGTAATCATAGAGGGTGAACTCATCGGGCCAGGCCGGCAGTGTGGGGAAAATCGCCGTCAAAGCAACCGATGAAAACCATGTGTGCTTTTGCCGGTACCAGTGGCCTATTGTAGGCCAGCGCAGGTTCGGCTGAGCGTTTTTGTCCAGTCCCGTCATTCGATGTATCGCCCAACGAGTCGAGCGGTGCCAATGTGGCCGGCGAAAATCAGAGGCGAGTTTGAGAACAGACCCAAAACGCTCGGGATATCCCCAGAATAACTCGTCGCCGCCGTCGCCGGCGAGCATCACCGTCATATCACGACGCGCCAGGTTGGAGACCATCAGGGTTGGGAATATTGAGAAATCAGCGAAAGGCTCGCCACATGCGGCCACAGCATCGTCAAGCCAATCGAGTACCTTGTCAGGCGTGAATTGTTCGAGCACATGCGTGACATTTAACTGGCGCGCATAGTCCGACGCGTCCTCCGATTCATCATGCATGCTGCCCGCGCTGCCGATTGTGTATGCTTGCACGGGGCGGCTCGATGCGGCTTGCATCTTGGCGACGACAAGCGGTGAATCGATACCGCCGGACAGGAACGCGCCCAGCGGTACATCGCTGACCATTTGGCGGCGAACGGCGTCACCCACGGCGGCGTCGACCGCCTCCCAAGCTTCCTGGCCGGTCAGGCCAGGCGTGCCGCGCATCGGGAAGGTGTAATAAGTGCCGCGGCTAACCCGCCCCTCGGCGCTGAGGCAGAGCCAAGAGCCTGGCTCAAGCATGTTAGTGCGCTCCAGGGTGGCATAGGGCGCAGGGATATAACCCAATCGCAGATAGAGAGCCAGCCCGTCGGTCGAAATCGGCAATTCGACACACCAGGGATGGGCCATAATCTGATCGTACTGCGAGGCAAAGAATAGTCCCCGCTGGTCGAGGAAATAATAGAGCGGTTTGATTCCGGCATGGTCACGAGCCAACAGCAGTTCACGCTTCTGCCGATCATAGAACGCGAGCGCGAACATGCCGTTAAAGCGCTCCAGCGCCGTCGTGCCCCAATGGATCAGTGCCTGCAATACCACCTCAGTGTCGCCACGGGAACGGAACCTCGCGCCTAATCGCTCGAGTTGATCGCGCAGTTCGGCGAAATTGTATATTTCGCCATTAAACACCAGGGCAAAACGGCCATCGGCTGACAACATCGGCTGGTGGCTGGCCGGCGACAGATCGAGAATAGCCAGACGGCGAAAAGCCAGCCATGCCCGGCTCTCGTCACGCCAAAGACCGGCATCGTCGGGACCACGGCGGGCCATCATCTCGCTCAGGCGCGTGATCGTCTCCCCATCGCGGGCTGGGCCATCATGGAATTGCAGTTCGCCGCAAATGCCGCACATGTCGTGTTAACCTTGCCTCTCCCAACTAGCCGGTTGGCTTGTGGGCGATCACCATGAGCATATGGCCGTCGCGACCGTCAAATAATCCTGACAAGGCGCGCCGCAACAACACGCCATAACGCCTGTCATAGAGCCAGCGATAGGTGACATTCTCTTCCATCAACATGCGATGGAAAAACAGCGGGCGTGTTGCCTCGACGACGAAACCGGCCCCAGCCACCAACCCGGCGAATTCTCCGGATCGGAAGCCGTATTGAAAGAATGGCGGCGCGGGCGGAAGCGCCTCATAGCGGCCGAACCGGGCGCGCAGCCGGCGCACCGGGCCGAGATAAGGCACGGTGATAATCAACTTGCCGCCGGGAACCAACACCCGATAAGCTTCGGTCAAAAACGGCTCAGGGCCGGCCTGCCGATGCTCCACCACGCCGAAGGACAAATAAGATGCATAAGTATTGTCGGGGCGGTCGATAGCCAGCGCATCGCCAAAGCGCACCGGCAACTCGGGGCATACCTCGTTGACCAACTCAACCAGGTCGCGGGCATACTCGATCCCCTCAACGTCGTAGCCGGCGGATCGCAACGCGGCCACCCAATATCCCGCGCCGCAACCCGCCTCCAGATGTCGTCCTTCGATGGGCATTTCAGCCAGCAGCACCCGCCCCATCTCGTCGGTCGACAGATCGGCATCGGCTGCCTTGCGGAAATAGGACAGGGTCACACGCTCGCGCCAATAGTCCGCCCAGAATGCTTCGTTGGCTTGCTCGGCATGCCATCGCATTCGGCCATTGTCAATATAACGACGATGTGAGAGCCAGTAGAAATGTGACATGATCAATGCTCGTGGTCGCCGTTGCGATAGACAGCCCAGGAACCTACTGGCGACATTACGCCGGGGAAATCGACATCGGTCTCGCGCGTGCCGCCCAAATTCAGCCGCAGACGGATTTCCCCCTTACTGAGCCACCGCAACCGGTGTATGCCGACGACAACTTCAAAGAAATAATGCCCAGCGGGAAGCAGCTTGCCCGGGAGCTGGAAAACAGATTCATAAGCGCCGGGTGCGCGCTCATCCAGGCCGTAAGTCAGCATGTCGTAGGTGCGGAAGAGGGCTATGCCATCCCCGGCAACAACGTTGAAGCCAAGCAACAGGTTGCGCGCCGGTTCCAGGATATCGTAGTGGACATGTACCTCAAACGGGCGCTCGCTGTCCAGGTATTCCCCGGCCGGAACCCCATCCTGGGTCACGGTCAGCCGGTTTATGCGCACCTGCCCCCCCAGTTCCACCGGCTTCAACGTCGTTGCAGCCAGGGCGTCACTTAGATAGCGGCCGACGATGGCCGCCGGCGCTCCCTCGGCCACAAGCCGACCCTTCTGCAACAATAATGCGCGGTGGCACAGCCGTTGGATCACCTGCATGTTGTGGCTGACCAGCAGCACCGTACGGCCTATTTTGGTAACGCCCTCCATCTTGGTCAGACACTTCTCCTGGAACGCGGCGTCCCCTACGGCCAACACCTCATCGACAAGCAGTATCTCCGATTGCAGATGAGCCGACACGGCGAAGGCCAACCTCATGCGCATACCGCTGGAATACCGCTTCACCGGTGTATCGATGAATTTCTCCACCTCTGCAAAGGCGACAATTTCGTCAAAAGCCCGATCAACCTCGCTCTTGCGCATACCCAGGATCGTGCCATTCAGATAGACGTTCTCGCGGCCGGTTAGTTCCGGATGGAAGCCAGTGCCGACTTCCAGCAGACTGGAGACACGACCATTGAGGATGACGCGACCCTCGGCCGGCGGGGTGATACGCGACAGGATCTTGAGCAGGGTGCTTTTGCCCGCGCCGTTGCGGCCGATGATGCCGACCACCTCGCCGCGATCGACGCTGAACGACACATCGCACAAGGCCCAAATGACATCTTCGGCTTCTGTATCATCATGGGCACTTAGGCGGCGCAATTGGCGGAAGTTTTTGGCCGGCGATACCAGCCAAGCCCCGGCCGACTTCAGCAAGGTATCATGCCGGTCTTCCTTCAGGCCGATGTGGTACTGCTTGCCCACGCCTTCGACGATGATAGCCTTATCGGCCGTCTGTCCGTTACTGCTCATCTCTATCAATATAATCTTCTGTTTAGGCTACATCCGCGAACGTGGCTTCCATTCGCTTAAAATAGAACAACCCGGTGGTAAAAATAACCAGCGCCGAAGCCGCCCCCACGCCGAGCATGTCCCATGGCATCGGGCCGGTGTCGAGCAGTGTCGAACGGAAACCCTCGATCACGCCCACCATCGGGTAGAGGCCAAAGAGGATTCGCCCTGTCTGGCCAAAACGTCCAGCGATGAGCGTGCCCGACCACACGACCGGCGCGGCATACATCAGTACCTGAGTCAGGAACGGCATGGCGTGCTTCACATCGCGATACTGCACCGACATCGCCGCGAACCACAACCCCATGCCGGCGGCCGTCAACATCATCAGGAGGATGAGCAGCGGTAAATAGATTACCCGCGCCGTAGGCATGATGCGAAACCAGGCCATCAGCACAAACACGATGACGAAGGAGATGGCAAAATCAACAAGCTTGGAGAATATCGGCGTTATCGGGAACACCAATCGGGGAAAATAGATCTTGGTCAGCATGTCGGTATTGGAAACAAGGCTCAGTGCGGATGCCGATAACGCCGTGGAAAAGTATAACCAGGGAACAAGAGCGACGTAGCTGAAGATAGCGTAGGGAACGCCATCGCTGTCCACACGGGCCAAATTGCCGAAGATGACAGTGAAGATAACCATGCTCAGCAACGGCCGCAAGATGGCCCAGCCAAAACCCAATACCGTCTGCTTGTATAGCACCTTGATGTCGCGATCGATCAGAAAGCGGAAAAGATCGCGATATTCGCGCAACTCCCGCCAGTTGACCAATTGCCAACCGCTAACCGGCTCGATCACGATCTGTTCTGACTTCATCTTTGCTTCCATGTGTCCATCCGATGACCCAGACTGGACGGACAGGGCAACGCGGCACCCACTTCTTCCCATCTACCAACTTATCATATCCGACCGGATTAGAAATGAACAGCTTGTGAAACCGTGGTGAAATATACGTAAAGGGTTCAGCCGCCGATTGACAGCTCAATCCCGCAACCTATAATTCTTATCATAGATGAGTCGGATTACTAATTCCTGGCCCCACCAAGGAACTCGAGCCACTATCGATGGAATTGAATAACCTGTCTGCAGGAAAAACGAATAACGCTACCTCTGGTTCGACTTTCCCCGGCTTTCGCAGCTATCTCTCGGAGACACGTCGTATCGGTCACTTTCTGACGCAGGGTGATTGGCCTACTGTCTGGAATCGCTCGCGGGGGCTGGCAATAAACATATGGAACTTCCAGGTTAAACGCAATCAGGTTCACGTCGAATGCCCCTGCTGTGGCTGGCAAGGCCCGGCCTTTCTTTATATGAGTACCTGGCGCTCCATTGAAGCGCAGTCAAAGTGTCCACGCTGCCAATCCCGGTCACGCCATCGAGGCCTGACATTACTGCTTCCCGACGTGCTGGGCGACAAACCCGCCGGCCCGGGTCTGGTTTTTGCTCCTGAACCATCCATGATGAATTTGCTCGAGCGCCTGATCACCGAATCAGTGATGACGACGGATCTGAATAAACCGGACGTGCATTTCCCCGGAGAGGATATCCAGCGATTGAGCTTCGAGGACGGGCGTTTTGCGTTCCTCATGTGTAATCATGTATTGGAACACATTCCTGACGACAATCAGGCCCTTCGGGAGTGTGCGCGGATTCTTATGCCGGAAGGGCTGGCCGTGTTCACGATCCCCGGTGACTTTGATAAGTATGACACCTGGTATTTTGACAAGCCGGACTCCACAGGTCACATGCGCCACTATGGGATGGATGTGGTTGAGAAAATGATAGGCGCGGGCTTTAGTACTGTCACACCCATCGACATGAGCAAAGATCGCCCGCCTCGCTACTACATCAGGCTCAGAGACATGGCCTTCATCTGCCGAAAATAATAACACCCTCCCGTTTCCAGGAGGGTGTCTTTTTATGCATATTCGGGATCGAGGACGATCAGTTCAGATATTGCCGCAGGTGGCCCGCAAAGTTGGGATGACGCAACTTGCGCAGCGCCTCCTTCTCCAGCTGGCGGATGCGCTCGCGGGACAGGCCGAACATCTCGCCGACCTCTTTCAGGGTGCGCGATTCGCCGTCCTGCAGCCCATAGCGCAGGCGCAGAATGCGCGCCTCGCGCGGCGTCAACTGGTCGAGAATGTCGCCGATCTCCTCGGTCAACATCGTTTGGGCCACGGATTCGGCCGGGGCCGGCGCTTCGATATCCTCGATGAAATCGCCCAGTTCGGCGTCGGACTCGTCGCCGACCGGCCGTTCGAGATGGACGGGCTGGCGACTGGTGCGCAACATCCAGCGAACGCGATCGGCCGGCAGTTCCATGCTCTCGGCAATTTCCTCGGCCGTGGGCTGGCGGCCGTATTCCTGCTCCAGTTCCTGAGCCACCTGGTAGAGCTTGCTGATGCGCCCGCCCAGATGGGCCGGAATGCGGATGGTGCGGCCGTGATTGGCCAACGCGCGCGTGACGGCCTGGCGAATCCACCAGGTCGCATAGGTGCTGAACCGGTTGCCACGTCGGTAGTCGTACTTCTCGACCGCTTTCATCAGCCCGACGTTGCCTTCCTGAATCAGGTCGAGGAATTGCAGGCCGCGGCCGCGATACTTCTTGGCGATGCTGACGACCAGACGGGTGTTGGCGCGAATCAGGTGCGCGCGGGCAGCGTCGCCGACTTCGCGTTGCCGGTCGAGGCGATCCCGCTCATCCAGATCGATCTCTTCGCCGGAATCGAGCCGTTCAATCGCCTCGCGCCCGGCTTCGATCTCCATCGCCAGATGTACCTCTTCTTCGGCTGATAACAACGATTGCTGCCCCATCTCGCGAAAATAAAGGCCAACGGAATCATCGATAGGCACGTTGCTCAAGTCAAACAGAGGGGCGTCGTGAGACCGAACCCGAGCCGGCCGCACGCGTACCACGGTTTCAATGATTTCCTCTTCAATGATGACGCCGTCCTCATCCTCATCACTGGAGCCTAATGCTGCAGCTACGATATCGTCTTCGTTCTCATAAATCGCCAGGCCGAGGGTCTGGGCCTCTTCAAGCAAAGTCTCCAGAAGGGTAATATTATTCTCAATCTCGGGCAGCGCTTCCAGGATTTGGTCGTAAGTCAGATATCTTTGTTCAATTCCTTCGTTAAGCAGCGCGTTGAGAATTTCCATTTCATTGGACAATGGATCGTTCAGATCTGTCATCGGTCAATAATTCCTTGCGGTTTTTCTCGGGTTTTCGGGGCAATACGATGCCCAAAAGATGCGCGGAAATGTGATGTGATATTGGGGTCAGCCATCAATAAAAATCAGATAACATGTTTCGTCGACGACGGATAGCTGCTCCACGCACCTCTGCCTCTTCCAAAGAACAGGTATATCAAAAATGCAGTCTAGCATATTAAAAGGACAAAAGTCAATAGGCCTCCGCAAACCATGCCATCATTCGGGCCATCAGAAATTGTATGGATTGGACAGGGTGGCCGAACTACCTCCTCTTTAATATAACCCTGCAGATCCCGCCCTATCTCACCCCATCCCGAATGTGAACCAACCAACGAACCGCCGTTCATGATCGTTATTTGCACACGGCTGGATCAGCCAGGAGGAAGTTCGAAAAAGCATCGATCCGCGGCCAGGGCGTATCTCCCAATCTCCTCATCTGTCTGGTATAATCTCCATAAATGAACATATTGTTCATAATATGAACAGGCAAAGGACACACCATGACGACATCCATTAAAGATCGGCTGGCCCAGGCCGGGGAGCGGCTGCGGCAAATGCGCCCCAACCGGCGACGCGAGGCCGCCGGGCGCATCATTCGCGATTACTTACTGATCATCCTGGGCAGCGTGATGCTGGCCCTCAGCATGCACCTCTTCTTCATCCCCCACCGGCTTGTCGCCGGCGGGCTGAGCGGCACGGCGCAGCTCATCAACAACTTCACCGGCTGGCCCATCGGCACGGTGTCGTTCATCCTCAATATCCCCCTCTTCGCCCTCGGCTGGTACTATCTCGGCGGCTATCGCTTTCTGGCGCGGACGATCTTCTCCTCATTCGTGTTTGCAATCGTGCTCGACGGCCTGCAATTCTCATGGCCGGGGGCCACACTGACCGACGATCTGGTGCTCAACACCCTCTATGGTGGTGTGACGGCCGGGGTCGCCGTCGGCCTGATCTTCCGCGCGCGGGCCACCAGCGGCGGCACCGACATTCTGGCCCGCATCCTGGAACGTCGCATCGGCATGCCGCTGTCGCAAGCCTACCTCTACACCGACGGGCTGGTCGTCTTTTTGGCCGGGATGACCTTCGGCTGGGAGCTGGCCCTCTATGCGGTCATCGCCCTTTACGTGGGCGGCGTTTTGGTCGAGGTGACGCTCAACGGGCCAAACATCATGCGCGTGGCCACGATCATCACCACCCGGCCACAAGCCGTCGCCGACCGCGTCCTGGCCGAGATGGAGCGCGGCGTCACCGAATGGGCCGGGCGGGGCATGTACACCGGCACGGAGCGCCATATCTTGCTGTGCGCCGTCAGCCGCGCCGACACGGTGCTGCTCAAGAGCATCATCCACGAAGCCGACCCGGACGCCTTCGTCATCATTGGCCAGGCGCAGGAGATTCTGGGCGAAGGCTTCCGAAGCCTGCGAAAGGGGTTTTAGCCTCCTCGCCCCGTGCATTCATTGCCATCCTGTTTCAGGCGTGCTACACTGCGGGCAGATGTATTTATGAACATATCATTCACATTGTGAACACACGGAGGAGCCATGCGGCCGCGAATCCAGCTTCTGGACGACACACTCATACAACAAATCCTGGCCGAGGCGGGCCGCATTCTGGCCGAGATCGGCATGGAAGTGCGCGGCCCGGCGCTGAGACAACGATTGCTCGATGCCGGTCTGCCGCAGACCGACGACGGCCGCATCCTCTTCCCGCCCGACATCGTCGAGCGTGCCGTCGCCTCCGCCCCGCGCTCCTTCACCCTCTTTGACCGTGCCGGCGTTCCCCAGGCCGAGATCGGCGGCGACAACGTCCACTTCACCCCCGCCTCCAGCGGCCTCAAGATCCTCGACCATCGCACCGGCCAGACCCGCCCGGCCAACACGGCCGATTTCGTCGAGTACGTCCGGCTGGGCGACGGGCTGGCCAACATCGACTATCTGGCCACGGCCTTCTCCACCAACGAGGACATCGAGGCCCAGGTCTCCGACGCCTGGCGGCTCTATCTCTGCCTGACAAACTCGCGCAAGCCGGTCGTCTCCGGCGCGTTCACCGAGCACGGCGTCGGCCGCATGGCCGAGATGATGCAGCTCTTCCGCCACGACCGGGCCGACCTCATCGCCCGGCCGATGTCGATCTTCACCATCACCGCGACCGGCATGTTCCGCTATAGCGAGGACTCCTGCCAGAACATGCTGGATTGCATCGAGGCGGGCATCCCGGTCGAGATCGTCCCCGTCACGCTGATGGGTCTCATCGCGCCGGTGTCGCTCGTGGGCGCGGCCGTCTTCCACACCGTCGACACGCTGGCCGGGGTGGTGATGGCCCAAATCGTTAAACCCGGCACGCCGGTGCTGTTCGGTGGCGCGCCGGCCGAGTTCCACATGCGCGCCGCCTCTTCCCCCATGCTGGGCATCCAGGCCCTGCGCCTGGACGTGGCCTACGCCCAGATCGGCAAAGCGCTGAGGCTGCCCACCCAGGCCTACATGGCCCTCAGCGACGCCAAATTCCTCGACGCCCAGGCCGGGGCGGAGACGTTCGGCAGCGCGCTGCTGGCGGCGTTGGCGGGCATCAACTCCGTCTCCGGGCCGGGAATGCTCGACTTCGTGCTGACCTTCAGCCTGCCCAAGCTGGTCTACGACGACGATCTATGCGGGCAGGCGTTACATTTCGTCCGCGAGGTGAAACCGGTCGATGACCTGCCGACGATCGATCTGGCGCGCGAGGTGATGGCCGAGCAACATCTGATCACCGCCGAACACACCATGACCCACTGGCCACATGAACTCCACATGCCCTCGCCGGTGACTGACCGCGACAATCGCGAGAACTGGGTCAAATCCGGCGGCAAGGATTTGCTGCGACGGGCGACCGATGAGGTCGAGCGGCGGCTGGCGGCCTACGAACCGTTGGAAACCGACCCGCTGATCGTCAATGAGATGCAGCAGATCATCATCGCCGGCATGAGCGAGGTCGCGCCGCTGCCGATGGTGCCCGCGCCCGCCCGGCCCACCGAATCGTCCGGCGATGACCGGCGACGCAAACGGCGGTTTGCCCGATGACTCCGAACCAATCCCCCAGCCAGGTCGCCGAGCCGATGGCCGGCACGCAATCCATTCGGCGTGCCGTGACCATGCTGGAGGCCTTCACCGACGAGCGGCCGTCCTGGAACGTCAGCGAGCTGGCCGAGGTGACCGGGCTAAACCGGACGACGGCCTATCGCCTGCTGACGGCTCTGGAGAGCGCCGAATACGTGGTGCGCGACCCCTCTGGCGACACCTACCGACTGGGTTCGGGGCTAATCGTCCTGGGCGCGAGGGCTGCGCGGGCCAACTCGGTGCGGGCCGTCGCCCTGCCCGAACTGGAAGCGCTGGCGTTGCAGACGGGCGAGACGGCAACCCTGGAGATCATGCTGGGCGGCGAGATGGTCATCATCGAGGAGATCCCCGGTGAATATGTCACCAGCGGCAACCAGCACATCGGCAGCCGCTGGCCGGTCTATGCCACCTCAACCGGCAAGGCCATTCTGGCCTGGCTGCCGCCCGGGGAACTGGACGCCGCCCTGCCCCGGTCGTTGCCGTCCCTGACGGAGCGAACGAAGCAGGGGCCGCCCCTCACGCCCCGACGCCTGCGGGAGCGTCTGGCCGAGATTCGCCGGCAGGGGTACGCCGTCGTCGCCGAGGAACTAGAGATGGGCTTCCTGGCCGTCGGAGCGCCGCTGCTGGATGCCAACGGCCGCCCGGTCGCCGCCATTAGCCTGGGCGGCACATTGACGCGAATGACCGAGGAGCGCGTGCTCCGAATCGGCGAACTGGTGCGCGAGGCCGCCGGGCGCGTCTCACACAAGCTGGGCTACAGAGGATAAATAGACTGCCTGTTTCCTGAATCTGCTAACCGCAACATCCGCGGCTAAATTATCTTAAGGAGAGCTTATGCCCCTACCGACCCCGTTCCACACCCGGACGTCGGCCGCCTGTGATAGTTATGAATGGCGAAACTGGTCCGGCTACCTGGCGGCGGGCATCTACGAGATGTCCCATGACCGGGAATATTACGCCATTCGCAACAGCGCGGCGCTGATCGACGTCACCCCCCTGTTCAAGTATGAGGTCACCGGCCCCGACGCCGCCCGCCTCGTCGACCGGGTCATCACCCGCGATGTCACCAAACAGAAAATCGGCCAGGTCTATTACACTCCCTGGTGCGACGCCCACGGCAAGGTCATCGACGACGGCACCGTGTCGAGGCTGGACACCAACCACTTCCGTATCACCTCGGCCGATCCCAGCGGCCGCTGGTTCCAGGACGTCGGCTATGGTCTCAACGCCCAGGTCGTCAACGTCAGCGACGATCTGGCGGCGCTGGCCATCCAGGGGCCGCGCAGTCGGGCCATCCTGCAAGAGGTCGTCAGCGGCATCGATTTCGCCAAATTGCCCTACTTCCATCTCGCCCACGGCACCGTCGACGATTTCCCCATCACCATCACCCGCACCGGCTATACGGGCGATCTGGGCTATGAACTCTGGGTGCGGCCGGATTATGCCGAGAGCCTGTGGGATCGCCTGATGGAGCGCGGGACGGGCCACGGCATCCTGCCGGCGGGGATCATCGCCCTGGACATCGCCCGAATCGAGGCCGGGCTAATCATGATCGCCGTGGACTACATCTCCAGCCAGCACGCCATCATCGAAAGCCAGAAGTCATCGCCCTATGAGATCGGGCTGGGCTGGGCTGTCTCGCCACGCAAGGGGGATTTCATCGGCCGCCACGCGCTGGCGCAGGAGCGCGCGAAAGGCTCCACCTGGGGCTTCGTCGGCGTGCAGTATGACTGGGCCGCGCTGGAGCAGCTATTCGCCGAGGAGGACTTGCCGCCGCATGTAGCCGGACGCGCCTCGCGATCGGCCGTGCCGGTCTATGAGTCGGGCAACAAGGGGCATCACATCGGCCAGATCACCAGCCACACTTTCGCGCCCATCCTGAAGCAGTACGTCGGCATCGGCACATTGCTCAATCCCCACGCCCGCATCGGCGATAGGGTCGATGTAGAAGTGACCGTCGAATTCAAGCGCAAGCTGTGTCCGGCGACGATTGTGCCGACCCCGTTCTTCGATCCGCCGAGGAAGAAAGCGTGAGGAGCGGAGGAGCAGGGGAGCAGAGGAGAAGAGGTGATGACGACGGACAAAGAGGTTATACGGAACCACTACGAGCTGGATGTTTACAAGATAGCCTTTGAGACGGCGATGAAAATATTCGAATTAAGCAAGGCATTCCCATCAGAGGAACGATATTCGCTGACCGATCAGATACGTCGTTCATCCCGGTCTGTTTGCGCCAATCTGGCTGAAGCATGGCGAAAGCGTCGCTATGAGGCCGCGTTTGTGCTGGCGCTCAGTCATTCGGAAGCAGAAGCGGCCGAGACTCAGGCATGGTTGGAATTCGCCGTCAAGTGTGGCTATATTGACCGGGATCAGGGACGAGATTTATACACGTCTTATGACCACATCCTCGGCAAACTGGTCCATATGATCACCAAACCCGAACCCTGGATACTCCAGAGAAGCAAGAAGTAATCACATGACGATCCAATCCCGCTCTCTCCCCTGCGCCTCTGCTCCTCTGCACCCCTGCTCCCCTGCACCTCTGCACCCCTGCTCCCCTGCACCCAATTGGAGAAATGATTAACTAATGAATACTCACTACGACGCCATCGTCATAGGCGGCGGGCACAACGGGCTTGTGGCCGCCGCCTACCTGGCCCGCGCCGGCAAAAAGACACTGGTCCTGGAAAAGCGCTATCTGGTGGGTGGCGCATCCGTCACCGAGGAGATCTTCCCCGGCTTTAAATTCACCGTCTTCTCCTATGTCGTCAGCCTCTTCCGGCCGGAGATCATCCGCGATCTCAACCTGCCGGCCCACGGCCTGACGATCCTGCCCCTGGAAAGCACCCTGACGCCCACGCTGGACGGCCGCGATTATCTCTATCGCGACGGCGACCATTATCAGACATTGCGCAACATCGCCCGCTTCTCCCAGCGCGACGCCGACGCCTACGACGAGTACGCCCGCTACATGTACTTCATGGCCAAGGCCGTGCGCTACATCCTCGGCGTCATCCCGCCCGACCCGACCACGTTCAATCCCAAGGACATGATGGGGCTGGTCGACATGGCGCGGCACTTCCTGGGCCTGAGCCAGGACCAGCTATACGTCCTGGCCAAGCTGATGACCATGAGCGCGGCCGATTTCGTCGAGCAATGGTTCGAGTCGGAGCCGCTCAAGGCCACGCTCTCGGCCAGCGGCATCATCGGCACCTTCCTCGGCCCGCGCTCACCGGGCACGGCCTACGTCCTGCTGCACCACTACATGGGCGAGATCGACGGCGCCTATCGCGCCTGGGGCTTCCACAAGGGCGGCACGGGCGGGCTGGCGCAAACGCTGGCTCGCGCGGCCGAAGCACAGGGAGCCGAGATCCGTTGCAATACCGGCGTAGCCAAGGTGCTGGTCAAGAACGGCCGCACGTCGGGCGTCGTGCTGGAAAACGGCGACGAAATCCATGCCCCGCTGGTGCTGTCCAGCCTCGACCCGAAGCAAACCTTCCTCAACCTCGTCGAGCCAAACCAGCTGCCCGATGATCTGGTGGGAGCCGTGCGCCGTTTCCAGACGCTCGGCTCATCAGGCAAGGTCAATCTGGCCCTGGATCGTCTGCCCGAACTGGCTTGTCGTCCCGGCCCCGGCCGCCATCTGGCCGGAGCCATCTCCATGAGTCCCGATCTCGACACCATCGAGCGGGCCTACGACGACGCCAAGTACGGTAATTTTTCGCGTCGTCCCTACATGGACGTCATCATCCCGTCGATGATCGACCCCGATATGGCCCCGCCCGGCAAGCACGTCATGTCCTGCTTCGTGCAGTACGCGCCCTACAAACTGGTCGACGGCGAATGGACGGACGAGAAGCGCGAGGCGTTCGGCGATGCCGTCGTCAACGTGCTGGAGACGGCTTTCCCCGACATCAAGGACGTCATCCTCCACCGGCAGGTGCTGACGCCGGTCGATGTGGAGCGAATAACCGGCATCTCCCAGGGCAACATCTTTCACGGCGAGCTTAACCTGTCGCAGCTCTTCTTCCTGCGACCGGCCGCCGGTTACGCCAAGTATCGCACGCCCATCAAGGGCTATTACCAGTGCGGCTCCGGCACCCATCCCGGTGGCGGCATCATGGGCGCGCCAGGTCGATTGGGAGCGCTCGAGGCGTTGAAGGACGCACGCTAAGAGGAGCAGAGGAGATGAGGAGATGAGGTGCAGAGGAGATAAGGAGCAGAGGAGCAGAGGAGCAGAGGAGACGGGGAGAGCGACTTGCCCCCCTGCCCCCCTG
>JAGOZU010000048.1 GCA_018058545.1 Promineifilum sp. | reverse complement strand
TGACTGAAGAATCGATGAATTCCCTCGAAGATCTGTTGGATCAACACGACTATGATATGCCCCAAAACGGAGATATCCGCACGGGCGTGATCGTGGCCAACACACAGCAAGGCCTTATCATCGATCTGGGATTGAAACGCGATGGCATCGTACCCCAGTCCGACCTCGCCAAGCTGGAACCCGGCGAACGCGAGGAGCTGAAGATAAACGATGAAGTACCCGTTTACGTCGTCCAGACCGAAAACCCCGAAGAGCTGATTGTTTCGATCCATCTGGCTCGCCTCAATCATGACTGGCTCCAGGCGGAAGCGCTTCTGGCCAGCGGGGAGATATTTGAGGGCGAAGTAATCGGCTACAACAAGGGCGGCGTCATCGTCCCCTACGGCCGCATTCGCGGGTTTGTGCCCATCTCGCACCTGAGCGAGGTGACGCCCGGCATGGGCGAGCGTCGCCGCCAGCAACGGCTGGCTCGCCTGCGCGGCGAGACGATCGGCGTCAAGATCATCGAGGTCGACCGCCACCGTCATCGCCTGGTGATGTCACAGCGCGAAGCGCAGAAGGAATGGGAAGACAAGAAGCGCGGCGAACTGATGGAGATTTTGCAGCCGGGCGAGATTCGCACCGGCCGCGTCAGTGGCCTGCGGGATTTCGGCGCGTTCGTCGATTTGGGCGGGGCCGATGGATTGGTGCACATCTCCGAGCTTTCCTGGCACCGCATCGACCATCCCCGCGAGGTCGTCAAGCTGGGCGACGAGATCGAGGTCTACGTTTTGGGCGTCGATCAGGAGTCGGGCCGAATCAGCCTGAGCCGCAAGAAGCTGCTGCCCAATCCGTGGGACACTGTCGCCCAACGGTATACCCAGAACCAATTGGTTGAGGGCAAGATCACCCGCATCCTCGATTACGGCGCCTTTGCCGAAATCGAGCCGGGCGTCGAAGGTCTGCTCCACGTTTCCCAATTGTCGCGCAATCCGGTCGAGAATCCGCACGCCGTCGTGGCGGAAGGCGAAAACCATCTGCTGCGCGTCGTCAGCATCGACCAGAAGCGCCAGCGTATCGGCCTGAGCCTGAAAGCGGTGACGCCGACGGAACAGATCGAATGGATGGCTCAGAAGGAACTGGCTGAGGCCCTGCGTCTCGAAGAGGAAGAAGCGGCCGAAGCGGTGCGCGGCTCCTCCAGCAAGGACGTGGCACCGGAAGACCGGTCACCGGAAGACCGGTCACCGGGAGCCCAGGCCGCCGAGAGCGAGCCGGCCGTGGACGAAGCCGAAGCGGCGATAGAAGACAACGGTACGGCCGTCAGTGAGGCTGAAGAGGCGACCGTCGAAAGTGTGGAAACGGCTGAGGAAATAATCGAAGCAGCGACGAGCGAAGCCGAAGTTGCCGACGAAATCGTCGAGGAGATTGAGGACGCTGTCGATGAAAGCGAAGCGGCCGTCGATGAGTTGACGGCCGAGATATCGGAAACAATCGCGGATAGTGATTTGGGCGAAGCCGCGGCCGCCCCCTTAGATTAAGACAACGCAGGAGTATATGGCCAAGAAGGAAGACAAATTAGAGGTCGAAGGCACGGTAATCGAGCTTTTGCCGAACACGCAGTTTATGGTCGAGTTGGACAACGGACATCGGGTTTTGTCCTACCTGTCCGGCCGCATGCGCAAGCATTACATCCGCATTTTGCTGGGTGACCGGGTTCGGGTGGAGATGACACCCTATGACCTGGAACGCGGCCGCATCACCTATCGTTACCGCCGTAACGTGCAAGCCGCCGAAGCCTAACCTCGAAGACACCTGCCGGATGACTATCACCCGGCGATCAATGACCCGACAGCCGGCCGCCCGATCAACGGTGGCCGGCTATGAAGGTTATCCAGTCGCCGGAAACAATGGTATCCTGCACCCTGCCCCCGGCGGCGATAAGCGCCGCTTCCACGTCCGGCCCCTGCTCCAGGATGATTCCGCTTAACACGAGTTGCCCATCGGCCGCGACATAGGACAACAACCCTTTCTCGTTCAACAATTGAATGATGACCGGAGCCAGAATGTTGGCCACAACCACATCCCACGTCTCACGGGTCGTCTCATGGCGCACGCCATCCAGTTCCCCCCGCCATACATGAATCGACGGTACGACGTCGTTCTGGGCGGCGTTATCGATGGTGGCACGAACGGCCAGCTCATCGGTATCGAAGGCATCGATGACGGCCGCGCCCAGCTTGGCGGCGGCCACCGACAGGATACCCGATCCCGTGCCCGCATCGAGCACACTTGACCCCGGAACGACAAGCGTCTCCAGCGCGCGCAAACAGCCCTGGGTTGTCGGATGCAGCCCGGTGCCGAAAGCCATCCCCGGGTCGAGTATCAGGATGATGTCGTCCGGTTGGGCGTCTTCATCCGATTCTCGCGGCAACCAGGCCGGCCAGATTTTAAGTCGCCGGCCGACACGAAAGGGGCTGTAGTGGGCTTTCCAGGCGTTGGCCCAATCCTCATCCGCCAGTTCCCGGAAGACCGGCTCGGGGATGGGATAGAGGCGGCCAAGGTGGTAGAGGATCTCCTCGATCCTGCGTCGCAGCTCGGGCGTGTCCTGGTCCTCGGGCACGTAGATGAGCACCGTCACGTATGGCTCCAGCGCATCGGGATCGGCCGTCGATTCATCGCCGAGCTGCTGCAAGACCACGCTCTCCTGATATGCAAAAGGCCGCAGCACCTCCGCTACGGCCTCGGCTCCTTCACCATCGGTTCGCACGCTTATTTCCAGCCAATACATGGAATCATCCGAAAAGTTCGCCTAACGCATCCTTCAATTGGCCCAGGATACCCTTGCCCCGTTGGGGCACAACCTCGCGGCCGAGCGTGCGAGACAACTCCTTGAACAGGGCCTCCTGCTCGTCCGTCAGGTTCCTGGGAATGGCGACGTTGATGATCACCAGCTGATCGCCACGGCCGACGTTGGCGCTGCGGCCGGTGCGATCCAGCTTGGGCACGCCCAGCCCGCGCATGCGAAACACCCGGCCCGATTGCGTCCCCGCGGGTATCTGCAATTTCGTCTCACCGTCCACGCTGGGCACAGTGATCTCATCGCCCAAAGCCGCCTGCGATATATTGATCTGCAGGTCGAGCACGATGTCGTCGCCTCGCCGCTGGAAAAAGTCATGCGGCGTGACGGTAAGGACGACGAAGAGATTGCCGGGAGACCCGCCATCGAGGCCGGCCCCGCCTTCGTTTGTCAACCGGATTTGGGTGTCGCTGTCCACGCCCGGCGGGATCTTGACCTTCTTGGTCACAGTACGTTCGACGATCTTGCGGCCGTTGCACTCATGGCACAGGTGAGGAATCAGCTCGCCGGTTCCATTGCATGTGCTGCAGGTGGTGACATTGACGAACTGCCCTAATATCGATTGTTGCACGCGGCGCACTTCGCCCGAGCCGTTACAGGTGGTGCAGGTGATCGGCCGCGTGCCCGGTTCGGCTCCGCTGCCATTACAGATCGAACATGTCTCCGCGCGCCGGTACTCGATATCGCGCTCGGCCCCGAATACCGCTTCTTCGAAGGTGATCGTCAGGTCGTAACGCAGATCCGACCCACGACGCGGACCCTGGCGACGGCGACGGCCGGTTGCAGCGCCTCCAAATGAGCCAAAAAACTCCTCGAAGATGTCGGCAAACCCGCCAAAGCCCTGCTGGTCAAACCCCGAGAAGCCGCCATTGCCGACGCCCGCGTGCCCGAAGCGATCATAGGCCGACCGCTTGTCGTCATCCGACAATACCTCGTAGGCCTCGCTGATCTCCTTGAATCGCTCATTAGCGTCAGGCTCATTGTTGACGTCAGGGTGATACTGGCGGGCCAGACCGCGATACTGCTTCTTCAGTTCCTCTTTGGTCACGGTCCGGGAGACACCCAGGACTTCGTAGTAATCGCGCTTTGATGCCATAGTTCACACCGGATCAGGCCACGAGCGGTTAGCGCTCGCGGCCTGATCCAATTTGTTAATCATTAATTGGCGTCGCTAAATTCGCCCTCGACAACATCCTCGTCGGCGCCGCCATTGCCGGACGGCCCACCGTCGGAGGAACCATTGTCCTGGGGACCGGTTGCCCCGGCCTGGTACATGGCCGAACCCGCTTGCTGCAAGGCCTGCTCCAGTCGCTGGGCAGCCTGCTGCATGGCGGCCGGGTCGTTATTGCCGAGGGCCGTCTTCACCTCATCGATCCGGGCCTGCACGTCCGCCTTGTTCGATTCGGGGATCTTGTCGCCATTATCGGCCAGAAACTTCTCTGCCCCGTAAACCGTCGAATCAGCCACGTTGCGCGCCTCGATCTCTTCCTTGCGCCGAACATCTTCGGCGGCATGGCTTTCGGCGTCGCGCATCATGCGGTCGATCTCGTCCTTGGCCAGGCCGCTGGACGGGATGATCTGCATCGCCTGTTGCCGGTTGGTGGCCTTGTCGCGCGCGCTGACGTTCAGGATGCCGTTGGCGTCGATGTCAAACGACACTTCGATCTGCGGCACGCCTCGCGGCGCGGGTGGCAACCCGTCGAGGATAAAACGCCCCAGGCTCTTGTTGTCGCCCGCCATCGGCCGCTCGCCTTGCACAACATGGATCTCCACCTGTGTCTGGCTGTCGCCCGCGGTCGAGAAGATCTGGCTCTTCTTGGTCGGGATGGTGGTATTGCGCTCAATCAGCGGCGTGGCGATGCCGCCCAGCGTCTCAATGCCCAGCGTCAGCGGGGTCACGTCGAGCAAGACCACTTCCTTAACCTCGCCGCCCAACACGCCGGCCTGAATGGCCGCGCCCAGCGCCACGACCTCATCGGGATTGACTCCCTTGTGGGGGTCCCTGTTGAAGAACTTGCGCACGGCCTCCTGGATCGCGGGCATGCGGGTCATACCACCGACCAGGATGACTTCGGTGATATCGCCCACCGCCAGACCGGCGTCTTTCAACGCCTTGCGGCACGGCTCAATCGACCGCTGCACCAGGTCCTCGGTAAGCTGCTCCAGCTTGGCGCGGGTCAGCGTCAGGTTCATGTGCTTGGGCCCGGTGGCATCGGCGGTGATGAAGGGCAGGTTCAACTCGGATTGCATGGTCGTGGAAAGCTCGACCTTGGCCTTTTCGGCCGCCTCACGCAGTCGCTGCAGGGCTTGCTTGTCGTTGCGCAGGTCGATGCCCTCTTCCATCTTGAATTGACCGGCCGCCCAGTCGATGATGCGCTGGTCGAAATCGTCGCCACCCAGGAAGGTGTCGCCATTGGTCGATTTCACCTCGAAGACGCCATCGCCCACCTCGAGGATGGAGATGTCAAACGTGCCGCCGCCCAAATCATAGACGGCGATGATCTCGTCCTTCTTGCTGCCCAGTCCGTAGGCCAATGAGGAAGCGGTCGGCTCATTGACGATGCGCATCACTTCCAGACCGGCGATCTTGCCCGCGTCCTTGGTGGCCTGGCGCTGGCTGTCATTGAAGTAAGCCGGCACGGTGATGACCGCCTGAGTGACGGTCTGGCCCAAATAGGCCTCGGCGTCGGTCTTGATCTTCTGCAAGATCATGGCCGATACTTCCGGGGGTGAATACTCGCGGCCGTTCATGACCACGCGAACGTCGCCATTGGACGCCTGCTTCACCTCATAGGGCACGTAGGTCAGGGCGCGTTGCACTTCAGGATCGTCAAATTTCCGCCCCATGAACCGCTTGACCGAATAGATCGTATTCTGCGGATTGATGACCGCTTGCCGCTTGGCCACCTGACCCACCAGGCGCTCGCCCGTTTTGGGATTCACGGCCACAACAGACGGAAACAGCCGGCTGCCTTCCGAGCTGGGAATAACGACGGGTTCTCCACCCTCCATCACGGCGACAACGGAGTTCGTTGTGCCCAAGTCAATACCAATTATCGTTGCCATTGATTCAGACCTCTTTCAATACTAATTGCTTCTTAGGGAGCGACGGTGACGAGCGAAGGTCGAATCACCCGATCGCCCAGCCGATAGCCGCGTCTCAATTCACTGACGATGATGCCGCTGTCATGTTCATCCGACGGCTCTTGCGATAGCGCTTCGTGCAGATTGGGGTCAAACGGCTCGCCGACGGCCGGGATGATCTGCACGTTCATCTCTTCCAGCACGGATAGCATCTTGCGATAGACCAAAGCCACGCCCGCGACCCAGGGATCATTCTTGTCTTCACCGGGCACGGAGTCCAGAGCGCGCTCGAAATCGTCGATTAACGGCAATAGTTTGGCGACGGTTTCGGCCGTGGCATTCACGTAAGTCTCGCCGCGCTGGCGATCGAATCGCTTGCGCGCGTTGGCGAATTCAGCTTGCGTGCGTTGCCAGCCGTCCAGATTACGCGCAGCCTCAGCCTGCGCGGCCGCCAGTTCTTCTTCCAGGTTAAGTTCAGTCTCGGGAGCATCCTCCGCCACGGCATCTACAGCCGCGCCGGCCTGGGCCGGATCACCCCATACTTGTTCATCGTTGGTAATTGTCACTCTCATCTACCTCAATTTGATCCAGGATATTGCCGCGAGCATCATGTCGCGCAACCGGGTTCAAATCCTGTACAAAGTATTCATATACAAAGCCGCTCATCAGATCGGCAACGTAGCGTACGGCGGCGACATTGCGATCGTAGGGCATGCGCGTGGGGCCGACGACGGCCAGCGTGCCGGAAAAGCTCTCGGTGACGCCATAGCGGGAGAGAATCATGGTGCAATCCCTGAGTTCCTCCCAACGGCCGTCCCCGCCGATAACCACCTGGACCCCGTCGCCCCGCTGGGCTTTCGTCTCCGACAGCACCGAGGCCAGCAACGTGCGCTCTTCCAGCAACCGCACGGCGTGGCGCGTGCCTTCGTCATCGAGGATATTCACCAGACCGTCGCGATAGATATCGCTGATCGGCCGGTGGTCGGCCCGATGCAGCGCGTCGACAACCAGCCTGGCGATTTCGCTTTCCAGCGTGTCCAGAAAGCTGCCCGATGCGCGCGCGGCGATTTCATCGGAATCCATTTCAGGAAACAGTGCGTTGAGTCGCTCGGCCGCCGCGCTCAAACGAACCTGGGGCAGCGGCTCGGCCAGCGTGAGCATCTGCTGTTTCACCTCTCCACCGAACAGCACGATCACCATGAGGACCAGTCGGCCCTGGGTAGCGATCAGTTGCATGTGCTTGAAGCGATTGGCGCGGGCCTGTGGGGCGGTGACGAAGCTGGCGCTGCCGGATGTGCGGGCCAAAATGGCGGCCGACAGGCGCATCCATTGATCCAGCTCCAGGCGAGCCTGATGGAACTGGTGGCGGATCATCTGTCGCTCATGCAGCGGCAAATGAAACTCGCCCAGCAGCTTCTGGACGAAGTAGCGATAGCCACGTTCGGTGGGAATGCGGCCGGCCGACGTGTGAAGCTGGGCGAGATAGCCCATCTCCCCCAGGGCGACGAAATCGTTGCGCACCGTGGCCGAGCTATAATCGAGACCGAAATCGCCGACCAGCGTCTTGGAGCCGACCGGCCGTCCCGTCTCAATATAATGGCGAACAACCATCGCCAGCACTCGTTCCTGACGTTCTGTCAGCGTCTGAAATTCAATCTCGTCCACAATGCAATCATCGACCGGGTGACTAGTCCTCAACATGACTATACCCGGCCTTCTCACCCTGCTCGATTCTTTATTGCGTAATTAGCACTCATGTATAACGAGTGCCAAATGCGCCGGATTGATCATAACATGCCGGCGGTTTGGGGTCAATTAGAACCGCGTTAGATTCAGTTCGACGAAGGGCGTAAATCAGTAGCGAGGCTCGTCTTTTTTCCGGGGAGAAACGATTTGCCAGAGGGTGCGCAAGAGGATTTTGGTATCGAGAAGAATGGACCAGTTTTCCGAGTACCACAAGTCGTATTTGGTGCGCTCGTTGATGGAACTGTCGCCGCGCAAGCCGTTGACTTGCGCCCAGCCGGTCATGCCACCCTTCTCGCGATGGCGGTCCATGTAGCGCGGCACGTATTGGCGGAACTGCTCCACATAATAGGCTTGCTCCGGCCGTGGGCCGACCAGGCTCATCTCGCCCAGCAGCACATTGATAAGGTTGGGCAGCTCGTCAACCTCCAGGCGGCGCAACAACGTGCCCAGCCGGGTCTGCCGGGGATCATCTTTCACCGTCCAGCCCGGGCCGTCTTTCTCGGCATCGGTGCGCATGGAGCGAAACTTGATCATCATAAACTCGCGGCCGTCCAGACCCATGCGCGGCTGAACAAAGAAGACCGGACCGGGCGACTCCACTTTGATCGCCAGCGCCGTCAGGAACATCAGCGGGGAGAGTGCGACCAGTCCGACGGCCGATCCCAGGAAATCGATCAGTCGCTTCATCGTCAGCAGATATCCGCGCAAGGCGTAATCGCGCACCGACAGCAGCGGCAGCCCGCCCAGGTCTTCGATGCCCGCGGTGGTGGTGATGTACTGGAACAGGTCGGGGAATACCTTGATGGTGACGCGGCCGCGCTCGCAATAGGAGATGACGTGCAGCGTCTCGCGATGCCCCTTTTCGGGGATAGCCACGATAACCTCATCCAGCCGATGTTGGGTGATTAGGTCCGGCAGATCTTCCGGGCGGCCGAGGATGGGCACGCCGAGGATCTCACTCTCGTCGCCATTGTCGTTGATGATGCCCACCAGGTCGTAGCCCAGATCGGGCGACCAGACGATGCGTTGCAGGATCATCCGCGCGGTGTCGCCCGTGCCGACGAGAATAACCCGGTCCTTGCCGATGCCACGGTCCTGCAACCACTTGCGCACCCCGTTGACGACGAGGCGGCCGAGGATCAACAGGATGACGGTCAAAATCCAGTTATAGACGAGCATCGTGCGCGGATAATCGGCGATGGCCCGATTGGTGCGCAAGAAGATGGTCGTCAGAGCGACGGCCAGCAGGATGCCTATGGAGACGCTGATAAAGACGTAGAGTGTCTGGTCAATGCGTGAAACGGCACGCGGCACGTAATATTGCCGGTTGAGGAACAATACACCGACGATGCTGAAAGCCTGCGCCAGAAACATGGACCAATAATCGACCAGCGGCAATTGGTTCGCCAACGGATCGGGCCATTCATAGGTTACGCGTAGCTGATAGGCCAACACAAAGGCGATGCCGATCAGCAGAAAGTCGGCGATCACCTGAATGACGGTGAAAAGCGTGCGCACGCGTTGAGTCGACATAACTTAATATTCTTCCACCGGCAAGGCGGCCTTGACCTGCTCAACATGCCGCAGGATGGATTCCGCGCCGCTGATCGCCGTGTCGCCCTGCGTGCCCAGCATGGCAGCTAACTCGCGAATGCGGCCGCTTCGGTCCAGACTGGCCACATGGGTCGTCGTGCGACCATCAGCCACAGCCTTGCTCACGTGGAAATGGGCGTCACCATAGCCCGCCAACTGCGGTAAATGGGTGACGACCACGACCTGATGATTGGCCTCGGCCGCCAGGCTCCATAACTTTCGGCCGACGATATCGCCCACGCGGCCGCCGATGCCCTGGTCGATCTCGTCGAAGATCAACGTCGGAGCGCGGTCGACCTGAGCCAGCGCCGTCTTCAGGGCCAGCATCAGACGCGCCGTCTCGCCACCACTGGCCACTCGCGCCATCGGCTTGAGCGGCTCTCCGGGGTTGGCCGAGATGAGAAACTCCGCCTGATCAATGCCGGCCTGGTCAAACGCAAGCCGTTGCTCGTCGCCGCCGATGGTCACATAGCAGCCATTGGTGTCGGGTTGGGTCTGGAATTCGACGCCGAATAGCGCGCCTTCCATCTTGAGGTCGGCCAGGTGCAATTCGACGGCCGCCGACAGTTGCCCGGCTGCCGCCCGTCGCTTTTCCGACAGGGAGGCCGCCATCCGGCCGATCTTCCGCAGGTAAGTCTCCTGCTCGGATTCGAGTTCGGCCGTGCGCACCTCGCTGTTTTCCAGCGTCTTCATCTCGGCCTCGGCCCGTTCCGCGGCCGCCAACAGGCCGGCGATTCCAGCTTCGCCATACTTGCGCTTGAGATCGCTGACAAGCTCCAGCCGCGCCTCAACGCCATTGAGCCTCTGCTGGTCATACTCCAGGGAATCGAGGTAATCGCGCAGTTCCGCGGCCGTCTCACTGAGTTGGAAATTCAACCCCTGCAAAGCGGCCAGCGACTCTTGCCGGGTTTCGTCGAGCTTGGCCAATTGAGCCATGGCGTGCTCCACGCGGCCCAGCAAGTCGACGACAGACGGCCGCTCCTCGTCGGCGGCCAGCAACAAATCGACGGCCTCCCCGGCGAAGCGACCCAACTGCTCGGCGTTAGCCAGTCTCACGCGCTCAATCCGCAGAGTATCTTCCTCGTCCGGTCGCAACGCGGCGGCCGTGATCTCCTCGACCTTGAAACGCAGCATCTCCAATCGCTGGGCCATGTCGCGGCGGCTACGGTTCAATTCGGCCAGTTCGCGCCGGATGGTGTGGAGGCCCTGAACTTCGGTCGCCAGCTCGCGCCGCTGGGCCTCGAGACCGCCAAAGGCGTCGAGCAACGGCAGGTGGGCGCGCGGCTTCAGCAAGGACAGATGCTCCCCCTGGCCGTGAATATCGATGAGCGGGTCGGCCACCTGCCGCAAGATCGAGAGGCTGACCGCGCGACCGTTCACCCGGCAGATATTGCGGCCGTTGGCGCGGGCTTCGCGGGCCAGCACGATGTATTCGCCGTCGTCGCCGGATGATCCGTCCGGCTCGTCCAGCCCTTCGGCTTCCAGAATGGGATGCAATATTTCGCGCAGTGTCGAATCAAGCCGGAAGGTAGCTTCGACATAGGCCTCATCACTGCCGGCGCGCACGGCCGTGGTATCAGCCCGGCCGCCCAACACCAGCATGACGGCATCGAGGATGATGGATTTACCGGCCCCCGTCTCGCCGGTCAGAACGTTGAAACCGGGGTCGAGATGGAGACGCAGGTCTTCGATGATGGCGAAATTGCGGATGTACAATTCCGAAAGCATAGCGTTTCCGATATTAGCGCATTTGCCAATAAGCCGCACCGCCGGCGATGAAAAGATAGATGCCCGGCCCCAGAAGCGACAGCAACCCGCCGATATTGCCGGTCAGAACGGCCAGTATTAGCGGCAAGGCGGGGATAGCCACGCCCAGGATCATCATCGCCACCACCAGACCCGGCAGATAGCGGCCACGCCGCCCACCGATAGCCCGCTTGGTGATGCGCCCGATAAAACTGCCGATCGCCCCGCCAAAGAAGAAGATCAGAATGAAAAACAGGAAGCCGCCTCGGAAAAAGTTTACGAGGAGGTATCCCGCCAGCAGGCTGATAGGCAGGGACACCATCACGGCGATCAGGTAATCGAGCGGCCGGCTGTTGAAGAAGGCATCTTCGGCCTCGCGCCGGCATTCGGGGCAGATATAGCCGACCGGCGTCTTGTTGGCGCAGCTGATGCAGATCGGCCGCTCGCAATTGTAGCAGCGCAAGGACGTGGCCCGATCGGGGTGGCGATAGCAGGTCAGCTGATACGCCGCCTCATCCTCGTGCGGGTTGGCCGATTCTTCGACTGCCTCCACGAAAGTCGGCGGTTCGGGCTGAGGCGGCTGCTTTTCCAGTTCGGCCGCGGCAAGCGCGGCTTCCACCTCGGGCGGAACGGGGCGGCCGTCGAGAATCGCCAGCCCGGCGATTGCCATCAGGGAGTCGGGGGCCAGCTCCAGCGAGCGCTCATAGGCCGTGTGCTTCTCGGTCGGGTCGGCCACCACTCCGGCCAGCCCCAGCCAGGCATCGGCCGTGTCAGGGGCCTCGGCCAGAATCTGCCGGTAGATCGACTCGGCCGCGGCGTTCTTGCCATTTTCCGCGTTTCGGTTGGCTTGCGTCAACAGGGTACGAATTCTCGGATCAATATATGCCATTCTTTTGTTCTCAACGATGTCGCCGATTCACGGATTGGTATTCAGCATAGATCACTGATTTCAGGCTTTAGTCCAGCGCGTCATGTTTAGGGACGACTGTCGCGAGCCGGCCCGATATTCAAATGCGGCCAACTGAACCCCAGACGCCCCATCAGGCGACGGTAGAAGTAGCCAGGGCTTTCCACTCGAGCGAAGCTGCACGTGCGCTCGTCCCGAGTGATGATCACCTCATCGCCATCCATCACCGGCGTACTCTTCTGGCCGTCGGCCGTCAGGAACGCTTCGTGCCCCATTTCGACCTGTATGGCGATCCGCGCGTTTTCATGCAGCACCAGCGAGCGGTTCAGGCTCAGGTGCGCGGCCACGGGCACGATGACCAGGTTCTGCAACTGCGGCGGCATGAGCGGCCCGCCGGCGGCCATGGAATAAGCCGTCGAGCCGGTTGGCGTGGACACGATCAGGGCGTCGGCGATGTAGGTCGTCACCAGGTCGCCATCCACCCGCAGATGCAGGTGAATCACGCGCGCCTGTGCCCCGCGACCGATGACCACCTCATTGAGCGCCGAGAACGGCGCCACCATCTGTCCATCACGCCACAATTCGGCATGAAGCATCAGGCGTCTCTCGATCCAGAACCGCCCGTTCAGAACTCGCTCCAGCTTCTCCGGCCAATCATCCGGCGTCGCCTCGCTTAGAAAGCCCACACGGCCGACGTTGATGACGAAGATGGGCACGCCGTAGGGAACCGTCCAGCGGGCCGCGCGTAACGTCGAACCATCGCCGCCCAACACGACGACCAGTGACGTGCTCGCCAGCCGCCCGTCAATATCCTCGTCGTCTTCGGGCGCGGCCATCCACACGTCGATGTCGCGTGCCACCAGCCAATCGCGCACCTTTTCAGCCAATGGTGCGGATTCGGGAATCCGTGGTTGTATGATGATACCAACGGGGTTCATTGGGGGGAGTTCGTTTACTCTACGAGCCATCGACGGCCGCCCATCGATGTCCGTCTATTCCCTATAGCCGCGCTTCCAGCCATGCGGTCACTTGCCCCATCGACACGCGCATCTGTTCCTCGCCATCGGCCAGCGGCCTCACCGTCACCTCGCCCTTGGCCAGCTCATCGTCGCCGACGATCAGCACGTAACGGGCGCCATGATGATTGGCCTCGCGCATCTGGCTTTTCATGCTGCGGCCGCGACGGGAGAAGGCCAGCCGCGTGCCGATGCCGGCCTGACGCAACTCGAAAGCCAGCTTCACCGCCGCCGGCTTCGTGGCGCCGCCAAAGTGCGCCACCAGCACCGGCAATGGCTCGAACGGTGGCGGCTCTAACCCCTGCTCTCTCATGCCCAGGATGACGCGCTCGATACCGGCGCCAAAGCCGACGCTTGGCGTGGACGGCCCACCGATATCCTCGGCCAAACCATCATAACGGCCGCCGCCTAACAAAGCCGCCTGCGCCCCAATGCCTTCCTGCCACACCTCAAAAACGGTCTTGGTATAGTAGTCGATACCCCGCACCAGCCGAAAATTGATCGCATACGATTGACCCAGTGCTTCCAACAGGGCGCGCACATCAGCGAAATGCTCGCGGCAATCATCACACAGATGATCGATGATATGCGGCGCGTCTGCCAGAAGCTCATCCATCCCTGGCGCCTTGCTGTCCAGCACGCGAAGGGGGTTTTTGGCCAGGCGCGTCTTGTCGATATCGGACAACCGGCCGAGATGGTTCTCCAGATATGCCACCAGCTTTTTGATATAGCCCGGCTTGCAGACCCGGCAGCCGGTGCTGTTGACCTGGAAAGTCAACCCCTTGAAGCCCAGCTCGCGAAGGAGGTTCATCGCCACCATCATGACCTCGACGTCGGCCGCGGGATCATCCTCGCCCATGATCTCGCAGTCAAACTGACTATGCTGGCGCAGGCGACCGGCCTGGGGCCGCTCGCGCCGGAAGCCGGGGCCGATGGTGTAAAGTTTCACCGGTTGCGGCCAGGAGGCCATGCCGTTCTGGATGTAGGCGCGCACGAGACCGGCGGTGAACTCCGGCCGCAGGGTGATGCTGGAGCCGTCTGCCTCGTCGATCGTGTACATTTCCTTCTGAACAAAGAAATCGGAGCCTTCGCCCACGCCGCGAGAAAACAGCTCCGTGGCCTCGATGATCGGCGTGTCGATCCGCTGAAAACCATGGCGTCGGGCCACATTCCCGGCCGTGGCGATTACTATATCCCAATAATGACGGTCATCGGACAAGACGTCATGCATGCCGGTTAGGCGCTGGATTTGTTTCGACAATTGAACCTCCGCGCATGATGGCCGAGCCGCGGTCGGGCCATCATCAATAATTCATCAGGGTATTATACAGGGAAAAAGACGGAGGGACATGGGACGGAACCGGTCGCCGAAGTTCAACACGACCGCCCCGCAAGTACGGAGCTTCAGGCCAGGCGACGGTCGCAGGCCGCGCGCACGCCACAGGCGACACAGCGCCGGGGTTCGCTGTGGTCAGGGTCGGGGTCGTACTCTTCGCGGGTGGCCCGCATATCGTCCAGCAGGTCGAGCAGATCGGCCTCCAAGTCGCCGGTGTAATCGACGGCGAAAGCGCGATCCCTGTATTGGAGAATGCCGTAAGGGGGCCGGACGCCGTAATTTTCCTCGACCAGCAGGCAGTAGGCCGCCAGCTGCAGCACCTGCCCGTCCCGGGGGGTGTCGGGGGCAAGGCTCGATTTGATCTCCACCGGGATGATCGTCCCGTCGTTCTGCTCGACCAGATAATCAGGCTTGCCGACGAGACGCAGTCGGGCGGAGTGGAGGACGTTGCTATTGGCGCGCCACGCCCCGGTGTCGGTGTAGATGACATCTCCCGCCGGCAGACCGCTCTCCTTTCTCATCTCCCGACCGCGAAACCAGAGAGCGGTCGCAAGGAACAGAAGGAAAAGCACCAGTACCAAAGGGAAACCGCTCGCCATCATGTCATTCATCGTCGTCCTTCTCGCCCGCCAACGGACGTCAGCCGGAAAAAAGCTCAAAGGCGAGGACCGCCACTGCGAAAAACAGCACCAGATAGGCCAGCCGCCGCGCCCAGACTGACTGCTCCACCAGGCGGCCGTGGCGCTGATGATGTTCTGTCCCGGCTTGCATCTGGCTCACATGAGCCGAGGCCACGGCGCGCACCCGCCGCAACCACCACCCCCGGCGGCAATAGACATAGTCTCCGATCTCACTGGCCCTTATCCATGAATAGCTCATGTGTTCTATTTTATAGATAACGACTTCCAAGTCAAGGGGGAATACGGGATTTCCCAGGGCAAGCGCATATATAAATGCCCAGCCCTTAATGGTAGCGTACGGGCTTGTACGGGCGGGAAAACCGGCGCGAGAGCCTATCGCCAGGCAAGATACGTGGTTCGCCGGTTGTCTCGCCCGTACGGCTATTGGCCTATGAATAAGGCGCCGGATTCTTGTCCGGCCCTCCGGCAGAGGCGAGCTTTCCGTCTGGTAACACGGGCTATAGGGACTTATTCGTGGGGTGGCGGTGGAATACGGACGGCCGCATACCGGTTCAGATACGCGCCAAAGAGAAGAATGATGGCGCTGAAATACGTCCAGGTCAGGAAGGCGATGATGGCTCCGACCGAACCATAGATCAGGTTGGAACGCGACAAATAATTGGTGACAAAATAAAGGAAAAGAACCTTGGCCAATTGCCAGAATATCCCTGCCAGGATCGCCCCGGGCAGCACCTCTCGCCAATTAATCGTCACATGGGGGATGAAGTAATAGAGCAGGGCGAACAAAAAGACATTGAGCAATATGGCCCAAAAACCGTCGGTGAAAGGTCCGATTCCTTGCAAGGCCTCCGGCACCAGATTGTTGAGGATGGCCAGGATCGTCCCTTCAACGGTTGAGGCGAGGAGCAGCACCGTCGTGACCGTCAGAACCATGATGATGGCCAGCGTTCGATGACGCCACACCGACCGGCGATGATTGATATCCGCACCCCAAATCCGATCCATCGTGCGCGTGATCACATTGAACACATTGGACGCCGACCAGATGAGCATGATGGCCGCCACGCCGGTGACCGGCCCGCGGGCATCGGTGAGATTCTGGAGGTTCTCGCCCAGCAGGGATTCCAGCCCCGGCGCGACAAACTCCAGCTCGGCGATGATTCGCGCTTCGGTCAGAATCGGATCAAGCCACTTGGCGGCCAGCGCGAAGACGAAAAGAATCAGTGGAAACAGGGAGAAAAGGGTGTAATAGCCGATCGACGAGGCGACCAATTGCGACTCCGGCGCAAACGCGGCCGCCAGGGCGCGCCCCACCAGCCGGCCCCATCGCTGAATGGTTGATGCCCAATCACTCGGCACCGGTTGTGGCCGATCGATTGGAGCCTCATGTTGGTCTTCCGTCAGATCGCTCATTGGTACAGTTCACCTGATCAACCATGCGAGTATAATCCCACCGTCAACATACCTCCAAATCAGAAAGCCGTTTACCCATATAGTTCTGCCGCGGCCGATCCGTTTGGGGATCACCGCCGGCCATGTTACCATTCAGGCCTTATGATTCGACCTTCATCCTTGCGAGAGTTCCACTGGCTGGTTGCGCCGGAGATGCCGCCCCGTCCGTCGTTCGAGTCCGGTGGCGATGCCGTCCACCCCGTACTCCGGCAGGTTTTATACAACCGTGGAATATCCCAACCCGCGGACCTCCAATCCTTTCTGTCGAACCATTACCTCCAGTCACGCGATCCGTTCAAACTGGCGGATATGGACCGGGCCGTCGACCGCATCGCTCGCGCGCTGCGAGATGGCGAGATGATCGTCGTCTACGGTGACTTCGACGCCGACGGCGTGACGGCGACCGTCCTGCTAACCGAGGCTCTGCGCGATCTGGCCGACGATCGCCGCCTCATCGTGCCCTACATCCCCGATCGGGTCGACGAAGGCTACGGCCTCAATCTGGACGCACTAACCGGCTTGCGAGAAAGAGGTGCGAATCTGGTCATCAGTGTCGATTGCGGCATTCGTTCGCCTGTCGAAGCCGCTCACGCCAAAGCGATTGGGCTGGACATGATCATCACCGATCACCATGGACTGGGACAGGAGCTACCGACGGCCGTGGCGATCATCAATCCCCGGCGACCGGAATCAGAGTACCCGGAACGCAATCTGGCGGGGGTTGGCATCGCCTTCAAGCTTGCCCAGGCACTACGGCTATCGCTGCCCGATCGGGTTCATCGCGATGAATCCGACTTCCTCGATCTGGTCGCCATCGGCACCGTGGCCGATTTGGCCCCGCTGACGGGGGAGAATCGCAAACTGGTGGCCGAAGGGCTGGTCGTCCTCAATGAAGTACGCCGGCCGGGCCTGGCCGCCCTGATGAATATCAGCGGCCTGCAACCGGGGCAACTGACGGCCGAGAACATCGGCTTCGCTATCGGGCCGCGCATCAACGCCGCCGGCCGTCTGGCCCATGCCTATGACGCCGCGCGACTGCTTATCGCCACCAACACCGTCGGCGCCCAGGAGCAAGCCAGTTTGCTGGACGAACTCAATCGCCAACGGCAGACGTTGACCCGCAAGCTGAGCGCCCTGGCCGAAGAACGGATCGATCCGGCCGCGTCGATCATCATCACCGGCGATCCGCAGTTCAAGTCGGGCATCGTGGGGCTGGTGGCCAGCCGCTTGTCCGAACAGACCTATCGCCCGGCGATCGTCATGGAACAAGGCGATGAAGAGAGCCGCGGGTCCTGTCGCTCCATCCCCGAGTTCCACATCACCCAGGCGCTCGACGAGGTGGCCGACCTTCTGGTGCGTCATGGCGGGCACTCCCAGGCGGCGGGATTCACCATCCGCAACGAGAACCTGCCCGAGTTCACGGCGCGCATGACCGAGATCGCCGAAGACCGGCTTTTCGGCCAAGACCTGCGTCCGGGATTATCCATCGAAGCCACCCTGCCTCTGAGCCAGGTGGACTGGGCGCTGCAAAACAATCTTGCGCAACTGGAGCCGACCGGCTATGGCAACCCGTCGCCGCTGTTGCTCAGTCGGGCGGTGGAGGTCGTCAGCCATCGGCAAGTCGGATCGGACGCCAGCCATTTGCAGCTGTTTCTCACCGATGCTCGCCACGGTGGCCAATCGCGCTACGGAGGCGGAGGCTTACAACCGGGGCATGCCTTCCCGGCCATCGCCTTCCGGCAGGGAGAATGGGCCGGCATGCTGCCGCGCCATGTCGACATCGTCTATCGCGTCGGCGTCAACCGCTGGCAAGGCAAAACAAACCTCCAACTCGTCGTTGAAGATATTCAACCTGCTCAAGGTGAGGGTTTAGCATCATGACCATTCTTGTGACCGGCGCGGCCGGGTTCATCGGCAGCCACCTGGCCGAACGACTGTGCCGCCGTGGCGACACCGTCATCGGCCTGGACAACTTCAACGATTACTACGATCCCGCCCGCAAGAGGGTCAATGAACGACGACTGAGCACCTACCCTAACTTCCGCATGGTCGAAGCAGATGTGCGCGACCGCGAGCGCATGTTTCAACTGTTTGCCTCGGAAAAGATATCGTCCGTCGCCCATCTGGCGGCCATGGCCGGTGTCCGTAATGCCATCCTGCATCCCGATGTATATGTCAATGTCAATCTGAACGGAACGCAAAATCTGCTCGATGCGATTCGCGCCAATGGCGGAGTTGACAATTTTGTGTTCGCATCGACTTCGTCGGTCTATGGCAACACCGATCGAATTCCGTTCCTGGAAGATGATCCGTGCGACCGGCCACTGCAGCCTTACGCCGCCGCCAAACGCGCGGCCGAGATTTTGGGCTTCAGCTATCACCACCTCTTCGGCTTAAACTTCACCGTCTTGCGGTTTTTCACCGTCTATGGCCCCAACGGCCGCCCCGATATGATGGCCTACCTGTTGGCCGACAGCATCACCAAAGGCAAGGAGATTCCACTCTACGACAACGGCCAAATGTATCGCGACTGGACCTACGTCGAAGATACCGTCAGCGGCATCGTCAGCGCGCTCGACCGACCGCTGGGGTATGAGATCATCAACCTCGGCCGCGGTGAGCCGGTTCTGTTGAAGGATTTCGTCGAACTCATGGAAAGTCTGAGCGGCCGAAAAGCCAATATCGTGCCAATGCCCCGGCTGGCGGCCGATTTCACTCGCAACGAAGCCGACATCACCAAGGCCCGCCGCCTGCTCGATTACAATCCGATGGTCCCGGTGACCGAAGGCGTGCGACGCTTCTGGGAATGGTATCAAGCCCATGACGAGGGGCAGGATGAGTAAGCCTCAGGCTCGGGGCGAATCCGGCTCAGGCGACCGATCCGGATCGTCCGCGCTCCCGCCCTTCCACTTCGTCGCCGATTCGGCCGCCTGGGCCACCTGTCTGCGCGATCTGCGGTCCGCCTCGCGTCTGGCCATCGACCTGGAGGCCAACAGCATGTACGCCTACCGGGAGCGCATCTGCCTCATCCAGATCTCGACGGAAACGACCGACTACATCATCGACCCCACCCGGCCGATTGACCTGAGCGGTCTGGGCGAGATCGTCGCCGATCCCGCCGTCGAGAAGGTGTTCCACGCCGCCGAGTATGATCTGATCCTGATGCGCCGCGATCATGGCTGGCGCCTCAATAACCTGTTTGACACGATGTGGGCGGTTCGGATCCTCGGCTATTCCCAAATGGGGCTGGCCAGCCTGCTGGAGAAGTTTTTCGGCGTCCGAACGAGCAAGCGATTCCAGAAGGCAGACTGGTGTCACCGACCGCTGTCGACGGCCGAACTGGCGTATGCCCAGATGGATACCCACTTTCTGTTGCCGTTACGCGACCGGCTGATGGCCGAACTGGAAGCCGGCGGCCGCGGCGCGGAAGCGGCCGAGATATTCCGCGAGCAATCCGACGTGCGGCTGCCCAACAACGGCTTTGACCCGGAAGGGTTCTGGTTCATGAACGGCACATTTGATCTGAAGCCGGAGCAGCAATCGGCCTTGAGAGATCTCTATCTCTTCCGGGATCGCGAGGCCAAACGACGCGATATTCCGCATTTCAAGATTTTGGGCGACAAAACCTTGCTGGAATTGGCCGACGGAATGCCGGCTCGATACAACGATCTGGCCACCATCCATGGCATGTCTGAGCGACAAATCCAGCGCTATGGGCGAACCATAATCGATCTGATCGCCACCGCTCGCCAGTCGCCACCCCCGAAGCCCCCCAAGCGATCGCCGCGGCTGCCGGAACAAACGCTTAATCTCTACGACCGGCTGCATCGCTGGCGGAAAGGGCGAGCGCAAGACCGCGGCGTTGAATCGGACGTCATCATCAGCCGCGACTCCCTGTGGGCCATCGCCCACGCCAATCCGCAGTCGATGGACGAACTCATCGCCCTCGACACCCTCGGTCCCTGGCGACTGAAAACCTATGGGGAAGATATCTTGCGCCTGCTCAGACAATAACCGAAAGGGGTTGGCTCTGCATCAGACGAAAGGAGAGAACAATGGACATCACATTCTACGGCGCGGCCCGCACCGTGACCGGCTCGCAACACTTGCTCGACATCGACGGCTATCGCATCCTGCTTGACTGCGGTCTTTATCAGGGACCGCGCAGCGAAAGCAAGGACCGCAACCGCCATCTGCCGTTCGACGCCAAGTCAGTGGATTGTTTGATCCTCTCCCACGCCCATATCGACCATAGCGGCAACATCCCCAACCTTGTCAAGAACGGGTTCAATGGGGACATTATTTGCACCTTTGCCACACGAGACCTGTGTAACATTATGTTGCGCGACAGCGCCAAAATTCAGGAAAGCGACATCGAGTACCTGAACAAAAAGCGCCGGCGTGACAATCTCCCGCCCCTTGAACCGATCTACACGATGGCCGACGCACTGAACAGCCTGAAGCTCTTCCTGAGCATCGGCTACGAGCGCCCCTATCGCGTCGCGCCGGGCATTACGCTGACCTTCTACGATGCCGGCCACGTCCTCGGTTCGGCCATCGTCGCCCTGGATATCGAGGACAAGACCACAGGCCAGCCGACACGCCTTGTCTTCAGCGGCGATCTGGGGCGCGCCAACCGGCCGATCCTGAACGACCCTGTTTTCCTCGACCACGCCGACATCCTTATCCTGGAGAGCACCTACGGCAATCGCCAGCACCCGAAAGATCGGGACACCGATCATCTGCTCGAGGAAATCATCCGCGACACAGTCAGGCGGGGTGGCAAGGTGATCGTGCCGGCCTTCGCCATCGGCCGGACGCAGGAGCTGGTCTACCGGCTAAACAACCTGGTCAACAACGGCGATCTGCCGCCCGACCTGGCGGTTTATGTCGATAGCCCCCTGGCCATCGACGCCACCAGCATTTTCCGGGCGCATCCCGAGGCCTACGACGAGGAGACGGCCGAGGTCATGATGACTGACCGCGATCATGATCCGTTCGGCTTTCGGCTGATGCACTACACCCGCTCCGTGCAGGAATCCAAGGCGCTGAACTTCCTGAAGAATCCGGCGGTCATCATCAGCGCCAGCGGCATGGCCGAGGCCGGGCGCATCCTGCATCACCTGAAGAACAACGTCGAGGACGAGCGCAACACGATCCTGATCACCGGCTTCCAGGCGCCGGATACCCTCGGCCGCCGCATTGTCGAGAAGCAAAGACGAATCAAAATATTCGGCGAGGATTACGACCTGAGGGCGCAGGTAGCCAGCCTGACGGGCATGAGCGGTCACGCCGACCAATCGGAACTGCTGGCGTGGGCGGGGCACCTGAAACAACCCCCGCGCCGAACCTTCCTCGTTCACGGCGAGCCGGATGCGGCCTTCACACTGGCCGACAAGTTGCGCGTGGAACTGGGGTTCCAGCAGGTGGACGTGCCCGAGTTGGGCCAGCGCTTTACGCTATGACACCCAGTTCCCGACCGACTCGGCTAAACGTTTCCAGCGCCATCTCGATGTCGCTATGGTTGTGGGCGGCCGAGTTCATGACCCGGATGCGCGCCTTGCCTTTGGCCACGGTCGGGAAACCGATGGCCATCGCGAACACGCCTTCCTCAAATAGCCGCCGGCTGAACTGCTGAGCCAGCGACGCCTCGCCCAGCATGACCGGGACGATGGGCGTCTGGCTGAAGCCGGTGTCAAAGCCCATCGCCTGCATCTCCTTGCGAAACAGCCCGGCATTGGACCACAGCCGGTCGATCAACTCGGTCGACTCGCTCAGAATGGATACCGATTCGATGCAGGCGGCCGCGTCGGGCGCGGTCATGGCGCTGCTGAACAGAAACGGCCGCCCTCGCTGGCGCAGCCAATCGATGATGATGGCCTTGCCCGCCACCAGGCCGCCAACGACGCCGAACGCCTTGCTCAACGTGCCCACCTCGACATCGACGCGGCCGTGCAAGCCAAAGTGGTCGACGATACCGCGGCCGCCCTCCCCCAACACACCCTCTCCATGAGCGTCGTCGACCATCAGCATAATGCCCTGCTCTTCGGCCACCTCGGTGATCTTGTCCAGCGGGGCGATATCGCCATCCATGCTGAATACGCCATCGGTAATGATGAGGCGACGCTTGAAGTCATCGCGCGCGGCGATCTTCGCCCTCAGATCATCGACGTTGTTGTGAGCATAGCGAATCACTTCGGCGCGACTCAGCCGGCAGCCGTCGATGATGCTGGCATGGTTTAGCTCATCGGAAAAAATGAGATCGCCGGGACCGACAAGGGCGGGGATGGTCGCCAGGTTGGCCGTAAAGCCACTCTGAAAGGTGAGGCAAGCCTCGGCATGTTTGAACTCGGCCAACTTTTGTTCGAGTTGCGTATGAAGCGACATCGTCCCGGCAATGGAACGCACGGCCGCCGGGCCTACCCCGAACGCCTCGATCCCTTGCCGGGCGGCCTCGCGGATACGTGGATGGTTGGCCAGACCCAGATAATTATTGGCACAAAAATTGAGCAACCGACGGCCGTCAATGGTCACCCAGGCGTCCATGGGCGATTCAATCGTGCGAATATGATTATAAAGACCGGCGGCCTTCAGATTGTCGATCTCTTCCTGGAGCCAGGCGGTGCGTCCATCTTGCATGGTTAATATCTCCCTACAATCCTAACCTAATGTCGTTTTCGTCCATTGTTTTCATGGGTTGCCGCTTCAATAACGGAACGGCCAATCCACTGGTTTGTTATTTTTGACAATCGTTATCCCAATAAAAGTAGTACATGGAATCACGGTTTCTTAACCGGCGCAATTGACGATCACCCTCTACCTCGGGTATACTCCCGAACTTATGAGCAGTAATGGCGTATTACAAGAGCCAGTGCTCATTTTAAACGTGACATACGAACCTATGCACGTTTGCAGCACGAAGCGGGCGCTGGCTCTGGTACTTTCCGGCAAAGCTGAGATCGTCATCAACGGTCGCGGCATGGTTCACAGCGCTGCCTCCGAATTTGAAATCCCCTCGGTCATCAAACTCGGTTATATGGTGCGGCGCCCTCGGCCACGTATCGCCCTGTCCAAGCGCGAAATTTTGCGGCGCGACGAATACACCTGTCAGTATTGCGGCCGAAAGATGCGCACCCTGACGATCGACCACGTGATCCCCCGGCGGTTTGGCGGCGCGCACACCTGGGAGAATCTGGTGGCGGCCTGTTCGCCCTGCAACCGGCGGAAAGGCGGCCATTATGCGGTCGAAGTCGACATGATGCTCCGACGGCAGCCCTTCGAGCCTAGCCCGTCGGCCGCCTATCGTTTCGGCGGCCTCGTGGAGCAGCGCCAGGAATGGGCCCAGTTCATCGAAGGCTGGTAGCCAGGCCCTTCACCCGAATCGCCGAACCGATTATCTGTTAAGGATCAACGCCGCTGTGGCCGCCTGCTTGCGCGGCAACCGTTCAGCTTTTCACACGGTCGTTCGCGTTTGTCTGGGCGATGGTGATAATCTGATCCAGACCCTGGTCGATCACGTCGCTCAGGCCGATAACCATGCGTTCGTATTCCTCCAGCGGGCCGCCATACGGATCGGCGATGTTATAGCTGTGGCCAAGCATCTCCGTCAGCAAAAAGACCTTATGAGCATGCCCCGGGAATTCAGCCCGCAGAGCTTCCGCGTGGCCGGTTTCCATCGTCAGCACGAGGTCGGCATCGATCATATGGCCTTCCTCGACCATTCGGGCGCGGTGTTCAGTGATATCGATACCGTCCCGCTGCATCACTTCGATGCTATACCGGGAAGCCCCACGCGAAACCATGGCCCAGGTTCCGGCCGAACTGACCGTCCAGTCAGCCAACCCACGCTGCCGGAGCCGGTCGCGCAACAAGGCGGCGGCGACCGGCGACCGGCAGATATTGGCCGTGCAAATAATCAGAATATTAGCCATACGCAATTATAAAGCGGCTCTAACCCATCTCAGGCTGGAGCAAGCCGAAGGTTCCATCACGACGACGATACAGTACATTGACGGCGTCATCGTTGGCATTGAAAAACACATAGAAATCGTGCCCCAGCAACTCCATCTGGTCAATGGCCTCTTCCGGTGACATGGGATGGAGGGCGAAACGCTTGTAGCGTACGATGGTCTGCTCTTCCTCCACCAGCTCCTCGGCAATCGGCAGCGGCTCACCCAGGTCCAACTCCTCGCCCTTGCCGCGCACCTTGCGTTTTTTCTTGCCCCGATAACGCTCGATCTGACGATATAGTTTGTCCACAACCGCGTCGATGGCGGCGAACATATCGCTATTTCGCTCTTCGGCGCGAAGAATCGTGCCGCGCTCGTCACGAATGGTGATCTCCGCCACGTGGCGTTGGACGGCACTGCGCGTGTTCTCCATGGCCAGTTCGACCTGAACGCTGGAGAGATTGGGAAGATAGCGGTCCAATCGCGCTGTTTTCTTCTCCACGTAGTCGCGCAAACGTGGGGTTACTTCCATGTTGTTTGAGAAGATTTGTAGTTCCATATGGCTACACCTGTTCCTTAGGATAAATCTGGGTGTGATTTGAGTAAGCCCGCCGGCTCAAGTTCGGGCAAGCTGTCGTCATGACCGGATTACCGTGATTATCCCATGACTAGCCAACCCGCGCCAAACAATAAGCGGAAACCGTGGCCGCGCCGGCCGCAAGCAGGGCCTCGGCCGCGGATCTCATCGTGGCGCCGGTGGTCAGGACATCGTCGACCAGCACAATGTGACGACCACGCACACCCGCGGCCGCCAGGAATGCATTGTGCACGTTCTCATGCCGTTCCTCGGGGCCCAGGCCGACTTGCGGCGCGGTGTGGCGCGTCCGCTGCAGAGAGGTCGTGTCGAGATCGATGTTTATGGCCCGACCCAACGGCCGCGCCAGCAACTCGGACTGATTATAGCCGCGTTGTCGTCGCCGTCTCGGATGCAAGGGAATGGGCAGGATTAAGTCAGGCGGTTGATCCCAGGCGGGCCAGCCGGCGATCATATACTTGGCCAACGGCTCGGCTAGCGCGAAATAGCCCTCATACTTGAAGCGGTGGATCACCTGGCTGAGCGGCTCCTGATAACGCAGTGGCGCGCGCATTTGGCTAACGGGGGACGGCCGCCGGCGACATTCACGACACAGGTGGCCATGCACATCGATACCCGCATCTTCCTGAAATCGACCGCATCGTGGGCAAATCAGATCGGGCGCCACAGCCACCCGGCTCCGGCAATCGAAACACAAAATCGACCCCACTCGCCGGCATTCAGCACATACAGGCGGGAATATGACATCCAGCACAAACGCCGGCCATCGGCTTAGGCGAGCATCGGCACGTGTTCGAACTTCGGGATCGATCACTTTTGTAAATTCATCAGGTCAGCCACAATGGCTTCCAGAAGTTGGCGTTTCTCGTTGCGATTGACAACGATCTCCTGCTCTACCAGCAAGGCATCGAGGCGATCATGGACGTAGGGGCGTAACCGTGAAGGATGCCGGAGATTGCTATCCGCTTCGATCTCCACAGCAATCTGGCCGCACAGCCTGTTCTTCAATTCCAGAAAGGCATCGCGCGCGCCTTGAACCGGCGAGTCGCGTCGAATGCGGATCTCGCGCAATCCATCCGAATCAGTCTCGCGGTTATCGTTCAAATCGGCTGTCACCCCAATACCTTCTGCTTAAAGTGGGCGGGAAACCAACGCCGTCGATCACATCAGTTGGTGATAAATTGACGCAGCCACTCGGCGGCATTGTTAAGCCAAACGCCTATGTTCGGCCCCAGCAAGGCCAGGATAGCGATGAAAACAACCGCAATCAGGACCAGAACAAGCGCATAATCGATCAGAGACCTTTCGTTTTTGCCCCGAAAAAAGCCCATTCTATCCTTCCTCTACAACGATCGGCCCGGACAGGGCAACAATTAGTTTGATGAAGACGAGTCCAGCCGCACCCAACCATGACGCAGGGCATAGACGGCCGCCTGGGTGCGATCTTCGACGGATAATTTACGCAGAATGGCCGTCATATGATTCTTCACGGTCTGCTGGCTGATATCGAGCCGGAGGGCGACCTCTTTATTGCTGGCGCCGCGAGTCACCATCTCCAGAATCTCCATCTCCCGCGGCGACAATGGGGTGAAGGATTCAACGGAACGGTCGTCCTCGGGTAGATGATAATGCCCCAGCCGTTTCTCCACCCACCCGATGACCTCATCGTAGGTCATGAGTTGTTCGTGAACGACATAACTGCCGGCATGGACGGCATAGATCGTCCGCAATAATCCTTCGGGCGGGATATCTTTCGAACAGTAAGCCGTCGCCCCCAGGCGAAGCGCGTGAAAGGCCTGTTCCGCATCATCATAACCCGTCAGGATGATCACCTTGGTTGCGGGCAGCACGCTGAGAATCTGTCGGGTGACTTTCAGGCCGTTGGCATTGGGCAAATTGACATCCATGAGGATGATGTCGGGCTGGTGCTCCAGCGCCTGCTGGACGGCCGTATCGCCATCGGCCGCCTGGGCTACAACATTCAATCCGGGGTCCATCTCCAATACGTCGACAAGTCCCTGGCGGAACAGGGGATGATCATCAACGATAAGCATCTTAATCGGATTCATGCTGCAGGTTACCTGATGTTGGTCATCGAGTATAACACGATCTTCCCCACTCGTACCATCAACACCCGCATTACACGCGGCGACATATGAAGGTTCTAAGGTCGCCGAAGTTCACCGGTATGGCGGCTTCCCGCCACCCAAGACGCTCGAC
>JAGOZU010000047.1 GCA_018058545.1 Promineifilum sp. | reverse complement strand
TCATCGATTTCGCTTTCCAGGCGGATTCTCTCCTGGTCAAGCTGGTCGATTCGCTCACTCTCGGACGCGAAGAGGATGCGTCGAATTGACGATAGGGAAGGCTCACCGTTGGATGTTGACGGTGACTGATCCGGTGGGCCGGAATCGGCAGAAAAGTCCATCGCAGAGAACCCGGGCGCTACGCTTCGTCGCCCGGCTCGGAGGCGGCCGCCTCAATGTTCCCCTGAATTTGCCGGCCTAATTCCTCCAACATGCGACCCAGATCGTGACGCGACGTCTTTTTGTCTTCCAGCCAGGCGCTGGCGGCCAACATCTCTGAGCGGAGATCGTCGTCTCTTTGCCGGGTCTTTTCCTCCAGCTGTCTTATCCGGTCGCCGCTCTCCGTCTGAAGGCGATCCAGCTTTGCCTCGAACATTCGACGCGCTTCTTCAAACTGCCGGCTCATATCGGCCGTCAGTTGCTCGATTCGTTCGCTCAGCATCTGGACTTCCTTATCGATGCGACCATGGGTTTCCTTGCGGAGGGTTGTTCCCTGGTCAACAGACGACTTGGTTAGCGATTGAGTGAACAAATCCTGCTCGCTTTTCAACTCGCGCCGGATGGCCTCCAGACGGTCGTCGATATCGCTTAGCCGCTGGGTGAAGTCACGAGCCTGATTGCCAAAAATGAGATCTCGAAGGACTTCCAATTCACCTGCATTTCCGCCGGTTCCTGGAGGGATGGAACCGGCATTCGTACTGCTATTTGCTTGCCTTGCCACAATAGACCTCCTGTTTTGTTTCGCTAAGTGCAGCCATTATATACACAGGAGGGTAAGGCTTCAATGTTGGGAAGGATTATAGGGAAGTCAGGATGGTGATGTCCTGTGGCGGGCAGGGTGGGGCTTATCGAGGAATCCTAAAATGGTGAAGCGATGTCCTGAGCTTTCGGCTGTTTCGTTGAGATCATGAGCAGATGGGGTGAACTCATCGACTGATTCACTCGTTTCGTCACCAAAATCGAAAGGGCTGGTTTCCTCGAGCTGAACGGCATATTCCAATGCATCATATTCGAATTCTTCCCGAAGCGGCAAACCATCTGGTTGGAATCGGCGTAGCGCCAGCCCCCTTTCCAGGTCGCGCTCAGGCGAATGATCCCTTCGGGCGATGCGAATCCCGCGCCAGGTGCAATTTCGGCAGGCATAGCGATAGGCCGGCAGGCGAATCAGTCCGTAAAAGCGGTCGCTGAAATGTCGTCTCACTCGCACCAGATCTCGTTCCTTGCAATCAGGGCACCCCGTGCCAAACCAGGTGCGTTTGTCCCTGATCAATCGGAAGCGGATTAAGGCGGCGAAGGCGATGAGTAATATGAGTATCCCGGCGAAGACGAATAATGATCTTTGGCCGACGATCAGCCAACCGGGGATAGCCCCGATTCCTAATGATTGCAATAGACGTTGTATGGGTGTTTCATTCAGGAAACCTAAAGTGAGGGTCGCCGCTGCCGAAATTAGCAGCACGAATATGACAAGCTTTTCCAGGACGTTGACGCCATGCCATGGTATCGGTTCGTTCTTGTTCAAAGCATTAGGCTCCTGTTGAATATTGCACCCTATTAAACGTAGATCAGTTGCCTTACGAAGATACTTAAACCAGGATTTAAGCCGGTCGGGAGCGGGTCGCTTCACGTGAAGCGACCCGCTCCCATTTGATGATCGTGTCTAATCCAGGTGCTGCCAGCCGAAGTCGACCGTCAGCCGTTGCTCGCCCAGGGCCAGCCGGAGTCCCCACCGGCCTGTGCCCGGTGCGGGATAGGTCCAATTGCCGGGGATGAGCAGTTCTACGTTTTCGGCCGACAGGGCGTCGATTGAAACGCAATAGATTCCCGCATCCAGGCCCTCGAAGCGATAGAGACCCTTATCATCCGAAATGGTAGTGGCCAGCCGGTCGGCGGGGGCGGGGATGCCGCCTTCGGGACACGCCCCCCGACCCAGAATGAGGGTTATGCCCGGCAGGGCGCGCTCCCCGGCGTCGAATGTGCCGTTGGCTCGATAGAATCCACTGCCCGCCTGGGTCTCCACGCAACCTCGCGAGGGGTTGCCGTTTGTTAGAAAGCAGACATCCGACCACAGGACGCCGCCGATGACGGCCGATCCGGGGGCGGGTGTTCCGGTGAATTCGGCCGTTTCATCGACGACGATCTGCACCCAGAAGGCATCGTCGATCTTGCCGTTGATGCCGAACACGTTTCCGGCAGCGTCGCTCAATTGCCAGTTGCTCTTGAACGTTCCCGGACTGTCGGGCGATGTGAGTGTCACCATGACGTCCTCGGTCTGACCCGGCGCGACGACATTCTCCAGCGGCACAGTTGAGGTGATGCCCATCGCGTCGCCGCCGACGAAGGCAACCGAGTAACCTTCAGTCCAGGGGCAAGTGCCGTTGTTTCGAAGTCGCCAGCCTGCTGCAAATTCCGTGTTGGGCGGGAATACAGTGTCGTCGGGAACGGTCAGGTCCTGAACAAATTCGAAGCTGTTGGTGCAATCAGCCGTGGTCTCCGGCACCGGCAGGAAGCGGAAATCAAAGCCGAAGTTGATATCCGTCAGACTCTTGCCGTCTTCAACCGGGACCGTAACGCTATTGGTGGCGATCCCGTTTGTGGTCGGAAAGGTCAGGATACCATCCTTTAGCACGGCGGCATTTTCTTCGTCATCCGTGTCCAGAAAAACACAATAGGTATCGGCGCTCACGCCTTCAAAACGATAGGCGCCGGATTCGTCGGTTGTGGCGAACAGTTCATCACCTTCCATGGCTGAGGTGCAATCTCCGGCCAACAGACTGACCTTGACGCCGGGGATGCCGGGTTCACCGGCTTGAAATACACCGTCGGCCTGGACAGTTTTGCCGTCGGGGGAGGGTACGCAGCCCTCTTCAGCCGTGGCGTCCCCAACGGCTGTTCCCGTCTGGGAGCAAAGATCATGCCACATGAACCCGCTGATCCCCGTTGTCTCACTCGTTGCCCCGGAATCGGGGACATTATCGACATCGAGGGTAAATGTATTCGTGACGCCGTTGACCAACACGTTGTAGGTTCCGGCTTTTAGCCCTTCCACATCCAGAGATATGGATTGTTCGAAGGGCACGATGGTTTGGGCGCAGGTTGCGTCCGGCTGCCGCAGGGTTGTGATGGCGACTCGAAATGTGTCGCCCGATAATTGGCTGATGACTTCATCGATACGGGTGCATGTGTCCGGTAGATCCCCCTTGGCTACGACGTTGACCTGAACCGGAAACGACTCCATGATGAGCATGTCAACGCTGTTCACAACAGCTTGCCCGCGGGATGGCTCGTTGGAGCCTGGGGCGGGGGTCGGCTCGGTGGTCGGTGTGGATGTTGGCGTGCCGGCCACCTCTCCTCCTCCGCCTCTGCAAGCCGCCAATGCGCCGATCAATATGACCAGTACCAGTCCATTCAGGGCGATGGCCCGCTTTTTCGATGGTTTTTGATTCATCTTGTTCTCCTCAAAGGTTAGAGCGCATCATCCCGATCGAAAATTTGATCGCCGCGTACAATCGCCATAACTTCGTTGAATAACAAACCGTTAGTGGCTATCGATTCGCCGCCGAAGATGGTCGGTTTTCCCGTCCAGTCTGTGAACGTACCGCCGGCTTCTTCGAGGATGACTTGCAATGGCCCGCAATCCCAGACGGCCATGGCCGGATCGAGCATGACCTCGGCCCGGCCGGTGGCGACGAGGGCATAGCCGTAGGCGTCTCCCCATGTCCGCTGAAAATAGGTCGCATCAATCAGACGCTGGAAAGTAGCCTGTCGATTATATTGGGAAAAGTTGTTCAGGTCGCTGGTCAGCAATACTGCGTCGGACAGTTTGGACACATTTGACACCCTTGCCGGTCGGCCGTTCCAGTGACAGCCCCGGCCGCGGGCGGCGTAAACCGTCTCGTTCAACCCCGGAAAGTGCATCACGCCCAATACCGGCTCATTGTCCTTCACCAGCGCCAGCAACACGGCGTAAATCGGCACCCCGCTGATGAATGACTTTGTCCCGTCGATGGGATCGATGATCCAGGTATATCCGTGGTCGCCGTCCTTGCCGGCTGTATGCCCATATTCCTCGCCGATTATCGAGTGATCGGGCCATCGTTCCGTGATGAGCCGGCGCAGGGTTTGCTCAGCTTCCCGGTCGGCGATTGTCACGGGCGAATTATCGGCTTTGCGTTCGGCCATCAGTCCGGTCTGGAAATGAGCCAGGGTAACGCGACCGGCTTGCCAGGCGGCATCGAGGGCGAAGTGAAGCAGTGTGTTGAGGGATGGTTCAGCTTCTGTCATTTATAATCTTGTATGGTCTATGCTTGTTGGGGGTAGGCCAGCATGACGTTTTCCATGACCAGCCGCGCGTTGGCGTTTTGCTTCAATTGGCGTAGCGCGGTTTCTGTTTGTTGCAGCGATTTCAGCACGCCGTTTCGTGGCCAGCGTCCAGCCAGATTGTGCAGCAATTCCATCTCGTCGATGTTGGTGATATGGTAGTTGGCGCCTTTCTGCCCGTAGGACAGCAAGGCCAGGTCACGCCACCAACTCAACCATGTTTGCAGCAACGGCGGCAACGTCTCCGTTTTGCGAGCCAGTGATTCGGCCAGCGCAAACCGGGCGACCAGGCTGCCTGGCAGCGCCTGATGCAGCGCGTCCAGTTGCGTGCGGCGTGATTGCAGCAGAGCGGCGTCCTGATGGGCACGAATGGCCCATCCCAGGCGGCCGTCGGCCAGATGGGCCAGCAGATTGGCCGCCTCCGGCCGGGCGTGATGCCGGGTCATCAAGGTTTCCTCGATGAGTGTGGTCGGCACAGGCCGGAGCTTTATCGACCGGCAGCGCGAATTGATCGTCGGCAATATCGTGTCGCTGTCTATCGCCGTCAATAACAGGATGACGTTGCTTGGAGGCTCCTCCAGCGTCTTGAGGAAAGCGTTGGCTGCGTTCAGGTTGGCTGTATCGAACCGTTTCAACAGGGCTACTTTATAGCGCGCTTCATAGGCCGACAAACTCAGGTCCTGTTGCAACCGCCGGATTTGCTCTATCTTGATCGATTGCGTTCCCCGGTCGCTGACCTCCGGCAGGACGACCCGAACGTCGGGGTGTTTGTCCTCCTGGACCAGTTTGCACGAACGACAAATGCCGCATGGCCGATGCACCCGCTCGGCCGTGCAGTTCAAAGCCTGAGTGAACGACCGCGCCAGTGTCATCTTGCCGATGCTGTCTGGCCCGGTGATCAGATAAGCATGGCCGACGCGGTTGTGGCTGATGGCGCTATTCAACAAGCGTACGGCCCATTCATGACCGACGATTTGTTGCCGGCCAGGCTCAAAGGAGTCCATGCTTCAATTGTACATCAGCCCTATAAAAGACGAAAACGCCCCCTTTGCTATAATCACCACATGGAACCCTTGCTTATCTCCGGTGAAGACCTGCATATCGATGATGTTGTTGCTGTGGCCAATGGCCGTCCCGTGGCGCTCGATCCCGCTGCGATCCCGCGTATGGACCGCTCGCGGGCGGCCGTGGAGCGTCTGGTGGCCGAGGGGCGAGCCGTGTATGGCATTACCACGGGCTTCGGCCGCTTTAAGGATCGCCTCATCTCGCCTGATGAAGTTCGCCAATTACAGCTGAATCTTGTCCGCAGTCACGCCGTCGCCGTTGGGCCGGATCTGCCGCAGCTGGTTGTTCGGGCGATGATGCTGGCGCGCGCCAATACCCTGGCCCTCGGTCATTCCGGTGTGCGACCGTCCATCGTCCGTCTCCTGCTGGACATGCTTAATGCCGGCATCACGCCCCGCATACCTTCCCAGGGATCGCTGGGGGCCAGTGGCGATCTGGCGCCATTGGCCCATCTGGCCCTGGTGGTCATTGGCGAAGGGGAGGCCGTCGTCAACGGCCAACTGGTCGACGGCGGCGCAGCGCTGGCCTCCGCCGGATTGCAGCCGATCGAGTTGTATGCCAAGGAAGGGTTAGCCCTCCTGAACGGGACGGCCCAGATGGTGGGCATGAGCGCGCTTCTCGTTCGCCGGGCGATCAACCTGGTCCTTACGGCCGACATCGTCGGCGCCTTGTCGCTCGAGGCTCTTCATGGAACTGATCGCGCCTATGATCCTCGGGTCCATGCCTTGCGGCCGCATCCACGCCAGATCAATTGCGCCGATTTCCTGCGCCGTGTCCTTGCCGGCAGTCGCTATTTGCGCCGCGACGACCCCAATAATGTCCAGGACGCCTACACCTTGCGCTGCATCCCCCAGGTTCATGGCGCAGTTCGCGATTCAATAGCCTATGCCCAATGGGTGATCGACATCGAGTTGAATACGGTCAACGACAACCCGATCCTGTTTGTTGATGACGCCGGGGAGATCGATGTCGTCTCGGCCGGGAACTTCCACGGCGAGCCGGTGGCGCTGGCAATGGATTACGCCGCGTTGGGGCTGACGGAGTTGGGTAACATGAGCGAGCGACGCTGTGCCCGGCTGGTGGACGCCGACAGCAATGGCGGAATCTTGCCGATGTTTTTGACCGCTCATGGCGGGCTGGAGAGCGGGATGATGATGGCGCAATACACGGCCGCGGCGCTGGCTTCGGAGAACAAGGTTCTGGCCCATCCCGCCAGCGCCGATACCATCCCCACCAGCGCCAATGTGGAAGATCACGTCAGCATGGGTGCCACCGCTGTTCGGCAGGCGTGGCAGGTGCTCGAAAACACGGAGACCATCGTCGGCATCGAATTAATGCTGGCTGCCCAGGGGATCGACTTCCGCCGTCGGGAATTGGGATTGACGGCCGATGATATGGGAGAGGGTACTCAGGTGGCCTATAGGCTGGTGCGCGAGCGCGTGCCGTTTGTTGATTCCGACCAGGTGTTGTTCCCGCTCATCGAGGAGGCTCGCCGCCTGGTAGCCGATGGGACGATCAAGTGCGCCATCGAAGAACGTCTGATGATGGATTGAACCGACCGGGGCTTAGGAAAATGCGGTCCCGTTGACGGTCAGCCGGAAATGGCAGCCCAGGAACTCGGCCGCCTGCTTCACCATCACCATCCGGTCCAGAAAGATCTCGAAATACTCAATGACAGCCGCGAAGCTGGTGTCGATGGTCAAGTCCAGGTTGATGATTCGCCCGGAGGCATCGGTGATCACGCGGCTCTGGGTGGTGGCGTAATTGACCCGGTCGTGGATATCGAAATCGTCGAACCCTTCAGCCTGCACCCGGCTGCGATGAACGTCGGACTTGTCGGCGATGTTGAGGGCGGCCGAGACCGGGGTAGTGGCGTAACCTCGCTCTTCCTCGTGATTCCCGATGGCGTTCATGATGATGGCGCATTCATCCATGGGCATTCCCAGCCGGGACAGGATGCCCATGGCGATGAGGCTGCCTCCCAGAGCGTGGTTCTGCCGATGAATTAGATTGCCGATGTCATGCAGATAGCCGGCGATGGCCGCCAGTTCACAAACGCGCTCGGGATGGCCGAGGTCATTCAGGATCGACCAGGCGGTTTCGGCGACGAGGGCGGCATGGCGGGTGCTATGCTCGGTGTAGCCCAACTCGCGCAGATAGCGATTTGCATAATCAATCAAGGTTTGAACTTCCTCATCCTTGCGTACCGTCTCAAGTGTTACCAATGTCACGATTTAATCGCTCCTTCGTTGATTCCGTCGGCCGGGCTTTTCAAAGCCAAAAGAGCCGCCGGGATCGATTTTGTCATCCTCTGTCAGGTTGAGGTTGGTCGAGGTACAATTCAGATATCCATTCTATTGTAAACCTCACGCGCAGGCGGGCAACGGCAACTCAACAGCCCAACGCGCGTGTGAATAAAGTGATGAGGTCAGAGATGAAAAATGACGCCCATACAGATGTGGTGATTATCGACAGTGTGCGCACGGCGATCGGCCGCCACGCCGGCGCGCTATCCGGGATGCGCCCCGATGATATGGCGGCGCTGGTCATCAGGGAGATCGTCAGCCGCACCGGCATTGACCCGGCGGAAGTGGAAGAGGTCTATTTCGGCTGTGCCAACCAGGCGGGAGAGGACAATCGCAACGTGGCCCGGATGGGCGCGCTATTGGCAGGATTGCCCCACTCTGTGGCCGGCGTGACGATGAATCGCCTGTGCGCCAGCGGTCTGAATGCCGTCAACCAGGCCGCCCGCGCCATCCGTAGCGAGGAGGGGGAGGTCTATATCGCCGGAGGTGTGGAGAGCATGACCCGCGCCCCGTACTCGCTGCCCAAGAACAGTCGCGCCTTTGGCCCTTCGGGCAACGTGACCGCCTGGGATACGACGCTGGGCTGGCGCTATCCCAACCCGAAGATGGAGGCATTGTTTCCACTGGAGGCGATGGGCGAGACGGCCGAGAACATCCATGCGATGAGCTGTGACGGCGCGATCGCCGGTGGAGAGATTAGTCGCGAGGATCAGGACGCCTTCGCTCTGGAGAGCCAGCGTCGGGCTATGGAAGCTATCAACCATGGTTACTTCAAGGATCAGATCGTGCCGGTGGTGTTTCCCCAACGCAAGGGAGACCCCATCGTGTTCGATACCGACGAGCACCCGCGCATCAAAAAGACGGCCGACGGTTATGTGCTGGATACCGATTTGGAATCGCTGGCCCGGCTGAAATCGGCCTTTCGGCAGGGCGGCACGGTCACGGCGGGTAACTCCAGCGGTCTCAACGACGGCGCGGCGGCCGTGCTCATGATGTCGGCCGACCGTGCAAATGCCATGGGGTTGCGACCGGTGGCGCGCTGGATCGGCTCGGCCGCTGCCGGGGTGGACCCACGCACGATGGGATTGGGGCCGGTTCCGGCGACGCGCAAGGCGTTGCAGCGGGCTGGTCTGGCGCTGGAGGACATCGATCTCATCGAACTCAACGAGGCATTCGCCGTCCAGTCGCTGGCGGTGATGCGTGAGTTGGGCATGCGACCGGAGATCACCAACGTCAATGGCGGGGCTATCGCTTTGGGTCACCCGCTAGGTTGTTCCGGCGCGCGTATTCTGACGACGCTGATCCACGAGATGAAGCGTCGCCGCGAGGCGGGAGAATCGATGCACTATGGCTTGGCGACCCTGTGCGTCGGCGTTGGCCAGGGGGAGGCGACGGTAATCGAATTACTCTGACGAGGCGCTTCGCCTAGTTGAGTTATTTGACCTTCTCGGCCAGAAGTTGCGAGACGGCGGCGAACGCGTCGACCAGGCCATAACCCACCGTGTTGTTGGGCCGCTCGCTCATGTCCCCGCAATATATCCCGTCAAACGATGCCGTGACGGGCGTGGCCGTCTTGACGAGGATGGCTTCCGTGCGGTCGATGTCGCCCACCAGCGAGGGATCGGCCGACCATAGCAAGGCCACCACGCCGGCTACGTGCGGCCCGGCCATTGACGTGCCGCTATTGAACTCGTATGTACCGTCGGGATATGATGACAGGATATCCACGCCCGGCGCGACGATATCGGGTTTGGTGCGGCCGCTGCCGTCGGCCGTCACCGGGCCACGGCTGCTGAAAGGTGCGATCTGGCCATAGATGTCCGTGGCTCCGATGGTGAACACGTCGTCATACAGACTGATGGGCGCGTTGATGGTGCTGCAGGCGTCGCCGTCGTTCCCGGCCGAGGCGACGACGAACACACCCGCCGCCCGCAATGCTCTGACCGCCGGCAACAGCGAGTTCGGATCGCAGCCTTCGATTTCCGGGCAGCCCCATGAGTTGTTGAGGACGTTGGCCCCCAGCTCCGGTCGCCCGTCTTGCAATGGGTCGCCCCCCAGAGGGAAAGGAGCCAACATGAATTGCAGGCAGTCCAGGTAGCGAGGCGGGTTGCCCAGGTTGCGACCCAGGTTGACGCAGCCAATCCAGCTCGCCTCAGGAGCTACACCGACAGTGCGGCCGAGCACCGTTCCCAGCGTATGCGTGCCGTGCCCGCCATAATCGACCGGATGGTCTGAGCCGTACCAGGGATCGAACCAGTTGTAGGAATCGCCGGGTATCGCGCCATGCTCATCGCCGCGATACCGGTCGCGAAACTCGGGATGCTCGCCGTCTACCCCGGAGTCGCTCTGCCCGATGATGACGCCTGCCCCGCGCGCGCCGAATTCCTCCCATACCTGGGTGACGCCGATATCGACGAGATTCCATTGGGGATGAGAGGGAGCCTCGGCCGTTCCGGGGCCGCCCAGGTTCAGTTCGGGCAGCGGCCGCAGCTCAGGGCTATCGAGCACGCGATCGACCTCCGGCCGCGTTGCCAGCCACCAGCGCGCCAGCGGCCCGCCATCGACCTCCAGCGCATTGACCAGATAGTAAGGGGTGTAATCAATGCCCGCTCGGTCGAGCGTCCGGCGAATTTCGGCCTGCGTATCGTCGGCGTGACTGACAAGCGTATCATAGACGAAGGCGCGCCTCGCCGGCGGATCGGCGATGTCGGCCGCGGCCGAGAGGTCGGCCTGGTTGGCCATGATGACGTAGAGCCGGTCCCCTTCCCAGCCAGGTTGCCCCACAAGGAAATAGAGGGCACCCAGCATAATCAGAGCGGCCGCGGCCACTCCCATCGTTATCCACCGACCTTCTCCACCCGCTCGATGAGTCGCCAGGAGGGCGGGGATGGTTAGCAGCAAGATCATCAGCGCCCCGACCCCGACCGACCGGAGGGTGAAGAAGAGCACGTCGCGAGAGCCGAGGTTGAGGATAAAGCCCAGTTCGTCGGGATCGACGAAGAGCAGCGGGGCGGCAACGATCAGACCTGTCAGCAGCGCGGCCGCGCGCCAGTCGTAATGTCGCGCATCGCCTGCTCCTCGGGAAGAGACGGCCGCAACCAGCCACCCGAAAACCGACAGGAGGCCGAGCAGAATAATCTGCTGCCCATTGTAGCCGTAGGCCGCCCCCATCGTCAGCAACGCGACGCCAATGACCAGGCCCAGCAAACCGAGGGAGGGCGGTTGAGCATCCGGGTTATCCTTCGCCCGGGTGGCGAGCAGATAATGGAATGTTCGCCCGGCGACCAGGCCAAACGCGGCCGCGGCCGCCAGATTGAGCGCGGTATCGAGCCACGACCCCAGCGCTCCCCAGAGGAACCAGGGCCAAATGACCAGCGTCGCTGCCAAAATAGCCGGCCAGAGCGGCCCACGGCCCGCGGCCGGTTCGATTTCGGCTCGTTGCCCCAGCCGGGCCAAGACGAGCAGATAGGCGAGCGCTCCGGCGATCTGCAGCAAGGCGGCCGCCTGGGCCGCGGGAGGATGAATGAGTTGGACCGGCAATACCAGCAGCGCGAACAATCCGGCCGCCATCCACGTGCGCAGGATGGGGCGATAGAGGCGGTTCCGCATCAAGGCCAGGCCGAGCGCGCAAGTCAATAGCGTCGCTCCCGCATGGCCGGCCACGGCGCCGCTCCACAGGCCGCGACCTACCATTCCGCCGCCGGCGAGGGAGAACTGCTCCACCAGCCAGACGATCGGATAGATGAGGAAAGCTAACCCGACGATCCAGGCGGCGATCAGCAGGACGCACCCCAGCGCTGAACTGTTTGAGGCAGGACGCGGTTCGATGGTTTCGAGAGATGGCTCGTTCATAGGATCAGATCAAACCCATGGTTGGCAATGACGTCGCGATACCAGTAAGCGCTATCCTTGGGGAGGCGTTGCTGGGTTTCATAATCGACGTAGACGAGGCCGAACTGTTGCTCATAGCCCTTGGCCCACTCGAAGTTGTCCATGAATGACCACACGAAATAGCCGGCCAGCGGCACGCCATTATCCATTGCGCGACGGGCGGCAGCGAAATGATCCTGAAGGTATTTCTGTCGTCGGAGGTCAGCGATGCGCCCCTCATGGTCAGGTTTTTCGATGAAGGATGTGCCGTTCTCGGTCACGTACATCTTGGACGGGCCGTATTCGAAGTAGATTCGATTCAGCAGGCGATAGAGGCCCTCAGGGTAGATCTCCCAGTAGGCGCGTTCTTCGACGCCGGAATACATGTCGCATTTGGGCAGGTCAGGAAACACGGTCTGGGGCCAGTTATCGACGGCCGTCTCGTCGCGAATGATATTGCGCATGTAAAAATTCACCCCCAGGAAGTCGGTCGGGGCGGCAATGGCCTCAAAATCGCCCGGCTGAATGAAGTCCATTCCCTGCGGGAAGAACGGCTCGTAATGTGTGACGGCGTCGGCCGGGTATTCACGGCCGTAAAGGGGGCTGATGAACCAGCGGTTGAATGTGCCGTCATAGATTCGTGTCAGGCGGGTGTCGGCCGGGCTGTTGGAGGCGGCGACGATGCCTTCGAAGTTGAGGGTGATGCCGACCTCGCTGGACGGGCTGTTGGCGCGGATGACGGGTACGGCCCAGCCGTGAGAGAGCAATAGATGATGGGCGGCACGCACGGCCGCGGCCGTATCGCGCCAACCCGGCGCGTCCTCGCCAAGCTGATAGCTCAGAATGCTGGCGCACCAGGGTTCGTTATGGGTGATCCAGGCCCCGATTCGGTCGCCGAGATGGCGGGTCACGACGTCGGTGTATTCCACAAAGGCCTCGGCCGTCGCCCGTTCCGGCCAACCGCCGCGGTCCTGTAGCGCCTGCGGCAAGTCCCAATGATACAGAGTGGCAAAAGGCTTGATGCCTGCCTCGAGGAGGCTATCGACCAGGCGACTATAGAAGTCCAGCCCGGCCTGATTCACCCGCCCCCGGCCTTCCGGTAAAATGCGCGTCCAGGCGATGGAGAAACGGTACGCTTGCAGGCCGAGCGATTTCATCAGGGCGATGTCTTCCGGCCAGCGGTGGTAGTGATCGCAAGCTACGTCGCCAGTGCTGTGGTCGATGATATTTCCCGGCGTATGCGTGAATCGATCCCAGATGGATTCTCCCTTTCCGTCCTCGTTCCAGGCGCCTTCGATTTGATACGCTGCGGTTGCCGTTCCCCAGACGAAATCTTCGGGGAAGTTCACTGTTTTCGACATATGGTTCCTCTTTATCGGTAAGGTTTCGGTCGGGTTGAACTGCCGAATGCCGGTCGATCCTACGCGATTCGGGTTATATGGCAACCAAAGGATTGCAATCAATTGGTTGATTGCATCAGTTTGAAGGATTGGGGTGGATGACGGTATACTTGCGGGCAACTCGCTTATGGACCCGATGCAGTTTCTCGATGTTCTGGATTCCTCCCTCTCCGAGGCCGAGTTGAGCGCGCTTTGCCGGCAGTTCGGTGTGGCATTTGGCGCGTTCCCCGGCGCAACCCGGCGAGAGAAAACGCGCGAATTTCTGGGCTATATCCGGCGCAAGGGGCGAATGGCCGGGCTGGCCGAAGCAACCACTGCCTTGCGGCCCGACCTGATTCCGGCTGTGGCCCTGCTCTTCGAGGGCAAGGAGCAGGACCTGGCCTGGATTGACGAACTGGTGGTCGATGACGATCGCGGCATGGAGTCGGGGCTAACCTGGCGATGGCCGTCATCGACGCCCGCCGGTAAGGCGCCACAGGAAATGCCCTCTGCGCGAGCAAGCGCTCCCTTGCCGGCTATGCCCAATCCCTACACCCCCGGTCGCATGGTCACGGATAAGACGATGTTCTTCGGCCGCGCGGCCGAACGGGAGCAACTTCAGCGATATATTTCCGGTGGCGAGAATGTGGCCATCATCGGCGGCCGCGGGTTTGGCGGCTCGTCGCTGCTCTATCACATGGCCCGAAGCTTTGACGATGCGCCTCAGCAATTGAGCGCCTATGTCGATATGAAAGACCCCGCTCATCAAACGTTGCCCGGATTGCTCAATTCGATCTGGCGCCAATGGTGGGGTCGAGTCAGGCCGGGCAAGGCGCCCCATATTCGGATTATGCCGGAATTTATGACCGCGGTGCGCAAGTTAAATGCTGCCGGCTATCGCCCTCTCCTCTTTCTGGATGAACTGGAGCAGCTTGTCTGGCGGCCGTCCCTGTTTGGCGACAGCTTTCTCGATGTCTGGCGTGAACTGATCGATGGCGGCCAGTTCGGTTTGACGCTAACCAGCCACGCCTCTCCGGCCGATTTGCTGGCCCAGAACGGCTACTCCTCCAGTTTCTACACCTCGCTGCAATCGATCAATCTGGGGTTGCTCAGCCAAACGGCCGCTAGCGACGTGCTGGCCATCCCCCTCCAACGTGCGGGGTTCGATGTGCCGGGCGAGATTGTGGACTACTTTGTTGACAAAGCCGGGCCGCACCCGTTCTTCCTGCAGATCGCCGGGCGTTATTTGTTCGATTCCCTGGCGGAGCGGTCTTACACTCGCAGTGAAGTGGACAGACTGTTCACTCTGGCGGCCGAACCGTTCTGGCAGGAGCTATGGGACTCAATGACGCCTCTGGCGCAGGAGTATTATCCGACACACTCCTCGTTGTTGTTCGAAGGGATGGCCGGGCGGCAATGGCGCATCATCGCCAACAAAGGGCTGGCAATCGCCGACGAGGAAAGCATTCGGCCGTTCAGCTCCGGGTTTGCCGACTGGCTCGGCCGCATGCGGGCGGCCGTCGAAGCGGCCGAGGCTGTTGTTGCCGCCTGATTATATCAGCCAATTTTTTTACGCAGACCGTCATATCAACCTTTTCATTTGTGAGGACTAATACCATGAAACGAGCTGTCAGCATCAGTCTGGGATCGTCCAAGCGGAACAGCGCCATTGAACTCGACTTGCTGGATGAGAAAATCCGCATCGAGCGCATCGGCACCGACGGGGACATGGAACGCGCCGCCCAACTCTATGGTGAGCTGGATGGCAAGGTCGACGCCTTCGGCATTGGCGGGACGTTGTTGGGGTTAACCGTTGACGACAAGTATTACGATTTCAAATCCGTCCCGCATCTCATCCGCCATGTGAAGCAGACCCCCATTGTTGACGGTACGGGGGTGAAGAAGACGTTGGAACGACGGATGGTGTCTTACATGGAATCCCAGATCGGCGTGCCCCAACCGCGTCGGGTTCTGATCACCAGCATGACTGATCGCTGGGAGATGGCCATTCCCTTTTACGAAAAAGGGTATGAGTGTGTTTACGGCGACATGATGTTTGCGCTGGGGATACCGATCCCGATTCGATCGTTGAAGAATGTAAAGCGTCTGGCCGCGGTGCTTATGCCTGTGGTTTCCCGCCTGCCGTTTGAATGGCTTTATCCCGTCGGCGAAAGCCAGGAGAAGCGTACGCCCAAGTTCGGCAAATGGTACGATTGGGCCACGATCATCGCCGGAGATTGTCATTATGTTAAGCATTTCATGCCCGATCGCCTGGACGGCAAGATCATCTGCACTAACACGACCACCATGGAAGATGTGGCCGACTTCCGCAACGCGGGTGTGGCTTATCTGGTGACGACGACGCCCCGATTGGGTGGGCGCTCCTTCGGCACGAACATGATGGAGGCCATGCTGGTAGCCATCAGCGGCAAGCAGCGAAAGCTGACGGACGCGGAGTTAACTGAATTGATCGATCAGTTGGGGCTGCACTCCAATATCGATCCGTTGAATCCCGATAGCCTGAAACTTGTTGAAAAAGCCGCCTAGATCGCGGCCGCTCGACACGTCCGGTGTCTCGAAATGTGTGCCCGGTCGGGGAGACCGGCGCAAGTTAATCTGCCCCGCGTTCAGAGGCCAGGCCGGGCTTCAGTTTCGGCAGGATATCGGCGACGAAGGACTTCGCCCGCGAGGCGGCCGTACCCACATAGTCCCCGGCATCCATCAACCGGCGCACCTCATCGGCCGATAGATAATCGGTCAGCCGTTCATCGGCGGCCAGCAAGCCCACCAATGGATTTGGTTCCTCTCGCCGCGTGGCCTCCCACGCCTGCAAGCTTGCCTCGCGCAGCCACTCATGGGCTTCTTGCCGGTCGGCTCCGTTGCGCACGGCAGCCATCAGCACCCGTTCCGTCGCCGCGAAAGGGCCGTAGCGGGCCAGGTTGCGGCCGATCTGATCGTGGTCGAAGATCATCCCCTCGACGAGACCTGTCGCTCGCCGCAACATCTCATCCACGGCCAGGAAGCTCTCCGGCAGAAACAGGCGGCGGTTGGCGCTGTCATCGAGGCTACGTTCCAGAATGGCCTGACTGGCATTGTCCCAGGCCACGCCTGTTTGGGCGGCCACGAACCGCGCCAGAGAGCAGATGTTTTCGGCTATAACGGGGTTGCGCTTGAAGGGCATGGCCGATGAGCCGACTTGCCGCTTGCCGAACGGCTCGGCCCATTCTCCAAACGGCGGTGATTGCAGCACGCGGAAGTCCAGCGCAAACTTATGTAAAGATGAGGCGATACCGGCCAGAACCTGTTGCAGACGCAAGTCCTGCTGCCGCGAGTATGTCTGGCCGGCGATCGTGAAATAGGGCAGATCGAGGCGGACCATCGCCAGGGCTTCCATTTGCTCGGCCGACATCTCGGTGCCTTCCAGCAGTTCGACGAAACTGGCCTGAGTTCCGACCGCCCCTTTCAGGCCTTTGCCGCGCAATCCGTTGCTGAGAGCTTCCAGTTGCCTGAAATCCTCCCATAAGTCCTGGGCATACATGGCCAGGCGATAGCCCAGCGTAGTCGGTTCGGCCGGCTGGATGTGGGTGTGGGCCATCATTGGCAGATCGGCCGTCTCCTCGATCCGCCGCGCAAATGCCAGCAACAGACGACGCAATGACTCGGCCAGCAGCCGCAACGCCTCGCGTTGGCGCAAGACGTCGACATTGTCGGTGATGTCCGCGCTGGTTGCCCCCCAATGGATGATGCCTCCGCCCTCCGGACATTGCTCGGCATAGGCCCGAATCTCGGCCATCACATCATGGCGAGTCTCTCGCTCGATTTGCAGCGCGCGCTCGATGTTGACGTCGTCGGCGTGAGCCTCCAGGTCGGCCAGTTGTTCGGCCGATACCAGTCCCGCCACATGTTGCGCAGCCGCCAGCGCCACCCATATCTGTCGCATCGCCCGTCGCTTGTAGACTTCGGACCAGACGTAACGCATCTCCTGGCTGCTATAGCGCCAGGTAAATGGAGAAATGTAGTTGCGATGGTCGAATTGAGTCATGGTCTTGAGCGAAAAGCATCAAAGAATTTGTAGGGATAAACTGATATCGACTACCGTATGGTTCGTTAGGACAGCGCCCGCGCCGCGTCGGAATGTTGTCGCCGCTTGCGAAGCAAACCCTCGCCTGAATAGAGTATCAGCGCCAGCCAGATCAACCCAAAGCCGACGACGCGCGATGGGCCGAACTCCTCGTGATAGATGAGCACGCCGATGAGAAACTGCAGCGTCGGCGCTATGTATTGGAGCAGGCCGAGCGTGGTCATGGTGATCTTGCGCGCACCGGATGCGAACAGGAGCAGGGGGACGCTCGTCACCACGCCCGCGCCCATCAGCAGCAGATTGGTGGTTATGCCGGAATGAGCCAGCGCGCCGACTCCGCGCATCTCCTGCAGGAGCAGAAAACCAAGCGCCGGCAGAAAGAGAACGGCCGTCTCCAGGAACAAACCCTCGGCCGAATTGAGGGCCGCGGTCTTGCGGATGAGGCCATAGAAGCCAAAGGTGAAGGCCAGCGTCAGGGCGATCCACGGGAAAGCGCCGTAGCTAAATGTCAGATAGAGCACGCCGGCCAAGGCGACGCTGAGGGCCAGCCATTGCGGCCCGCGCAACTTCTCTTTGAGGATGAGATAGCCGAGCAGTACATTGACCAGCGGGTTGATGAAATAGCCGAGGCTTGTCTCGACGATAAATCCGGCGTTGACGCCCCAGATGTAGACGAACCAGTTGACTCCCAACAGCAGGCCGGACAATACGAATGTCAGCAGGACGCGCGGCCGGTGTAACGCACCGCCCAGCCAGCCCCAGTGGCGGCGAACCGCCAGAACCAGCCCAACAAATACCAGCGACCACACGATGCGGTGAGCCAGAATCTGACCGGCGGGAACTTCGTGGAGTGTCTTCCAGTAGATCGGCAGCAGGCCCCAACACACATAGGAGATGGCCGCATAAATGACGCCTTTATTCATGGTCTAACTCGATAGATAAACAGACGCCGGGACACCACGAACAGGATACGTGTGTCCCGGCGTTGAACTGTTTAGCGACGCGCCTGATAGTTGGGCGCTTCCTTGGTGATGAGAATATCGTGGGGGTGGCTTTCCTGCAATCCGGCGTTGGTGATACGCACGAATCGGGCTTTGTCGCGCAATTCGGCCAGATCGTGGGCGCCTGTGTAGCCCATGCCGGAGCGCAAGCCGCCCATCATCTGGTAGACCACATCGCGCAACTGGCCCTTGAAGGGCACTTGTCCCTCGACACCTTCAGGCACCAGCTTGTCGCGGATCTGCCCGCCGGCCGGGCCGCCCGTCGGCGACGAGACACCGCTGCCATATCGGTCGGCGCCGAAGCCCTGCATCGCGCCCATGCTGCCCATGCCGCGATACACCTTGTAGCGACGCCCTTCGTAGATGACGATCTCGCCCGGACTCTCCTCCAGTCCGGCCAGGAGCGAACCGAGCATGACCAGGTCGGCCCCGGCGGCCAGCGCCTTGACGATATCGCCGCTGTACTTGATGCCTCCGTCGGCGATCAGCGGGACGTTCTGCGTCCGGCAAACCTCGGCGCAGGCGGCGATGGCCGAGATCTGCGGCACGCCCGACCCGGCGATGATGCGGGTGGTGCAGATGGAACCGGCGCCGATGCCGACCTTGATCGCGGCCGCCCCGACCTCGATCAGATCGCGCGCGCCGTCTGGGCCGGTCACATTGCCGGCGATGATCGGCAGAGCGGGGTGGCGGCGCTTGGCCGCTCGCACGGTTTCCAGCACCAGGCGCGTGTGGCCGTGAGCGGTATCGATGGTTGCCGCGTCCAGTCCTGCCTCCACCAGCAGGTCCAGCCGGGCCAGCGCCTTGTCGCCGACGCCGATGGCCGCCGCGCAGAGCAGGCGGCCGCGTTCGTCGGTCGCACCATGGGGATAGTCGATCTTCTTGAGGATGTCCTTGACGGTGATCAGCCCTTTTAAACGGCCGTATTCGTCCACCAGCGGCAACTTTTCGATGCGGTGCCGGTGAAGGATGGCCTTCGCTTCTTCCAGGCCCGTACCTACCGGCGCGGTGATCAGGTTCGTGCTGGACATGAATTCCGCGATAGGTTGGGGGCCGGGAATGACGAAGCGTATGTCGCGATTGGTTAATATGCCGACCAGGCGTCCGTCCTCGTCAGTGATGGGGATGCCGGAGATGTGGTAGCGGCTCATCAACGCTTCAGCCTCGGCCAGGGTCGCCTCCGGCCGCAACGTGAGCGGATCGACGATCATGCCCGACTCCGACCGCTTGACCTTGTCAACCTCTTCGGCTTGCTCGGTGGGCGTCAGGTTGCGATGGATGACCCCGATCCCGCCCAGTCGCGCCAGGCCGATAGCCATGTGGGCTTCGGTGACGGTATCCATCGCCGCCGACATGACCGGCAAGTTGAGATGGATATCAGCGGTGAGGCGAGTCCGCAAGTCGACTTCCGCGGGCAATACTTCCGAATAGCCGGGTGCGAGCAGGACGTCGTCAAACGTCAGCGCCAGATCGCCATATTCCGGTGCGAACTTCATTGCGGAACCCCCTCCGGCATTTGAACCACCAGAAGTGGCTGTCTGCCGATCGTGTTAGCTTTGCCGCCGTGGTTTGGGTTTATTCACCCGTTGACGGCGACGACTGAAGATTTGCGGTGCGCGATTGTTGCGCGACAGGGCGATCCAGACGCCGGTGAGAGCCAGCGCGACCGCCATCAGGAACGAGTAGGTGATGGCCGACCCGCCGATGGTTGGCTGGTCAGGACGGAAGAATTCCAGAAAGGCCCGGCCCGCGCCCCACCAAACCATGAACAGGCCGAAGAGCGTGCCCGGCTTCCACTTGTCCCGGAAGCGGCTGTTCAGGGCAATCAGCACGATAAACCCGAGGATGAGCCAGATAGACTCGTAGAGAAAGGTCGGATGGAAGCGCGTGTCGAGAGGGAACTGGGTTAAGTCGGCGTACTGAGGCAGGCGATAGGGGGCGTCGATGAGGATGCCCCACGGCCGCGTGGTGGGTGGCCCATACAGCTCCTGGTTGATGAAGTTGCCCCATCGGCCGATGCCCTGGGCGATCAGCAGCGCCGGCCCGGCCACGTCGGCGTAGTGCCAGAAGTTCTGGTGCCGACGGCGAATGAAGAACCAGCCCACAACGGCCGCGCCGATGAAACCGCCCAGAATATTGATGCCTCCGGCGCGGATATTGATCACATCCCAGAAGGATTGGAACTGAGCGCCGCGGCCGCCAAATACCTCCAGCAATACGAAGGTCAGGCGCGCGAATATATAGCCGCTGAAGATGACGACGATCAGGCCATTGAAGAACTCATCGACATTCTGGTTGCGCCTGGCGATTTCGCGCGCAGCCCAGATGACACCGATGGCGATGCCCAAGGTTACCAGGATACCGTACCAATAAATGGGAAACCCGCCGCCGATGGGAATTGTGAAGGCGACCGGGTCGATATTAAGTCCGTCCAGCATAGTTCACCCGTGATAATGGTTTTCTTCCGCCCCATGCTGTCACATGGCCGGAAACTGCTTAATTATTCCAAATAGCCCAGACCGCGCAACCGCTGGCGTAATAGTTCATCGCCTTCCAGATCGACGATCGTGCCGGCCGGTTGTTTGTCGCCTTCCCGTTTGGCCCGCTGGACCATCTGGTCAAGCGATTTCTCCAGAGTAGCGGCCGTCACCGGATATCGCTCGATCATATTATCGCCCTCCAGCGGGTCGGCCGTCAGGTTATACAGTTCCTCGGGCACGTCCTCAACCTCGATCAGCTTGACCGCCGCGCCGTCGTGCTCGCTGGATGGCCGTACCACAGCCCGCCTGACTGACAGACAGCGGAATTTTTCCAGCAACTCCGGTTGGCGCGACTCGACGGCCTTCACGAAATTGAGTGGCGGGTAGATCTCGCTGTAGGCGGTCCGCTGTTCGGGATCGCGATCGGCAAGCGTATGGCGCAGGCTTAGCCGGCGAACGTTCGAACTGTCATCGCCGAGTATCTCGTCGACGATCGCGGCTTGCTGCTCGGTCCGGACGGCAGCGTCCAGAATCGTATGAAAGATGCGCCGCGTGCTGACCGGTGTGTCGTCCCGCGTCCCGGCCTCTATACGGTCCGGCCAATGGACGACGAGCGGGACGTGGACCAGTTCCTCGTAGGCCACGAAGGAATGGCCGATCAGGTCGTGATCGCCCAGGCCGTCGCCATGATCGGCAACGATGATGGTAAGCGTGTCGCGATGGCGCTCTCGTCGTCCCAGTGCCTCGAATAGCGCTCCCAGATAGTGATCCTGATAGGCCACCTCGGCATCATACATATCGTTGAGCACGCGATCTTCTAGTTCGCTAAGCGGCTCGGCCAGAGGCGCGGCCCAGCGGTAGGCCTCGCGATTCCATTGGCTCATGATGGCCCGTGCTTCCTTGCTGTGCCGGAAGTAGGGCGCGACCCGATCGACAAACTCGCCGGGCGCCCAAAAGGGGAGGTGGGTCTCCATCAGATTCATGAACAGAAACAGGGGGCGGTCGGGGGCGCTTGTCTCGCGCTCTTCGATGAAGTGGACGACGTCCTGGACCGAGCGTTCATTCTGCCCCTTGAAATTGGCCATCCGCGACCAGAGCGGCGTGAGCCAGGCGTGCAATGAGACTCGGAAAGCCAAATCAGACCGCCCGATGAAGTTCTGGATCGGGTAGGAGATACGCCGCAAGAACTGGGTGTACCCTTCGGCGATCCGGCTCATGGGCCAGGGCCAGGGGTTTGAAGGTTCCGGCACACTGGGGAAGGCCCCGCCGTAGTTGTAATAGGTCTGGAACCCTCGCTTAAAGCCGTTGTTCAGGACACCGACGAGCGGATTGTTACAAAACCCGATGGTCTCATAGTCAAGTTGTCGCAAGACTTCGGCCAGATGCGGTCGCCCTTCGCTCAGGCTTTGTGATGATTGGGTCACGCCATGGGAGGTTGGATAGAGGCCGGTGAAGAGCGATGCGTGGCTGGGGATCGTCCATTGTGCGGGAGAGACGGCCTGCTCGAAGAGAGCGCCGTCCGCGGCGAATCGATCGAGATTGGGCGTGATGGGTCGGGTGTGACCGTAACAACCGAGGCGATCGGCACGCTGGGTATCCAGGACAATCAATATGATATCGGGTGAATTCATGACCTTACTTAATAGTTAGGCGACATGGCGGAGGTGTTGCCCGCCGCCGATCGATTTTATTTGCCCACTCACATCATATCTTAGCAAGAAGGCGGCCAAAACCATCGAAAGTCCCGCCATTAGACTAATATCGAAGCATAACATGGTCACCAGAGCGTCGCAAACCCTTTTCAACCGGCTCACAGATTGTGAGGCAGAGGTTTGCCAATCCGTTCAATTGGCTCTATCTTTCGTTCATGCAAGTGCGACGGCTATCGCTGACCAATTTCCGTAATTACTCCCGGCTTGAACTGGATCTGCCGGAAGGCGTCGTCCTGATCCATGGCGATAATGCCCAGGGCAAGACCAACCTTCTGGAGGCTATCTACTTTCTGGCCACCACCCGCTCGCCCCATGCCAGCCAGGACGCGCAACTTATCAATTGGGAGGCCATGGCGGCCGATGAGCCGGTGGTGGTCGGCCGTCTCGTGGCCGATGTTGAGCGGCCGGACGGCCCGCGCCATCTGGAGATGCGCCTGATCGTGGAAGAGCGCGGCAATTGGGCGAACAACGGCCAGAGCGGCTTTCGTCGCGAGGCGCTGGTCAATCGCCGCAAGGTCCGGCTGATGGATTTGCTGGGGCATCTGCGAGTCGTGCTCTTTCTGCCCGAAGATGTCGAATTGGTCACCGGTGTGCCGGCCAACCGGCGACGCTATCTGAACATCACGTTGTGTCAGGTCGATTCCGACTACTGCCGCGATCTGTCCGCCTATAACAAGGTGCTCGAGCAGCGCAACGCCCTCTTGCGACGAATGGCCGAGGGACAGACGCGCGACGCGGCCGATGTCCTCCGGATTCTGACCGACAAGCTGATCGAACCGGGCAGCCGGGTCATCCAGCGGCGGGCGCGATTCGTGGCCGAGATGGGGCACGAAGCTCAGGAGATCTACTTTCATGATCTGATCCAGGGCAAGGAATCCCTGCGGTTGGGCTATCTGCCGGGGTGGTATACCAACGGCCGCCGCGGGGCTGATGACCAATTGGCCGATGGCGAACAATTACAAGCCAACCTCGATATCGGTTTTATCACCGAGCGATTTGTTGCCGAACTGGCCGCGGCGCAGGCGGCCGACCTGGCGCGCGGCTCCTCGTCCGTCGGCCCCCATCGGGATGACTGGGCGATCCTGATCAACGGGAAAAACCTCGGCACGTTCGGCTCGCGCGGGCAGGTTCGCACGGGCATCCTGTCACTGAAACTGGCCGAGATCAACTGGATGAAGGCGATGACGGACGATGTGCCCATCCTTCTCCTTGATGAAGTCATCGCCGAACTTGACCTGCATCGCCGCGCGGCGTTACTGGCCTATATTACGGACCAGGTTCGCGGCAAGAAGATGGCCCAGGCGCTGTTGACGGCGACCGATCCGGGGATGTTTCCCGCCGAGTTCCTGGCCCAGGCCAGTGGCTTGCGGGTTCAGGGTGGTCGGGTGACCGCCGACGAAACCTAGAGAGGTCGCTTGACGGGCATGCCCGCCCGGCGAGGATAGCGGCCGTCCGTCGGCCGAGTCTTGGGCACGACGATCAGATGATGAGGCTGATCGGTATCGGGCAACTGAACGACGGAGAGCCGAGCTTCGCCGCCTCCCAACCGCTCGATAGCCGGCGTGGCCGCTCTTGCTTCGGCCGCGGCGCTCTCCCCTTTTTGCGCCAGCATTGCGCCTCCAACCCGGCAGAGCGGCAACAAGTATTCAACCAGAACGCGCAACTCGGCCACAGCCCGGGCGACCGCCCAATCGAACTGCTCGCGAAATGCAGAATCTCGCCCCAGAACCTCGGCTCGTTCGGTGACCACGACGACATCACGCAAGCCCAATTCCACGGCAACGAGTTCGAGGAACCGTGCCTTTTTAGCTACACTGTCCACCAGCGTTAATTTAAGGCCAGGAAAGAGGATCTTCAGCGGCAGTCCGGGGAAGCCAGCGTCACTGCCGATGTCGATGAGCGAGCGGCCGTCCAGCGCGCCGGTGACTGTGGCACAGGTCAACGAGTCGAGGAAGTGACGAATGCGAATCTCGCGCGGATCGCGAATGGCCGTCAGGGAGATTCGCTCGTTCCACTCCAGCAGCAACGACTCATAGATCCTGAATTGCTCAATTTGCCCCGGGGTCAACGAGAGACCGAATGGCTGCCCCCATGCTAACAATTCGTCCATTCTAACGGCTTTGCTCCAGTTCCTTGAGGGCGGCGTCGACTATGATGCGATCCCATTGCTGGCCGCCGAAAGCCACAGGCGTGAAGGTGATCCAATCCCTGTGAAATACGATCTCTCTCGCCCGGATATATAAGGGAATGATCGGGAACAAGCCGTTCTCGTTGAAAAACAGCGATTCAACACGCCGGTAGAGGGCGGCGCGTTCGGCCGGGTCGGTCGTCATGGATGCCTGTTGAAGCAGGGTGTCCGCTTCGGAGCATTCCCGGTTCTGGCGATTCTCGCTGTCTTGGCAATGCAGAAAATCAGTGAGCAGATTGCCGGCATCGGGGAAAGTGGGCGACCAGGCCAGCTCCCACATATCGGGCCTCCCGGTTGCGTCCCGGTGGGTGGCGGCCAGCAGTGTGCCGAACGACACCTGTTCGATTTTGATGCTCTCCGGCAAGCAGCCCAACTCTTTCACCCACATATCGCGAATGAGTTCGGCCTGGAGGAGCGACAGGTCGGCCGAGCTTACCATCCATCTGATTTCGGGCATAAGGCGGCAACTACGCAATGTGCTTGCCGCTATCTGCTGCCGGGCGAAGTCAGGGCTGTAGCCGACGCCGGCCTCATCGGCCGGCAAGCCGGCGATAATATCAGGCACGGTGGCATGTCGCATAGGGATACCCCGTCCGTCATAAATCTCATCCACTAATTTCTGCCGATCAATGGCTGCGCTGAATGCCCGTCTTACCTCCGGTTCCCGGAAGACCTGGCTGTCAAAATTGAACCCCAGGTAGAATAGTACCTGATCGGGTATGACCTTGATATTATCAGGCGTTCGCGCCATAAGCTGTTCCCGTTCGGACGAGGGCAGGGGCGCGATATCCAGCTTCCGCTCTTGCCACAACCTGAAAGCGTCGATCTCCTCGTTAAAAAAAGAGAGATTCACGACATCGCCGTTGCCGGGTCTGTCAATTGGCCACAGGGGATTGTGATGCAGGCTGAGGCTCTCATCGGTTAACAGATCGGGCACGAGAAAATAAGGGCCGGATGTGACCAGCTTGCTGGGCGTTTGCCAGCCGTCACTTGGATCGCCGTTTGCGTCAACCCATTCGTTCCCCATCTCCTTGACCAGGTCGCGCGGCACGGCCTGGAAAAAGGGCGTGCTGGTCAACGTCAGAAAATAACTCGCCGGTTTGGTTAGCTGGATTTCCAGCGTTGTCGCGTCAACCGCCCGGACTCCTATCCCGGCGCGATCCCTATCCGTGGGGGAGGGAATAGCGAAGAGTTCCCGGCAGCCGTCGATGATGAAGAGCGTATAGGCCAAGGGATGATCGATCTCGTGGCCACAAATGCGTTCAACGGCGAATACGACGTCATCGGCCGTCACCGCACGAACCGGTGTGGCTGATCGCAGATCTGTGCTGCCCGGCCGCGAGCGACCTGAGCGCACCCAAAAGATGTCGTCTCGTAAATAGAATGTCCAGATTCGGCCATCGGGGCTAACGGTCCAACTCGTCGCCAGTTCCGGCTCAATTGTTTGTGTGTCGGGATTGAAGTTAGTTAGCCCGGCGAATAAGTTCTGAGTAAGGTCCAGTTGCGCCCGACTTTGGGCGAGGCCGGGATCGAGGTTGGGCAATGTGCCTATCAACGGGAGATCGATCATGACCGGCGGCTTGACTATCTCGAGCGTTGCCGGGGGAGCGGGCGTGCCGGTGAGCGCGGAAATCTCTCCGACGACGCGCGTCACGATAGATTGGATGCCACCGACGGTCGGTTGCGGGGTGAGATCGGCCGTTGGTCCCTCGGTTCCGGCAGCTGTTGTGTCGCCCGCCGCGCGGCAGGCTGACCCTGCAAAAAGCAGGGCCAACAATAAACATTGGCCCACTAGTGCTGATATTCTCCGGCAGGAGGCGCCACGATGTATGCGTGATTCTACCATTTCCGATTCATGCTATATCAGACAAAGACTGTGGACAAGTAGAATGACATGCAGTTGCCTCGACATTATCCGAGTAGTAATATTAAGTGCCCCGTCGGGACATATCAGGCACCTGTAAACTTCTTATGTACGAACGTGTATTGGTCATCGATGATTCTCAGGAGATTCGAGACTTTTTGGTCGAGAATATCCTCCGGCCCAAAGGGTTTGAAGTTCTGGCAGCTTCCGACGGAATGATGGGCCTGGAGTTGGCCATTGCCAAAGAACCTGACCTGATGATCACCGACCAGCAGATGCCCGGTCTAACGGGCCTCCAGGTACTGCAGAAGCTCCAGGAACGCAACCTCGATATCCCGACAATTCTCATCACCGGTGAGGGGTCCGAGGATACGGCCGTTCGCGCCTTTCGACTGGGAATCAGGGATTACATCATCAAACCGATCGATGCCGAGGAGTTAAGCGCATCTATCGATAAGGCTCTGCGTGAAAACCGCTTGCAAAAAGAACGCGACCAGCTCGTCGAACAGCTGATGGAGAGTAACTCCCAGCTCCAGCGGCGCGCCCAGGAACTGAATGTGCTGTATGGCGTCGGCAAGTCCGTCTCCTCATCGCTCGATCTGGAGGAGGTCCTGCAGCGCGTTGTCGAGGCGGCCGTCTATGTCGTCGGGGCGGAAGAAGGTTCCCTGATGTTGCTGGATGAGGAAAGGGGCGAACTTTACATTCGCGCCTCCAAAAACCTGGACTCCAAGGCGCGATCGATGCGCAAGCGAGTCACCGACAGTCTGGCGGGCAAGGTGTTGCAGACCAAGCGAGCAATCGCCATTGGCGCGGACTCGCAG
>JAGOZU010000046.1 GCA_018058545.1 Promineifilum sp. | reverse complement strand
GCGCCGGGCCTTGCCCGATTCAGTTGTAACAGAGCCGTCGAAGTGGGGCGGCTATGGACTGCAACCGCTGGATGTGGTCCGCACCCCCGCCTCGCCGCTGGCGGGAGTGCTCGATCAGACGGCGATCGATGCCAATCTCGACTATCTCGTCGACCAGCAACAGCCGGACGGCAGTTGGGCGCCGAACTGGACATGGGACTTCATCGACCCCGATGCCTGGGATACGGCCGATCGCGAATGGCGCGGGGTTCTCATTTTGCGCAATCTATGCGCCCTCAAGGCCTACGGCCGAATCGAGGGACTGTAGGCTGACGATTGGACGTTGGCCATGACCAGCATTGGAGAATGGGAAGCGGTTGAGAAGGCCGGGGGCGGGCCGCCGTCCACCATCGAGTCACTGCGCGCCGATTTGCTCGCCCTCGGCCTGAAGCCGGGGATGACGCTGCTGGTCCATTCCTCCCTCAGCGCATTGGGCTGGGTGTCGGGTGGCGCGGTGGCCGTGATTCTGGCCCTGGAGATGGCCCTCGGCCGCGTGGGAACGCTGGTCATGCCCACTCACTCGGCCGACCTGTCCGACCCCGCCCAATGGCGCAACCCGCCTGTCCCCGAGGCGTGGTGGCAGGTCATCCGCGACACGATGCCCGCCTATGATCCAGACACTACCCCAACGCGCGGCATGGGAGCCACCCCCGAAACCTTCCGCCGGATGCGAGGCGTCTTGCGTAGCGATCACCCGCAGACGTCGTTTGCCGCACGTGGGCCGCTGGCCGGGGCGATCACGCGCGACCACGCCCTCGACTGCCTCCTGGGTGAGCGGTCGCCGCTGGCTCGCCTCTATGATGCCGATGGCTGGGTGCTGTTGCTGGGCGTCGGCTACGATCGCAACACCTCCCTCCATTTAGCCGAGTATCGCGCCGATTATCCAGGGAAGGTCGAAAAAGTCGACGGTGCGCCGATGCTGGTGGACAGCCGCCGCCAATGGGTTACCTTTTGCGATCAGGCTCTCGATGATGAGGACTTCTCCACCATTGGCGAGGCGTTCGAGCGGGAGACGGACCTGGCTCGCGTGGGTCGGGTGGGGCGGGGGACGGCGCGCCTGATGCCGCAGCGGCCGCTGGTCGATTTCGCTGTGCGCTGGATGAGCGCCAATCGCCGGCAGATGGGTCCCTAATTGGCCAGCGGGATGCCCGCGGCCGTCAGTCGTTCCTCCACCAGCATCATGATCCGCAACCGCAGCCCGGAACCGTGGCCGTAGCCCGCCCGGGCGTGAATGCGAATCTCGGCCGCGCTGCCCAGCGTTCCGTCCCGCGAGACGAGCGTCCACGGCTCGATGCAGTCGGGCAACCGGTCGGGCGCTTCCAGAGCCAGAGCTTGCAGTTCGACCATCGCCGCCGGCAGATCGGCCGCGTAGACCTTGCAGATCACGTCCACGCCCGAATAGCTGCCTCGTGTGTAATTGCGCAGGATGCGGACCTCGCCCTGGGGCACGTTGATCAGCTCCCCCGATCGGGTGCGGATGCTCAGCGTTCGCACCGTCATCCGCTCGATGATCCCCTCCACCTTGTCGCCGGTGCGAAAGATCGAGACGTTGTCGCCCACATTGAAGCGGTTTTCGAACAAATTGCTGATTCCATTCAGCAGATCGCCCACATAATCGCGGGCGGCGAAACCGAAGGCGTTGGCAGCCACCGTGGCCACGATGGCCATGTTCGTTAGACTGAAGAATTGCCCCAGCGACAGGACCAGCGCCAGGGTGAAGACGATGAAGGTTATGAACCCGGCCACCAGCTGCTGCACGGTTTGGCGACGACGCTCGAAAAATGATTCGTTATCCCCTGTCTCGCGATCTTTCTCTTGCAGATCAGCGGCCAGAATGACCCGCGGATCGTAGCGTGCCGCCCGCAGAAACCAACCGGCCAGCCTCTCGCTCTGCCGGCTGATGAGCCAGGCCAGCAAAAACATAGCGGCCACAAAGACCAGTTGCAGCGGAAAGCGCACCAGTCCGAAATTCTCCACCAGCACCGGCGGCAGCGCGGCCGACCCGAACACCGACTGGATGATATTCAAATCGCTGATGTTGGCCGCGTGCAGCAGGCCGATGGCCAGCGCTACCAGACCGATCAGGATGATGAAGGGCGCCAGCAGAATGAAAATCAGTCGTCGTCTCATGTCACTACTTTGATGTTCCTGGCCAGCGAGATGCCCGCGGCCGCGAACTGTTTCTGCACCAGCGAATGCAAGGCCAACTGCAGGTCATCCTGCCGCTCGATGGTGGTGATGGCAAACAGGGAAATGTCAACGATGTTGCCCAACATCCCGTCCGGCGCCATCGGCTGCCACGGCTCCAGCAGGAAGGGCACCAGCTCCATCGACCGGGGGGCCAGGTTGGCCAGAAGCTCGTAGGCCCGACGCAATTCGCTCGCGGCGACGGGGAAGGTGACGTAGATGCCGATGGTGTTGCCGCGGCTGTAGTTGCGAAAAACCCGCAGTTCGCCGAAAGGGATGGAGGTCAGCTCCCCGGTGTGGGCACGTACAGAAAGGAACCGCAGATCGACCGTCTCCACGATGCCGTCGATCGTGTTATCAACCTGGCGATAGTTGATTCGATCGCCCACCGCCAGATTGCTTTCGAGGACGTTGCTGATGCCGCCCAGCAGGTCACCGATGGGCAGCCGCGCGCCCCAGGTCAGGCTGCTGGTCAGCGCGGCGACGACGACGGCCAGGTCTGCCCGCGAGATGAATTGCCCCAAGGCCAGAACCAGCGCCGTGGCGATGGCGACGATGGCGATGACGGAGGACAGGGTTTGTTGCAGGGTGTCGTGGCGTTCGGACTGGAAGACGACCGGCAGGTCATTCCCATCCAGATCGGCGGCCGTCATCCGTTCGACGATTGGCTTGCCCAGTACCCAGCCGGCGATGCGCTCCCGACGACGAAAGACCCACAGCGCGGCCCCCGCCACCAGGATGATGAAGATCAGCTGGAACGGCACCAGGAGCGCCCTGAATAACAGCACGACCAGTTGCGCTCCCTCGGCCGTTTCCGTTTCGACCATCGTCAGCATGACCGCCGTCGGCAGCTCGTTGGAGAAAACAGCCATGCCCACCCCCACGCTGATGATGGCCAAAGCGATCCACAGCGGGCTGAGGAGGAGGATGAGCAGACGTCGGATTTTCGTGGCGGCGTTCATCAACGGGTAATTTTACCAGATTTCCCACAGGTCGCGGAAAATTGGCCGGTGAGCGAGATGCAGGGGCGGGTTTCAAACTCGCCCTTGCACACCAAAGGATATTCCCCCTTCGGCAGGCAGGTTAGGCTATAATCAAGGCGGAGGCAGAACCATGACCCAATGGGAATATTTGACGCGGATCTTCACCCTTGATAAGGAAGACGAGGTCGTCATCAATTACGTCCAGGCCGAATACCCGGATCGCGGCTGGAAAGAGATGCCAAAATATGACCCGCTCACGCTGGAGGCATGGCTCAGCCACTGCGGCCGCGAGGGATGGGAACTGGTCAGTCTCGTCCCGGCCGAAATGGCGGGCAAACAGGGCGACCTCGGCCGCGGCTACAATACCGCTACCTGGAACTGGGCGCATTACTATCTCTGTGTCTTCAAACGGCGGGTCGAGAAGTGAGGATATGAGCATGAGTTCACGGACTGAAAGTTCACAAGAACGCCTGGGTGTCGTCCTCGGCGGCGGGGGCGCGCGCGGGCTGGCCCACATCGGCTTCCTGCATGTGCTGGCGCAGGAGGGCATCCGCATTGACTGCATCGCCGGGACCAGCATGGGGGGGCTGGTCGGCGCGCTTTATGCCGCGGGCGTGCCCTTCGCGGTCGTCCATGAGGAGATCGCCCGTCTGAGCCACATCACCGAGCAGATCCGTCTGGTGGACCTCAACATCTCGGCCGCCGGGCTGAGCATCCGTGGCCGCCGCATCTATAATTTCATGGCCGACATGCTGGGCGAGGAGCTGACCTTTGCCGACCTGCAATTGCCGCTGGCGATGGTCGCGACCGACATCCTGACCGGCCGTCCGGTCATCTTGCAAGGCGGCCGAGTCATCGACGCCGTGCGGGCCACCATCTCCGTGCCGGGCGTCTTCGAGCCGGTCGATCTGGGGGATTATCGTCTCGTTGACGGCGGCGTGCTGGACAACGTGCCCGTCGATGTGGCCCGCGACGTCCTCGGGGCGACGAAGATCATCGCCGTCGACGTCCTGCCCGATTTCAGCAGCAACGTGCCCGGCCTGAAGCCGGTGGAGGAGGGGCTGCAATTGCCCTTCGCCCCCAAATCGCTCAACGAGATCTACCACGTCCTGATGATCATGCTCGGCGCGCAGACCGAAAGCCGATTACAGGAACATCGGCCGGACCTGCTTGTCAGACCGGAGGTATCGTCCGCCGTCACCCTCCTGACGGGTTTCAACCGGGGGAGCGAGATCATCAAGGCCGGGGAGGATGCGGCCCTCGAAGCGTTGCCCGCCATCCGCGCCTTGGTGACTGACTGACTCGACAGGCGTTGGCCGTTGCCTATAACACCAACGAGCGGATGAGCAGGCCGACACCGATGGCCAGGGCGACGCTGGACACCAGTTCCACCAAATAGACATCCTGGTCAGCTTCGCCGATTTGGCGTCGGTCGAGGACTAGCCGTGGCAGGGCGACCAGCGGCAGGAACAGCGCCTGGCCAAACAGCACCAGGGTCATGACGATCAGCCGCTCGCCGATGCTCATATACTTGCCAAGTCCGACCGAGAAGTTTGGCGGCCGACCTTTCATGATCCCGAAGATGAGGAATTTCAGCATCACCCACGCCGGCATGGTGAGGAAAGTGTAACCCAGCAGACCCGTCAGCAGCGGATTGGCCTGAGCATTAGCCACAATCCCGCCCCACAAGTTGCTCCATTGCAGATACCCGGTCATGACCAGAGCCAGGAGGATGATGAAGATGTGGATGGTCTGGTCGATGAGGACTCGAGTCAGGGGCGAGATGGAGTAATTCTTGAGAACCCAATAGCTGTCGATGATGAGGTGGCTGATGCTGATGAGCAGGATGCCGCTCCACCAGGACGGGTCGATCGACAAGGCGAAAGCGGCCGTGACGGCGGAGAGGATGAGGCAGTGTACGAAGACGCCCTTGATATCATGACTTTTCCAGTGCGCCAGACCGTCCCATTGCAGAACAAAATCGCCCAGAAGATGGGCGAGAAACATCGCGATGACCATAGAATTAACCGATAAAGAAAATTACCTGCAGGTATTTACTCCATCATAAACGATTTTCCCCAACGTGGTGTGGCGCAGATTACACCCAGCCTGATGATTTATTCACAATCTACTCTTCGCCCGACGCCATCAACTTTGAGAGCTGCTCCAGCACCAGCTTCAGCGAATCCAGTTCCTGCCCATAGCGTGCCCAGTCGCCCGCTCTCTGGGCTTCCTCGGCCGCGGCCAGGTGGTCATTGGCGGCCGCCACCAGTTCATCGATAGTTCGGCCGTCGTCCGGCAAGGCCTCGGTACTGGTCTCCGGCCGGACCGGATCGGGGGAGTCGATGAGCATCCCCGGACGCTGGGCCAGCGCGATCAGTGACCGGTTTAGCGTCTCGGCCATGACGACCGAGGTGTTGTCGGCCGTCACGATACGCTTCAGTTCCGGCAAGGCGCTCGTTTCCGATCGCAGATAGATCGGCTCTATGTAGAGAAAGCTCTGGTTGATGGGCAAAACCAGCAGGTTGCCCCGAATGACGCCCGACCCGAGCTGGTTCCATAGCGAGAACTGTTCCGAGATGTCCGGCTCCTGATCGATTCGTCCCTCCACCTGGATCGGGCCGAAGACCAGTTCCTGTTTCGGCAGTTCGTAGACGATCAGCTCGCCATAGACGTCGGGATCGTTTCGCGCCGCCATCCAGCCGATCATGTTGTTCTTGGTTGAAGGACTGAAAGGCAGGATCAGCAGAAACTCCTGCTTTTCCTGGTCCGGCAGAGGCAAAATCACGAAATAAGGCTCGATCAGGACTTCGTCATCGCCGGAGATCTCGGTGGGGATTTGCCACAAATCTTCCTTGTTGTAGAAGACGCGCACGTCGGTCATGTGGTAGGTCAGAAACTGCCGCGCCTGGACCGAGAAAAGGTCTTCGGGATAGCGGATGTGAGTGCGCAGATCGGCCGGCATCTCGTCTTGCGGCCGGAACACGCCCGGAAACATGCGGCTGTAACTGCGGATGATTGGATCTTCGGCGTCGCTGACGTAGTAGGCCACCGAGCCGTTGTAGGCGTCGACGGTGATCTTCACCGAATTGCGGATGTAGTTGATGGTCCGGGTCGTCGTCCAGCGGGGCGTGGCCGTCCCGTTGTGGTTGGCGTTGGAGCTGGTCGTCATTTGGACCGGCGTGGCATAAGGGAAGGCGTCGCTGACGGTATAGGCATCCTGAAGCCAGATGAGCCGCCCTTCGTCATTCACCACCAGATAGGGGTCGGAATCGAGCACCAGAAAGGGCGTCAGCGCCTGGATGCGATCCTGAATCTGGCGGCGATACTGGACGCGCGTGCTGTCGGTGATGTCGGCGGTCAGCAGGATGTTGGGGTCGCTCTGTCGCAGGGCGAAGGCCAGCCGCTTGAGGAACGAGTCGAGCACCACGCCGCCCACGCCCTCATAGTGAGTGTAGACGTTTTCATCCCCGCTGGGATAATCGAACTCCTCACGGCCGCTGCCCACATAGACGGCGTCGTCGGTCAATTCACCGTAGTAGATCTCCGGCCGCGCGACCTTGATCTCGACATTGCTGCGTGGCGGGAAGTCCTGGATGAAGAAGCGCGGCCGCCCGTCGGTTGTCACCTCGTTCACCGGATTCATGACGATGCCGTAGCCGTGAGTGAACTCCAGGTTTCGATTGACCCACGACGGGGCGGGCAGCTTGCTCTTGTCCAGCTCGCGGACGCCCAGCATCACCTGGCGCTGGCGGCCGCCGATCGAATAGCGGTCGATATCGACGTCGTTGAACTCATAATACGGCCGCAGCCCCTGCAACTGGCGGTAGGTCTGCTGCAGGGGCCGCCAGTCCCACAGGCGGATGTTGCTCAGCACGTCCTCGTTTTCCAGCAAGTCTTCCGGCCGCAGGTCTTCCACCCGGCCGAACTCCTCGGAGCGGATGCGATCCAGCCCAAAGGCGAAGCGGGTGAAGGTGATATTGTTCTCGATGTAGGGCGCCTCCAGCGTCAACTCGTTCGGCTCGACGGAATAGCGTTGCAGGATGGACGGGGCGATGTTCCCGGCGATCACCGCCGTCGCCAGCCACAGGCCACCGGCCAGAACCGGCAACCGCCAGCCCGATCGGAAAGCCATGGAGAACAAGGCCAGCGCCGTCAGCGCCGCCAGTCCCATCTGCAGCCGAAAGGCCCAGAGCACCACCCGCACGTCGGTGTAGCTCGCCCCGAAGGCCACCCCGCGCGTGGAGTAGAGCAGCTCGACCATGCGCAGGAAATAGGCGGCTGCCCACATCAGCAGGATGAAGCCGCCCACGATGGCGGCGTGGTTTTTGAGCGGCGTCGTCCGCAGGAACCCCCACTTTCCGCGCTGAACCTCTTGCGGGTAGGCCATGGCATAGATAGCCGGCAGGCCGATAAGGGTGAGGATGAGGGCCATCTCCAGCAAGCCTTGCACCAGTTGATATACGGGCAGCCTGAAGATATAGAACGACACATCCCGCCCGAATATCGGGTCGAGCAAGCCGAACGGTTCGGCATTCATGAAGAGGAGAAATTGGTCCCACTGGCCGCTCGCGATCCAGGCCAGCAGAGCGGCCGTGGCCAGTCCGGCGACGAGGACGATGAGGCGGCCCAAACGGCCGTCGCCCTGCGGACGACCGCTCGCCGCCGCGGTCGAGGTGGCCAATCGCAAAGCGACCAGCCAGTTGCCGGCCACGATCAGGGCCAGAACGGAGAAGGCGACGATAAAGACGACCGCGCCGGTCGTCCAGCGCTTGAAGAACATGGCCCGATAGCCAAGCTGGTCGAACCACAGGATATCGGTGTAGAAGGTGGCCAGGCTGCCCAGGCTGAAGAACAACAGGATGATCACAAAGGCGATGATCATCAATCGGTAGGAGCCTTGCGGCCGGGGCGCGGCGGGGGGGGCGGCGACGTGGCGGCCGATCGCCACCCTCGTCGTCATCCTGTCCTGCTCGCCAGCCGGCCTCTTCCATCGCGCGACGGAAGACTTCGGGGATGTCAAAATCGTCCTGTTTCATTAGCCCATGTTCCCGAATCGCGCCTGATTATGAAACCATTTTCGCAAATCGTCCATACCCGCCGACGGCATCTTGTGCCCGGTCGGGTACTCATGGTACTCCAAATCCGCTCCGGCGGCCCGCAACCGCTCCCGCGTGACCTGTGACAGCCGATAGGGCACGGTGGGGTCCTGCGTGCCCGCTGCCATGAAGACAGGCAGTCCGGCCAGGCGGCCGTCGATGGCTCCCTCGGGCATGTCGGGCACGAAGCCCACCATCGCCGCCACCCCGCGAGCCAGACGCGGCCGTCGCAAAACCGCGGAAAAGGACACCGCCGCCCCCTGGCTGAAACCCATCAGATACGTCCGATCGGGATCGGCGTTATACAGTTGCGGCAAGACCCCGATGAATCGCTCCAGCGCCGTCACGGCGGGATCGTACTCCGCCAGCTCGGGCCACTTGTCCTCGCGTTCCAGAATCTGCCAGGAGAAGGACCCCTGGTCGGCGAACAACGCGCGCGGCGCCACGACCAGCCACGGCCGGGGAATGACCTTGCGGAACACCCACATGACGTCCTCGTTTCCGAAGCGGCCGTGCAGCATTACTACGGTAGGGTAGGGGCCGGGGCCGTCGGGCATCTGATAGCGATAGGTCAACCCGGCCTCGTACCATTCCGGGCCGGTCTGAACCAGTGTTGGGGTGGGTTGTGGTTCCATGGAGGGTTGAGTATAGCCAAAAAAAATGAGGTGGCAGTAAGACGGGCGTCCTACTGCTCACCTCTGGGGGGGGAGCCAATTCATAGTATACGCGCTATATGATTTTTGTCAATATTTTGAGCGAAATTTTGACAGGCAAGCCTTAAACTGTTTGACAGACGACCGGAGCGTCATACTATAACGGGCATGTCTCCTCAAGCATCCGATTCCGCCCTTCGTCGGCCGACTGCGGAGCGAGTGGCGGCGTTCATCGCGGCCTGCGACGGCCACATCGCCGGCGATCTGCGAGTCGACGACTACTCGCGTATGCTCTACAGCACCGACGCCAGCCTCTACCAGCTCATGCCCCATGCGGTGCTCATTCCACGCACCGTCGAGGACGTCATCACCGCCGCCTCGCTGGCCGCTGAATACGGCTTGCCGGTCACGCCGCGGGCCGCCGGCACCAGCCTGGCCGGACAGGCGGTCAACGAGGCCTTGGTGATCGATTTCAGCCGCCATCTTGATGGTGTTATTGAGATTAACCCCGAGGAGCGCTGGGCGCGCGTCCAGCCCGGCGTCGTCCTCGACAAGCTGAATGCAACCCTGCGCTCCCACGGCCTCCAGTTCGGCCCCGACCCGGCCAGCAGCGACCGCTCGACCGTCGGCGGGGCGGTGGCCAACAACGCCACCGGCAGCCATTCGTTGCTCTACGGCATGACCGCCGACCATGTTCGGGCGATGGAGGTCGTCCTCAGCGATGGCTCAGCGGCCGCCTTTTCCTCGACACTGGACGGTACAGGCGGATCGGGAATTCGCATAGCAGAACAAGTTGAGGCGCTGCTGGACGGCCTCGATAACCGGAAAGTGATCCGCGAAAATACACCCCGGTACTGGCGGCGGTGTGGGGGGTATAACCTCGACCGACTGGCGGCCGAACGTCCCGCCGGACTGGCTCAACTCGTCTGTGGCTCGGAAGGCACGCTGGCGGTTATGACCGAGATCACCGTCGATCTGGTGCCGCGGCCGCCGCATACCGGTCTGGGTCTAATGCATTTCGACCGGTTGGAGACAGCGCTGCTGGCCGTCCCGGCAATTCTGGAGACCAACCCCTCGGCCGTCGAACTGCTGGACACATTGAGCCTGAGCCTGTGCCGTGATGTGCCGGAATACGCCCGGCTGCTGGCTTCCGTGGTCGATGGCCGCCCCGATTGCCTGCTGGTTGTTGAATATCAGGGAGAGAGCGAGGCCGCCGTGAGGGACGGCATCGAGCGGCTGGCAGCGTTGCTGAACCGGCGAGGTATTGGGGCCACGGCTCTGACGCGGGCTACCGAACCGGCGGCCGTCGCCGCTGTCTGGCGCGTGCGCAAAGTCGGGCTGGGTCTGCTGATGTCGATGAAGGGGGATATGAAGCCCGTGCCGTTCATCGAGGACGCGGCCGTGCCGGTGGAGCATCTGTATGACTACGTACATCAAATCGAGGCTTATTGCGCGGGGCTGGGCACGCCGATCTCCTACTACGCCCACGCCGGGGCGGGCTGCCTGCACATTCGACCGCTCATCAACCGGCGCAGCGCGGCCGAGATGGCCCGCATGCCCGATATCGCCCGTTTTGCCGCCGGCCTGGTGCGCGGTTATGGCGGTGCGCTGTCCAGCGAGCATGGCGACGGCCGCAGCCGCAGCTGGCTCAACGAGGTGTTCTACGGCCCGGACCTGACCGATCTCTTCCGGCAGGTGAAACACATCTTCGACCCCGATAATCGAATGAATCCGGGCATCATCGTCGACCCCGCGCCGATGACCGAATCCATGCGTGCCCTGCCGTATTCCGTCGGAGCCCCGTGCCTGGATTTCGACGATTATAATCAACCGTCTCCTCAACTTCGCATAGCCTATTCCGAGCTACACAAACACATTCCAACAAACAAAACAGATGTTCTGCAACAGGGACATCCCGATCCACTATCTGCAGGGCAGGGCGATCAACCAGTCATTCCCATCCCCTTGCAACCGGCCAATGACATCGACGGCTTCGTCCGCGCGGTGGAGATGTGCAACGGCTGCGGGGTATGCCGCAAGGATAGCGGGACGATGTGCCCCAGTTTCATGGTGACGCGCGAGGAGGAGCACAGCACGCGCGGCCGGGCCAATGCGCTGCGGGCGGCGATGGCGGGCGTCCTGCCGGCGGACGAGCTGACCAGCCCGCGCATGGCCGAGGTCATGGATCTGTGTATCGCCTGCAAGGGCTGTAAGGCCGAATGCCCCTCCGGCGTCGACATGGCCCGGCTAAAGACGGAGTTCCTGGCACGCTATTATGAGAGCCATGGCGTCCCGCTGCGGGCGCGTTTCTTTGCCCATAGCGCGACGCTCAACCGGTTGGGCAGCGGTCTCATGGCCGCGCCGGTCAACGCACTCTTGCGCTCACGGCTGGGACGATGGGCGGGTGGTCGCATGGGATTGGCGCCGGAGCGCGTCCTGCCGCCTATGGCCCGCATCCCGTTCGAAACGTGGTGGCGACGGCGAGGCGGCGGACTTTCCAGGACCGAAGGTGCGCGCCGGGTCGTCCTGTTCATCGACCCGTTTACGAACTACAACCATCCCGAGGTGGGCATGGCCGCGGTTGAGTTCCTGGAGGCGATCGGGGTCTGCGTCGTTGCCGCGCCGTCGATCGACGACGGCCGCCCGGCGATCTCCAAGGGGCTGGTCGATATGGCCCGCAAGACGGCCGAGCGAACCGTGCGCGCCTTGCTGCCCGCGGCCGAGGCCGGGCTGCCTCTGGTTGGGCTGGAGCCGAGCAGCCTGCTGACCCTGCGGGATGAATATTTCCACCTGTTGCCGGGCGATACGCGAGTCGAGGTCATCGCCGATAAGGCCATCACTTTCGAGGAATACGTCGCCGGGCTGGCCGACGAGAGCGATCTGACGCCGCACTTCACCACGCAAAGTCGCCACGTCCTGCTCCACGGCCATTGCCATCAAAAGGCGCTGGTTGGCACGGGACCGGCACATCGAATATTATCCCTGCCGGTCAACTACACTGTGGAGGAAGTCGATTCGGGCTGCTGCGGCATGGCCGGCGCGTTCGGCTACGAGGCCGAACATTACGACATTTCAATGCGAATGGGTGAGCGGCGGCTGTTGCCGGCGGTGCGGGCGGCCGCGTCGGAGACGATCATCGTCACCGCCGGGATGAGTTGCCGCCATCAGATCGCCCACGGCAGCGGGCGGGCGGTTCTGCACCCGGCGCAAGCGCTGCAACTGGCGTTACGACGAGAAACGGACACACGGGACGGAGAATGATGAAAATCGGCACGATGATTGCCCTGACAATAGCGATTTTGGCCCTGGCAGGATGCGGCGGCGAGAGCGACGGGCCGGAGAACATCTACATCGCCTATGAGGCTGACAGCGACCGGACGATAACGATGGCGGTGGGCGACGAACTGCAGGTCATCCTGGCCGAGAATCCGACCACCGGCTATGTGTGGAGCGTGATCACCAACGACGAGGAAGTGTTGAGTCAGACCGAGGAGCCGTCGTATGTGGTGGAGAGCGAGGCGATCGGGGCCGGTGGCGAGAGAACCTTTACCTTCCGGGCCGTCGCCCCCGGCACGAGCGCCCTGCAACTGATCAACTCGCGCTCGTGGGAAACGGCCGTCACCCCCGCCCGGACGTTTTCATTGATCGTTGAGGTCGCCGAGTAACCAGGTTTCCCGGCGACCTCATCCTGTCAACGACTCGATCAGGACAATTCAGCCCGGATGCGAGCCAGGGCGGATTCTTCGGCATCGGAGACGAGCGTGCCGCCAAAGCCCAGGAAGCCACCTTCCTTGCTGGCATTGGCGACGTTCTCGGCTATGACTACCATCATGTTTTTATACGACGACAGGTCCTCGGCCGTCGCTCCCTTGGCTGTCAGCATTTCCAGGACGCCGTCGACGATCTCATGGACGCGATCCGCAAACTCCTCCGGCGTCTCCGGCCGGTTCTCCTTCATCGCCGCCTCCTGCTCCTTGGCCCACTCCTTGAGTCGATCCTCTTCCTCTTTGGTGGGTCGGGTGGAGATGTAGGACTGGAGCGCGCCCATCAAGGGATTGGCGCTGTTCGCAGCGGTATACTCCTTCATGGTATTCATGATGGCCCGAAACTCACTGATTAACCCCAGCGGGCCGGATAAGTCGGCGATGACCACCAGAGAACCGATAGCCGCGGGCGCGGAGATAATTTGGCCCCATTCTTCAATGGTAAATGAATCACGATCGAACATGACAACTCCTTGTAATACAATTGAGTGTGGCCGCAAGCGGCCGCCGGTGTTTTTATCCTAATGGTCGCATCATGGCAATTGCACGCCAGCGCCTGTCAATCAATATGCTACAATTCGTCTCCGGATACCCATGAGGCAAGCACAGTCGCGAGGACAACGCAGGTTCAAACAATGCTCCGTATCATTCGCTGTACCAGTCGGCACTTCGACCGGATGATCGATTTCGTGTGTCGCCATAATCAGGCGGCCGAACATCATATCGGCTACTTCGGCGTGACGCCGGAAGATATCCGCCACTCCGTCCTGATGTTGGACTATCGCTACGATCGAGGCTTTCGTCTGGCGCAGGTGGGCCAGGAGTTGGTTGGCGTGATGGGCGTCGACTTCGACCGGCAGATCGGCCGCGCCTGGCTATACGGGCCGATCGTCGCCGCCGCTGATTGGGCCGGGACGGCCGATGCCCTCTATGCGGCCGTCCGGGGGGCCATCCCCGCGGGCATCAACGAGCATGAGATGTTCGTCGATTCGCATAACCTGAATTGTCGAGAATACGCCGACCGTCATAACTTCACGCCCAAGGGCGAGATCGCCATCTTCTTCATCACCCCCGACAAGCTGGCCGCGCTGCCGGAGGCGACGGCCACCGGGTGGGACGGCCGCTACGCCGATCAATTTCCGGCGGTCCACGATGAGCTGTTCCCCAATTCCAACTACACCCTCCAGTACATCCTCGAAGAAGTCGGCAAAGGGGCCGTGTTTCTGGCCGAGGGCGACGGCGATCGGCTGACCGGCTACTTTTTCGGTCGGGCCGATACCGAATCGGGCGAAGGCTATGTCGATCTGGTAGGCGTCCGCAACGGCTACCGTGGAACCGGACTGGGTCGCCGTCTCATGTTGGCCGGATTGTTCCGTTTGCGGCATAGTCCGGGGCTGCGGCAGGTTAACCTGACCGTCAATGCCGACAACGATCCGGCGTTGCGCCTCTACGATTCACTTGGCTTTGTGAAAGAACGGGATATGATGGCGTTCCGCAAGAAAATGGTACAGGATTAAACTCATGAAACCGACCAAAATACTCATTCTCACCGCCGACGCCGGTTTTGGTCACCGCAGCACCGCCAACGCCCTGTGCCGGGCGTTCGACTTGCGCTACGGCGATGCCGCTCAGGTCATCATCGTCAATCCGTTGGACGGCTCCACAGCGCTGTCCTTCCTGCGCAGCGCGGAGAGCGACTACGACAAGCTGGCTCGCGAGTGGCCGCAGTTCTACAAGCTCGGCTACAAGATGACCGACCTCAGCCTGACGACCAATGTGACCGAGATGGCCTACGTCATGATGATGTACGACAACATCTCGCGCCTGATGAAGCAGCACGATCCCGATGTCGTGGTCATCACCTTCCCGACCTACCAATACCCGGTCTCCGCTTATCGCCGACTCGGCGGTCGTCAATTCCCCATCGTCACCGTCGTCACCGATCTGATCTCCTTGCAGAAGATGTGGTTCAGCCAGGCGACCGATCTCTGTCTCGTACCGACGGATGTCGCCGCAGGTCTGGCGCAGGATCGCGGCCTCGAGCCGGATGCGATCCGCGTCACCGGTTTGCCGGTCAACCCGGAACTGGCTGACACCTCTATCTCGAAGGCGGCCGCGCGGCGAGCGCTGGGCTGGCCGGAAGATAAATTCACCGTATTGGTCGTGGGCAGCAATCGTATCGAAGGTCTGAGCGGCTTCACCCATATCCTGAACCATTCGGGCTTCGATATCCATTTGGCGGCCGTGGCCGGGGGCAACGAGGCCCTTTATTCCGCGCTCCAGGACACGGACTGGCATATCTCGGCTTCCGTCTATGATTTTGTTAAGGATATGCCCTCCCTGATGCGTGCGGCCGACTGCATCGTCAGCAAGGCCGGTGGATTGATCATCACCGAATCGCTGGCCTGCGGTCTGCCGCTGATCATCATGAAGATCATCCCCGGCCAAGAGACCGGCAACGCGCAATACATCGTCGAACAAGGCGCGGGCGATGTGGCCCTGGAGCCGCTGGCCTTTCTGGAAACAATGGCTCACTGGATGGCCGACGACCGGCGGGTCTATCGCGAGCGCGCCGCCAATGCCGTCCGTCTGGGCCGCCCACGCGCCGCCATCGACGCGGCCGAGCTGATCTGGCAAACCGTCCGCGATGGCGTGGACATTCGCCCCAGTCGCATCTATGTCTCCAAGGAAAAGCTCAAGACACTGTTGCGGCAATTCAGCGGGAGCGAAAAACCGGCACCGGCATGATCCTGCCTCCGCGGCCGCTCCCGGCCTCCCAATTGATACAATCCGGCATGCCGCCGGTTCATGAGGAATGATGAAACGAGGATTGAATTTCGTATATTTGTTGATGGCGCTTGTCGTTTTGTCGGTCGCGTGCACTCCCGGCGGGGGGAGCGGGACGGCGACCATGGCTCCATCCATGCCCCCGACCAATGAAGGGCCGGCCCTCGGTCAGGTCACATCGGTCGCGACCGAACCCGCCGCAAACGTAGCCACGGCTGCGGCGACCGCCGCAAGTCCAGCTACCGGTGAGGCATACCCACCTCCGCCGTCGGCGACGGCCGACGGCGCCTATCCGCCCGCTCCTCCGGCAACCGCGGCGCCGTCTGCCTACCCGGGCGAGACTTCTCCGATCGTCACCGGGCCGCCGATCACACCTTCGCCGCAGCAGAACAACCTGATCGAAGCCGCCGCCCGCGACCTGAACGTGCAGACCGATGTGCCGGTGGACGAGATCAAGCTCATCTCGGCCGTGGCCGTCACCTGGCCCAATGGTGGCCTTGGCTGCCCCGAAGAGGGAATGAACTACATCGATATGCTGGTCGAGGGGATGCTAGTTACTCTGGGAGCCGGCGGAAAGGAGTTCACCTACCACACCGACGGGGCGAACCTGTTTGTCTTGTGTGGCGACGGAAAGCGGATCTCCAGCGGCAATATTCCTTGATGCCGGGAACTAACCACCGATTGTCCGGATGATCGCGGACAAACCCACATCTAACGGGACTTGTCGCGCTGGATATGAAGATGTGACAAAAACTGTTTCGTCCGCTCGTCCCTGGGCGCGTTGAACAGCTCCTCCGGCGGGGCGATCTCCGCAAACCGGCCCTCGTGCATGAACATGATCCGGTCGGCAAAGCGCCGGGCAAAGCTCATCTCGTGCGTCACCGTGACCATCGTCATACCCTCTTCCACCAGTTGCTGCATCACCGCCAGCACCTCGCCCACCAGCTCCGGGTCCAGGGCCGACGTCGGCTCGTCGAAGAGCATCACCTTGGGCTGCATGGTCATGGCTCGCGCGATGGCCACACGCTGTTGCTGGCCACCGGAAAGCCGCGACGGGTATTGGTCGGCCTTGTCCGCCAGCCCCACCTTGTGCAGGTTTTGCATCCCCAACTCGGTGGCCTCCTCGCGGGCCACCTTCTTGACCGTGACCGGCCCTTCGATGATGTTTTCCAGAGCCGTCATGTGTTGAAACAGATTGAACGACTGGAAGACCATGCCCGTCTTGAGGCGCAGATCGTGAACCTGCTTCCGCCAGTCCCGGCCTTGGCCGCCGCATTTGACTTCCACGCCGTCGATCATTATCGTGCCGAAGTCCGGCTGCTCGAGAAAATTGAGGCAGCGCAGCAAGGTGCTCTTGCCCGACCCGCTGCGGCCGATGATGCAGACCACTTCCCGCGGCGCAATCTCCATGTCCAGGTCACGCAGCACGTGGAGTTTGTCGAAATATTTGTCGAGATGGGATACCTGAACGATGGGCGTGGTCATGATAGCGTTCGCTCCCCGCGCGCCACTCGCGCTTCCAGCCGATCCTGCAGGGCGGAGAAGATGATGGTGATGATCCAGTAGAACACGGCGGCGACGAGCAGAGCCTCCAGGCTGCGGAAATTGGCCCGGCCAACTTTCTGCGCCCGCCACAAGATCTCCCACACAAAGCCGGTGGTCGCCACCAGCGAGGTATCCTTCAACATGGCGATGAACTGGTTTCCCATGGGCGGGATGGTCAACTTCAATGCCTGGGGCAGGATGATCCGGCGCATGATTTGGTTGTTGGTCATGCCGATGGCCAGCGCCGCCTCCCGCTGCCCCACACCCACGGACTGGATACCCGCGCGGACGATCTCGGTGTTATACGCGCCGTAGTTGATGCCCAGCGCCAGCACTCCGGCGGTCATACCGGTCAGCACGATCCCGAGCTGAGGCAGGGCGAGGAAGAAGAAGAACAGTTGCAGCAACAACGGCGTGCCGCGAATGAGCGAAATGTAGAAGGTCGCCAAGGCGTAGGCGGGAGGGAATTTCGACAGGCGGCCGAGCGCGCCCAGGATGGCCAGCACGACCGACATGGCTATGGCCAGCGCTGATAGCAATATCGTCAGCCACACCCCCTGGAAGATGAACGGGGCATAGGTGGCGATGAACTCAAAATCGAGCTTGATCGTGCGGATGGTGATGCCGCCGATTTGTGCCTGGAAGCCGCTGAACAAAAACGCCAGCAAGAGGAACAGCACGAGGTAGGAGACGCGGACGCCGAGTGAAAAGCGACGTTCGCGCTCGCGTCGGCGGCGCGCCAACTGCTCTGCCTGGCTTTGCAGCCGCTCGATCTCGGATGCCTCATCGGGATCAGCCGTGATGCTCATCGCTTGCTCCTCCTGATTTTTAATGAGATTGCAGTGTGCCTGACGGATCAGGGTGTCGATCCGTCAGGCACACTGGTTGGGCGATGTTAGTTAGTCGGGCTGGCCGTCAGGTCCGCGCCAAACCATTTCATCGACAATTCGCGCAGCGTGCCGTCGTCGTGCATCGCCTGGATGATCTCGCCGACTTTCTTGACGGTCGAGGCGTTATCCAGTGTGCCTTGCTTGTCGAAGGCTGCGGCCAGGTTCTCGGAGAAGACGGGCGTGCCAACCTTATGGACCGGGATCCCGCTGCCGATGGCCGCTTCAACCACGGTGTTGGAGGTCAGGAACACCTGAAAGTCTTGCCGTCCGGACTGGATCGATTGCGGGCATTCGGCGTCAGTCGGCAGGGGGATGACGGTGATGCCGGTCGGCGGTTCGGCGTAGAAGTTCTCTTCCGGCAGACCCAGCTCATCCTTCGCGCCGTTGAGCCAGGTCTCATAGGTGGTGGAAATGGCCACGCAGACTGCCTGACCGTTGACGTCGGCCAAAGTATCGATGCCTGAGCCGTCGGCGGCGGCGAATTGGGCGGGGGTGTAATAGTAGGCGGGGCTGGCGAAGTCGAGCACCTTCTGGCGGGCGGTCGTCACGGTCATCGAACCGACACTGATATCCCATTGCCCGGCCCAGTTGCCGGCGGTGATGACGTCCCAATCGGGGGTGACGAATTCGGCCTCGACGCCCAACCGTTTGGCGATCTCGCGGGCAACGTCGACGTCGAAACCGGTGAAGTTACCTTCGGCGTCGAGGAAGGATTGCGGCTCATAGTTCGGATCGGTGGAGATACGCAACTTGCCTCGCTTCTGAATATCCGATAAGAGGTCGCCGCCGCTGCTGCCCCCCGAGGCACAACCGGCCAGAACCATCGACCCAATCAGGATTACGAGCATGACGGATATCAATCGCTTCACGGTTTCATTCTCCTTTTTTTAACGGCGCGTCTTTTTAATGGTTCGATATCGGCCGGCGGCAAGGCGCGCCACCTCACCGGAACCCATCGAACCGGTGAACCGGTTCGATGGGTTCTAGATTATCCACAGACTATTCAGGTTGGCAATAAAGAGAAATGAAGGGGTTTCTTGCAGAGATGAAGCAACCGGGACGGCCGTTAGCAGAAAACACAGATCGCAATCTAACAGATTGCGCCACAGCCGCGCCGATCGCGATCTGACAGATTGCGCCACAGCCGCGCCGATCGCGATCTGACAGATTGCGCCACAGCCGCGCCGATCGCAATCTAACAGATTGCGCCACAGCCGCGCCGATCGCAATCTGACAGATTGCGCCACAGAGGTGCAACAGCTGGGCAGGTGATCGACGTTACGCCGCATCCGACAACGCGTAGTCGAAGGCAGCGATATTCGAGGTGATCGACCGCGACCCGCCAAAGATGGCGCTGCCGGCCACGAGGATCGTCGCCCCGGCGGCCACCACCTCGGCCGCGTTCTCCGGTTTGATGCCGCCGTCAACCTCCAGCTCGGCCGCGGAGTCGATGGCGTCAAGCATCCCCCGCAGCCGCCGAATCTTGTCCGTGCTGGTGGGGATATAGGATTGTCCCCCGAAGCCGGGATTGACCGACATCACCAGCACCAGATCGACATAGGGCAGGATCTCCTGCAACGTCGCCAGCGGCGTGGCCGGGTTGAGCGTCACGCCTGGCTTGACGCCCAGCTCGCGAATGATCTGGACGGTGCGGTGCAGGTGGGGACAGGTCTCCACATGGACGGTCAGGATGTCGGCCCCGGCGCGAGCGAAATCGGCCAGATAGCGCTCCGGATGCTCGATCATCAGATGCACGTCGATGACGGCATTATAAGAGCGCACGATCGGCCGAATCGCCTCGACGATGAGCGGCCCGATGGTGATATTGGGCACGAAATGGCCGTCCATGACATCGACATGGATGGTATCAACCCCGGTGCCCAGCGCCTCGGTCACTTGCGCCCCCAGCCGGGAGAAATCGGCCGAGAGGATGGAAGGAGCGAGATGGATGGTACTCATAACTCACATGAGGCCGTCAAACAGTCACGCCCAAGATGAGAACAGGGATATCGATATCGGCTACACCGCGGTGGTTGAGGTCCCATACAAACTGTTCAAAGTAGGAGATTCCGCTTGACATTTCCCGAGCCAGTTCTTTCAGTGGGACTACCTCAATCCCAACGTCGATCACTCCCTCATTATGGAATATCGTCATCTTGGCGCAGACATTATAGACCATGAAGGCATACTTACCGAACTGGATTTCCACGCCAACCCGATTTTTTACAAAATCCATTTCTCGAAATGCGCCACGAACTGATTCCCCGGGGGTATAGCCAGAGGTATAGTAACTCGTTGGATATTCGCACAACACCCGATGGTTGTACCAATCCCGTTCGCTGAAGGCTTCGCGGTAGGCTCGATTTAGCTGCCTTGGGCTAAACAGGATGCGGCCGGGGCTTGTTTTCTCGCGGCTTGTTTTTGTTCTGTAATTCTCAGCGTTGATCGAGCCAATAACGCTATAAACCTCGTCTAATTCAACCCTGTAATGGGTTGTTATTGTTTCTTCTCCGCCGTTGAAAGAATAGATGCCACCAATTCTCATTGATACTCATCCCCTCTTTCCAGCAGCCGCTTTTGTTCGACCGCCTCCCACTCAGTCGGGATTTTTGAGATGCGTTCTCGCCCGGTAGGTTTGTGTACGGGACGGCCAAGAGGGCGGACCTTCAGCTGACCGTTCAGGAAAGCGGTTAGTCGTTCGCGGGCAATGGCAACGTAGGTTTCATCCTGCTCGCTGCCCATTCCGCGCCGTCCCCGCTTGGCCGCGGCTATCAGAGCCGAGCCGACGCCTGCGTATGGATCATAGATCCAGTCTCCTTCATCGGTTAAGGCCAGCGCGCAACGCTCGACTAATTCGATTGGATATTGACACGGATGGATTGTTTTTTCGGGGTGGTTTGCCTTAACGTTTGGAATCTCCCAAAAGCCGTCATCCCATTCTTGCGCCAACAAATCCCAGACGTCTGATGGATTTTTGCCTAGTGGATTACCCGATGGCTTGCCTTTATTCGGCCCTTTGTAATGGCGTTTTCCCGGATACTTGGACGGGACGCGAACCGGGTCAAGGTTAAAGGTATATTCTCCGGTTTTCGTGAACCATAGAAGTGTTTCATAACGGCCGGAGAAACGCTTGCTGGTGTGCAGCCCGTGCTCGAAATGCCAAATAACCCGATTGCGCAGTTGCAGGCCTAGCCTTTTGAAGATGGGGTAGTAGTAGATGTCGAGCGGAAATACTTCGCCTTTTTCGACAAAATTTCCGACTTGCCAGCAAATGCTCCCCTGCGGGTGAAGAACTCGATATAGTTTTTCGATAATATGGCTTTGTTGCTCCAAATAACGCTCGATAGAAACGCGGTCTTCGTACTCTTTGCCGAGGTTATAGGGGGGAGACGACACGATCAGTTTTATCGCATTGTCAGGCAACGTATCAAGGAAGTCGTTTGTGTCGCCCTGATAGAGAACAAGGGAGGCCTCAGGATCAAAACGATGTGCGATTTCGCTGGTTTCGTCGAACAAGGGAAGGTTACTCATGAAGCTGACCCGGTAATAACAGAATTGCCATCAAGGATATGGTAACGCAGGCATTGGCCTATGGCAACCTGTTAAAACCAGACAGAACAGGTGAATCTTCCTCAATCAAGTATGTGCCAGAGCGGTTTTTGCCCGCTGCCGCCCATCGGCCGTCAGCGTCAGATCGCCGTTGTGGCGATTCACCAGCCCGGTCTTTACCGCTTGCTCGACGACCTCCACGGCGAAGTTCGGCTCCCAGCGCAGATGATAATGCAGGTGATCGACACGACACTCAAGGGCGCTGTCAGGCGTGCCCTCGTGGTTGAGCAGGTGGATGGCCAGAGCCGTCTGGGCGAATTCCCAGCGTCGGCGGCCATGTTGGACAGCCTGGGCCAGCAAGCCGCGCTCCGGGGCCATCAGGAACACCCCCAGGAACAGCACCCCGAAGACGGTGGCGATGGAGCCGGCGATGTTGGCATTGAGGAACCAGGCCATCCAGAAGCCGCCGATGGCCCCCGCCGCGGCGATGGCCGCGCTGTAAATCAGCATCCGGCTCAGACGATACGTCAGCAGGTAGGCGGCCGAGGGCGGGGTGATCATCAGGGCCACGACCAGGATCGAGCCGACGGCGTCGAACGCGCCCACGGCCGTCACCGACACCATCAGCATCATGCCGTAATGCACCAGCGCGGGTGAGAAGCCCAATGCGGCCGCCAGCCCGGCATCGAACGTCGTCAGCTTCAACTCCTTGTAGAACAGGGCGATGAACAGAACGTTCAGCAGCAGGATGATACCCATCACCACCATGCTGCGCGGCAGATCGATGCTGCCGATGTCGATACGGTCCAGTGGCGCGAAGGTCAACTCGCCCAGCAGCACCGCGTCAACGTCGAGATGGACGCCGCGAGCGAAGCGCGAGATCAGGATGACGGCCATGCTGAACAGCGCCGGGAACACCAGCCCGATGGCGGCGTCCTGCTTCACCAGCCGCGTCTTCATCAGCAGTTCGACCAAACTGACGGTGATGACCCCCATCCCCGCGGCGAAGGCGATGAGCAACGGCGATTCCAGATTGCCAATGATGAAAAAGCCCACCACGATGCCCAGCAGGATGGTGTGGCTGATGGCGTCGCTCATCATGGCCATGCGACGCAATACCAGGAAAACTCCCGGCAAGGCGCAAGCCACGGCGACGATGACGGCGATGATTTGAATCTCAACCGATGCGCTCATGCCGCTATCTCCCCAGGATGTTGTTTGGCCAATTGCAACTCACGTGCCTGATCGAGGCCCTTGTCGGTCAACGCCCAATGGCCGGGCGTCGTTTCGTGCGCCAGCCCGGCCGACGACAGCGCCCGCAAGCTGAGGCGGACACCGCCTTGATAGTGATTCATAGCCCGCAAGACACTCACATTGTGCGGGTAGTAAGGATCGTCATGTTGCATGGCCAGTCCGTAGAGATTGGCCAGCACGGCCTGGGTTTGCAGCCGGTGTTTGTTGCGCTGCCGCTGCAGCCAGGTCCACACCAGCCCCCGTCCGGCTCCGAAGAGCAGCGACACCAGCACGATGGCGCTGATGACGAGCACCACGACCGGTCCCGTAGACAAGCCCGTTCCCAGGCTGCTGATGAGCGCGCCAACGACCCCGGCGATGGCCCCGAATAGCGAGGCGACCACCATCATGACGCTCAGGCGGTCGGTCCATTGCCGGGCCGCGGCCGCGGGGGCCACGATGAGGGCGCTCATCAGCACCACGCCCACTGATTGCAGGCCGATGACGATGCCGATGACCAGCAGATTAGTCAGCAACACGTCGAGGAAGGTCATCGAAAAGCCCATGCTGGAGCCGAAATCGCGGTCGAAGCTGAGCAACTTGAACTCCTTCCAGAACAGCGCCAGCAGCAACAACGCCCCGCCGCCAAAGGCCGTCATCGTCACCACATCCCGTGTGAGCAAGGTCGCCGCCTGTCCGAAGAGAAACGAGTTGAGGCCCGCCTGGGCCGCGGCCGGGTGGCGTTGCAGATAGGTGAGCAAGACGAGGCCGAAGCCGAAGAACACCGACAGGATGATCCCCAGGGCAGCGTCTTCCTTGACGCGGCTGAAGCGGGTGATGGACAGCAGCAGGAACGTGGCCAGCGTGCCGACCACGGCCGCGCCCACGACCAGCACGACCGGCGCCTTGCTGCCCGTCAGCATGAAGGCCAGCAGCACGCCCGGCAGGGCGGCATGGGACATGGCGTCGCCCAGCAGGCTCTGCCGCCGCAGCAGGGCGAACGTCCCCAGCGCCCCGGCGACGATGCCTAACACGGCCGCGCCCAGGGCGACCGTGCGAATGGTATAGTCAAACAGCAGGTTATTGATCAGCTCGACCATCGACGCCTCCGACCAGCACGCCCGCGGTTTCGGCCGCGACATCATGGTGCAAGCCTGCGGCCCCGCCGTTGCCCAAAAAGCCGATTCGGCCGCCGTAGGTGCGCCGCAAGTTTTCCTCAGTGAACACCACACCCACCGGCCCGGCGGCGATGCGGTTGACGTTGATCAGCATCACCCAGTCGAAATATTCGGGAACGGTCTGCAGGTCATGATGGACGACGATGACCGATTTGCCCGCCGCCCGCAGTTCTTTCAGCAGATCGACGATGGCCCGCTCCGTCGTCGCGTCCACGCCCTGGAACGGCTCGTCCATGAAGTAGATCTGTGCATCCTGCACCAGCGCGCGCGCCAAAAAGGTACGCTGCTGCTGGCCTCCGGAAAGCTGGCTGATCTGTCGCCCGGCAAATTGGGCCATGCCGACCTTCTCCAGAGCCTCCAGCGCGCGCCGCCGATCTTCGCTGCCCGGCCGCCTGAACCAGCCCAACACGCCGTAGCGCCCCATCATGACCACATCGAGCACGCTGGTGGGGAAGTCCCAATCGACGCTGCCGCGCTGGGGCACGTAGCCGACCAGTCGCCGCTGTTGCGCGTAGGGCTTGCCGTAGATGAGCATCTGACCGGCCACCGGCTTGATGAGGCCCAGCACGGATTTGATGAAGGTCGTCTTGCCCGCCCCGTTGGGGCCGACGATGGCCATCAGGATACCCGGTGGCACCTGGAGATCGACGTCCCACAGGACGGGCTTCTCCTCGTAGGCCACCGTCAGGTCGGTCACCTCGATCGCATAGTTCGAATCAGTCATAGTTCCTCCGCAGAGATTGCGCCGATGTCGCCGAGAGGGTCTTGAGCCGGCGCTTATCCGACCGCCGATCCGCGCGGCAAAGGGCGGTATGTTGGTTAATACAGAGTGGGATCACTGCCCGCCCAGCGCGGCCACGATTGTGTTGACGTTGTAGCGCACCATGCCGACATAGGTTCCCTCGGGCGTGTCGGTGTCGCCCATGGCATCGGAGAACAACTTGCCACCGATCTGCACGTCGAAGCCGCGATCGCGCACGGCCGCCTGCACCGCCTCGATATTGCGCACCGGCACCGACGACTCGACGAAGACGGCCGGGATGCGGTTATCGGCGATGAATTTGGCCAGGTTCTGCACGTCGGCCGTGCCCGCCTCCGAGGCCGTGGAGATGCCCTGCAAGCCCAACACCTGGAAGCCGTAGGCGCGACCGAAGTAGCTGAAGGCGTCGTGGGCCGTCACCAGTACGCGCTGCTCGGGGGGAATCGTCTCGACCTTGGCCCGAATCTCGGCGTCCAGCGCCTGTAGCTCGGCCAGATAGGCGGCGGCGTTGGCCTCGTAGTCGGCCGCGTTGGCCGGGTCGGCGGCGATGAGTGTGTCGCGCACCACGTTGACCGTCTGGCTCCAAATCATCACATCAAACCAGATGTGCGGGTCGAACTCGTCGGCGTTCTTGGCCCAGGGCAGCAATTCGCCGTGGTCGATGCTCGACGAGACGGCCACGACGGTTTGATGTTCACCAAGCTGCTCCAGCACTTTCTCCAGTTTGGCCTCCAGATACAGGCCACTGTAGAAAACGATGTCGGCCCCGCGCAGCTTGTCCACGTCGCGCGCGCTGGCGGTGTAGAGGTGAGGATCCGTGCCCGGCCCCATCAGGCTCTTGACGCGAACGTGCTCGCCGCCGACGATGGCCGCTGTGTCGCCGACCTGGCCGGTGGTGGTGACGATGGTGAGGCGGCCGTCGTCGTCTGCCTCGGCCGTCCGGCCGCAAGCTACGCTCAGCATGGTAAGGGCCACAACGAGAATCAATAATTTCTTCATGGATTTCATTCCGCAAACCCGGCGTCCGTGACGTGGACGTGGGCGATTTCAGTCAGATTGAGTTCAACCGGCGGGCGGCCGTCGATGGCCAGAGCCAGCCTCGCACCGTCGTAGTCGCGCCCGATCACCGTGACGACAACCCCCGGCCGCAGCCCAATGCTGTCGAACCGGCGCAGCATGTCGGCGTCATCGTCGCCCACATGCCGGACGACGGCCGATTTGCCCGCGCCCAGCTCGCTCAGAAGGAGAGTCGGCGGCGCGTCCAGGGTGAGATCGGCGGCGGGGATGGCGTGGCCGTGCGGGTCTTGCGTGGGATGGCCCAGCGCTTCAGCGATCTTCGCCAGCATGGCCTCGCTGACAACATGCTCCAGACGGTCGGCTTCCTCGTGCACCTCGTGCCATTCGTAACCCAAATTTTCGTGTAAGTATAATTCGAGTAAACGATGGGAGCGCACCACGCGCAAAGCGGCTTGTTGGCCCTCGGCCGTCAGGCGCGCGCCGCGATTTTTGTGGTATTCAATCAGGGCAGGGGCGGCGGCGGCCATCTTCTGCAACATGGCCGTCACCGACGCCGGGCGCACGTCCAGCCATTCGGCCAGCTGCGAGGTCGTCACCCGTTCGTTGGGGCGGTCGAGGTAATACTCAAGCCGGTAGAGCGCGCCCAAATAATCCTGTACGGCGGGGGTTTGTTCGGTATAGCCTGGTTGGTTCATCATCCGTTACATTCTTATTTAGATGCGACTAAATTAGTTACATCTAAATTATATGGATGGAGCAACAAATGTCAAGGGAAGAATGGGAGATGGGGTGATGAGGAGCAGAGGTGCAGAGGAGCAAGGGAGAACCCGGAACAGGTTAGACAGGTTTTCCCGGAACGCATTGCCAACCGGATTATCCGGTTTTGCTTATCAGTGGCGTGATTGATCCCGTCCGAAAGCTGGACGCATTGTTGATGGAATTAGTGTCGCCCGATGATTGGTTTGCCTCTGTTTCTCTTTGATTTATTAAATTGCACTAATATACCTTAATTTAAGTATATAATATTCAATTGACCGCGCACTCGCTAATTCTCCCCCCATCCTGCCTTAAACCTGTAGCGCAAACTGTTAGTTTGCCGAAAGCCGCGGGCCATATGAAATACCGGCAACTGTGGCACGATACATTGGCACATGTTATCAGCTTGCCTGTAGATCAATGCGCCACTAACTCCCCCTACCCGAATGGCCGTAAAAATAGGCCGACGCAAAGCATAAATGGCTGTCACAAACGTTGATGTTGACCTGGTCGCCACTCCGACCGTAGAGACTGATTGATCACTGCCAGCAAGCTAACAGCCTCACTACCTATCACTTTCAAAAAGAGAAGGAAAAATGGACACGAATAGGCCGGCCAAGGCGAATACAGCGAGCAACCCAGTCCCAGCCGAGACGAAAATAGCTCTTGTCGCGCCGGTCTCTTCGGT